>NZ_JBQEON010000012.1:0-169502 GCF_052045245.1 Burkholderia sp. 22313
CTGCTCGTGCTCGACGATGCGAACCTGTCGCTGCGCGAAGGCGAGATCGTCGGGCTGCTCGGCCGTTCCGGCTCGGGCAAGTCCACGCTGCTGCGGATCATCGCCGGCCTGATCGAGCCGACCGGCGGTGAGGTGACCTATCTCGGCAAGCCGCTGGACGGCCCGGCCGAAGGCGTCGCGATGGTGTTCCAGACGTTTGCGCTGTTCCCGTGGCTGACCGTGTTGCAGAACGTGGAAGCCGGGCTGGAGGCGCTCGGCGTCGGCGCGCGCGAGCGGCGCGAACGCGCGCTCGCCGCGATCGACCTGATCGGTCTCGACGGCTTCGAGAACGCGTATCCGCGCGAGTTGTCGGGCGGGATGCGCCAGCGCGTGGGCTTCGCGCGCGCGCTCGTCGTCGACCCGACGATCCTGCTGATGGACGAGCCGTTCTCGGCACTCGACGTGCTGACGGCCGAGACGCTGCGTACCGACCTGCTCGACCTGTGGACGCAAGGCCGGATGCCGATCAAGTCGGTGCTGATCGTCACGCACAACATCGAGGAAGCGGTGTTCATGTGCGATCGCATTCTGGTGCTGTCGTCGAACCCGGGCCGCGTGATCGCCGAGATCAAGGTGCCGTTCAAGCATCCGCGCAACCGGCTCGACCCCGCGTTCCGCAAGCTGGTCGACGACATCTACGCGAAGATGACGGCGCGCCAGACCGGCGAGGCGACGAAGAAGGGGCTGGAGCTCGGCAGCTGGCTGCCGCAAGTGTCGACCAACCTGATGGCCGGCCTGATCGAGACGCTCGCGATGGCGCCGTATCACGGCCGCGCGGACATGCCGGAAATCGCGCGCACGCTGCATCTGGAAGTGGACGACCTGTTCCCGATCGCCGAAGTGCTGCAGTACCTCGGGTTTGCGGACGTGCGGGAAGGGGACGTGTTCCTGACGCCGCCGGGGCGCGTGTTCGCCGAATTCGGCACGCAGGAGCGCAAGCTGATGTTCGCCGATCATCTGCTGAAGCACGTGCCGCTCGCCGCGCGGATCAAGAAGGTGCTGAACGAACGCCCGGGCCATCGCGCGCCGCGCGTGCGCTTCGAGCAGGAGCTGGAGGATTTCCTGTCGGACGGCGCGGCGGAGGAAACGCTCGACGCGGTGATCGACTGGGGCCGTTACGGCGAGATCTTCTCGTACAACGACCAGACCGAAATCTTCAGTCTCGAGGACGTCGAGTCCTGAGCCGGTGCGCCGGGCCGTGCGGCCCGGCATCCGCATGCGTGGCGCTCGCAATCAGGCGCCGCGCATCGCATCGTTACTGCAAATTGCCCCACCGGTCGACGGCCGGTTCCGCCGACGCCCACTTCCAGTGCGTGCCTTGCTGGCACGCATTCGCGAAATACCAGTCGGCCTTGTCCCCGTCCTTCACCGAGAAAGCGAATTCCTTGCACAGCGCGAGCGCCGTCGAATACGCACGCGCCACGCGCACCTCGCCCTCGCCGTTTTCCAGCGGCAGCGTGTTCTGCACCTTCCACGGTTTCACTTCGCCGACGGCCAGGCTGCCGGCCACCTTCGCGATCGCGTCCTGCTGGTTCTGATGGAGCTGCTTCATCGTGCGGTTGACGGCCTCGTCGGTTGCCGCCTGCACGGCAATTCCGACCCCGACGCCGACGGCCGGGTTCGCGGTGACGAGACCCGTCGCCGCGCCGGCGAGTGCGCCGCTTGCCGCGCCGACCGATCCGCAGCCCGACAGCGCGGCGGTGGCCGCGCACAGCGCGCCGATCGCCGCGATACGGATCGCGATGCTCATTGCAGCGCGCCCCAGCGTTCGGTCGCGGGTTCTGCCGACGCCCATTTCCACACGGGGCCGTCGCGGCAGATCGTGGCGACGTAGAACGCCGATTGCGCGACCTTGTCGGCCTTCGCCGGCGTGTCGACCGCGAACACGATTTCCTTGCAGTCGAGCGGGCCGATGCTGATCATCCGGCTGACGGTCACGCGGCCCTGTTCGTCGTCCTCGATCGGGAACGAATGGTGCGTCGACCACGGCGCGACGCCGCCGACGTCGAGCGGACCGGCCGCCTTCGCGATCTGTTCCTGTGTGTAGCGGTGTGCGACGCGCTGCGTGTACTGGACGCCCGCACGCGCGCCGGCAACGGCGCCGAGGCCGATGCCCGTCGCGACGGCGGCATTGTTGGTGACCTTGGAGGCGATCGCGGCGCCCGCGATGCCGGCGCCGGCCGTCGCGCCTTCGCTGTACAGCGAATTGCAGCCGGACAGCAGGGCGGCCGTGGCGAGCGTGGCCAGCACGATGCGCGCCGGCATGGCCCGGCGCGGCGGTTCAAAACGAATGTTCATCCCTGAGTGCAAATCCTGTCTGGGTGAGCGGCGACGCATGCGCGCCCCCTTGCCGCGTCATTGTTTCGCAATTGTCATAGGAAAACTGCAAAGCTCTGACAAATCGCCGGCCGGCGGCACGCGCGCGTATGCGCGGCGCTATTGTCGGACAAGTGGCTGGTTCGGGGTCGAAACGTTACAAATTGAAGGCAATTGTTACCTCGGCATGCAAGGAACCGACCTAGACTGTTTTGTTATGGAATGTTTCTACGACGGCTCCGAGCCGCGCGCCATATGAGACACCCAGTCATGCGCCGTTCGAAACGGCTTGCTCACCGGCCAGCCGATGCGGGTGCCGACCGCCCGCGCCCGCCGACCGACGCGCCGGGCGCAACGCCAGCCGGTGCACCCGACGAGACGCCGTCCGACGGCGATCACAACCAGGGCGGCGCACGCCCGGAAGGGCTCGACTATCAACGCGACCTCGGTCAGGAGCAGGACGCTTGATCCCGTCGTCGTTGCATTCCGCCATCGCATTTCATTGCACGTCTGGTCGCATCGCTCACATCTGAATCGCCGCGCGACTGCCTTCGGGCCGTCGCGTCCGCCTTGGCGCGCGTCGCGCGTCATCCAATCGAATCGAGGAGGGGAAGCCGCATGAGCAGATTGATCGTGGTATCGAACCGTGTCGCCGCCGGCGAGGACACGCGCCCGAGCGCAGGCGGCCTCGCGGTCGGCGTGATGGACGCGCTGAAGGACACCGGCGGCGTCTGGTTCGGCTGGAACGGCGAGATCGTCGGCACGCCCGACGCCGCCCCCGCGATCCGGCAGGACGGCAACGTCACGTATGCGACGGTCGGGCTGACCCGGCGCGACTACGATCAGTACTACCGTGGCTTCTCGAACGCGACACTGTGGCCGGTGTTCCATTACCGCGGCGATCTCGCGCGCTTCGACCGGCAGGAGTACGCGGGCTATCTGCGCGTGAACGCGATGCTTGCGAAGCAGCTCGCCGCGCTGCTGAAGCCCGACGACCTGATCTGGGTGCACGATTATCATCTGCTGCCGTTCGCGCATTGCCTGCGCGAGCTCGGCGTGAAAAATCCGATCGGCTTCTTCCTGCACATTCCGTTTCCGTCGCCCGACCTGCTGCGCGTCGTGCCGCCGCACGAGGAACTCGTGAAGTTCATGTGCGCGTACGACATCGCGGGCTTCCAGACCGATGCCGACAAGCAGGCGTTCACCGACTATATCGAGCGGCGCGGGATTGGTGCCGCGAGCGACGACGGGATGCTGCATGCGCACGGCCGCGTCGTGAAGGTCGCCGCCTATCCGATCGGCGTGCATCCGGATGCGATTGCCGAAGCGGCCGTCCAGTACGGCTCGCGCAAGCCGGTGAAGATGCTGCGCGACGCGCTCGACGGCCGCAAGCTCGTGATGAGCGTCGACCGGCTCGACTATTCGAAGGGGCTCGTCGAGCGCTTCCAGTCGTTCGAGCGGATGCTCGCCAACGCGCCGGGCTGGCAGGGGCGCGTGTCGCTCGTGCAGATCGCGCCGCCGACGCGCGCCGACGTGCAGACCTACCAGCGCATTCGCGAAACGCTCGAAGGGGAGGCCGGCCGCATCAACGGCCGCTTCTCCCAGCTCGACTGGACGCCGATCCAGTATCTGAACCGCAAGTACGAGCGCAACCTGCTGATGGCGTTCTTCCGGATGTCGCAGGTCGGCTACGTGACGCCGTTGCGCGACGGGATGAATCTCGTCGCGAAGGAATACGTCGCATCGCAGGATCCGGCCGATCCGGGCGTGCTCGTGCTGTCGGAATTCGCGGGCGCGGCGGCCGAGCTGACCGGTGCGCTGCTCGTCAATCCGTACGATCTGTCGCAGATGGCCGATGCGCTCGAGCGTGCGTTGTCGATGCCGCTCGCGGAGCGGCAGGCGCGGCATGAAGAGAACCTCGCGCGGCTGCGCGAGAACGACCTGTCGGTCTGGCGCGATACGTTCGTCGCCGATCTGCGCAGCGTCGCGGCCACCGCGTCGGTCACGCAGCGCGCGGGCCGGCGAGTCGCGCATGTCTGAGCGCAGGCAGACGGGCGGCGGCGCGGACGATGCGTCGGCCCGCTTCTTCGTCGTCACCGGCGGCCCCGGCTCGGGCAAGAGCACGTTGCTCGATGCGCTCGAGCGTGCCGGCTTTGCGCGCTCGCACGAGGCCGGGCGCGGCGTGATCCGCGACCAGATGGCGATCGACGGCCCGGCGCTGCCGTGGCGCGACCGGGCCGCGTTCGCCGAACTGATGCTGAACTGGGAGATGCGCTCGTATCATCTCGCGCGGTGCGCGCGGGGGCCCGTGTTCTTCGATCGCGGCGTGCCGGACGTGATCGGTTACCTGCGATTGACGGGCCTCGCGGTGCCCGCGCATGCGGACGCCGCGGCGCGGCGCTTCCGTTATCACCGGCGCGTGTTCATCGCGCCGCCGTGGCCCGAGATCTATGTGCAGGACACCGAGCGCCGGCAGGATTTCGCGGAAGCCGTGCGCACCTACGACGCGATGGTCGACTGCTATACGGCGTACGGCTATCGGCCGATCGAACTGCCGCGCGTGAGCGTGGCGGCGCGCGTGCGCTTCGTGATGGACGCGCTCGACGGCGCGTGAGGCGCGGGTTCGCAGGCGATGCGTGGCCGCGTCACGTTGCCGCGTCGGGCCGCGGCGACGCGATGCGCAGCATGCTGACCACCGCGGCGACTGCCGCGAACACCGTGGCGACGTAGAGCGCGATCGTCGGCCCGCGCTCGGGCACGAGTCCGAAAATCAGTGCGACGAGCGCGGCGCCGAGCGTCTGGCCCGTCAGCCGGGCCGTGCTCAGCATCCCGCCCGCGCCGCCGCTGCGCTCGCGCGGCGCCGACGACAGCATCGCGCGGTTGTTCGGCGACTGGAACAGCCCGAAGCCCGCGCCGCACAGCGCCATCCGCCACACGATGTCGACGGTGCCCGGGTGCGCGCCGATCGTCGCGAGCGACAGCAGGCCGGCCGCGAACAGTGCGAGCCCGATCCCGCCGAGGATGCCGGCCGAGTAACGATCCGACAGCACGCCGGCGAGCGGCGCGGCGAACACGATCACGAGCGGCCACGGCGTCATGTAGAGGCCGGTTTCGACCTGCGAGAAGCCGAGCGAATTCTGCAGCCAGAACGGCAGCGCGACGAACGCGAGCATCTGCGACGTGAACGACGCGACCGACGTGCAGATCGATAGCGCAAACATCGGGATGCGCATCAGGTCGACCGGCAGCAGCGGCGCCGGCTGCGACAGCTGCCGCTTCACGAAGAAGTAGCCGACACCGAACGCGACCGCCAGCTCGGCCGCGACGTACGCGTGGCCTTCGCCGTGACCGAGGCCGTCGACGGCCATGAGCAGCAGGCCGAACACGCAGGCATTCATCAGCGCGCTCGGGATGTCGTACGGTGCGTCGTGCAGCGGGTTGGCCGGCAGCGCACGCATGCTGCCGAATACCGCGGCGATGCCGATCGGCACGTTCACCGCGAACAGCCACGGCCACGACGCGAACGACAGGATTGCCGACGCGACCGTCGGGCCGATCGCCGACGACAGCGCGACCACCATCGCGTTGATCGACAGCCCGCGCCCGAGCATCGACGTCGGATAGATCATCCGCACGAGCGCCGCGTTGACGCTCATGATGCCGGCCGCGCCGAACCCCTGGATCACGCGCATCACCGCGAGCGTCGGCAGCGAGCCGGCGAGCGCGCAGCCGAGCGACGCGGCGGTGAAGAGCGCAAGACCTGCGATATAGATGCGGCGATAGCCGACGCGCTCGCCGAGCGACGCGAGCGGCAGCAGCGTGATCGTGACCGCGAGCTGGTACGCGTTGACGATCCAGATCGAGGCGGCGTCGGACGCGTGGAGATCGCGTGCGATCGTTGGCAGCGCGACGTTCGCGATGGCGCCGTCGAGCACGGCGAGCGTGATGCCCAGTGCGACGCAGGCGATCGCCCAGTAGCGTTGCGGAAGCGGCAGGCCGGTATCGGCGTTCATGACGGAGCGAAGGCGTGGTTGTCCGCGTTTGGGGGCCGGTTGCGTGCGCAACCATGCTCGCGGGTGGCGGCGGCGGTGAATGACCCGGCCGGCAGCGCGGCACCGGCGCGGGACCGGTCGAGTGTATCACCGGGCCGTATTGCGCGACGCCGGCGCAACCGGCCGCCGGCTGGCGCGTGCATTCAGCCTTCGAAGTCCAGGCCGCCGAGCCGCACGAGCGGGTCGGCCTGCGTGCGCGACGCGAGATCGATGTCGCGCGCACCTTGCCATGCGCTCAGCTTTCTCGGCAGCGCGCTCAGGTAGTGCTCGAAGCGTGTCGCGCCGTCAGGCTGCATCAGCCGTTCGATTTCGTCGGTGTCCCAGGTCAGCTCGAGGTTCAGCGGATGCACGAAGCCGCTCACGTGTTCGTGCGGCGCGCTGCGGATCTGCACGCACGTCGGGCGCCCGTGCCCGCCGTACGGGACGACGTCGGCCCGGACGTGCTCGGTGAAGAAGGCGGCGATCGCCTGCGCAATGCGCGGCGCGAATTCGGTATCGAAACGGCGGGCGGTTTCGGGCTGCATGAAGGCGTCTCCTGTGTGCCGAAAATCGTAGCACGGCAGTGCCGCGTTTCGGTGAGCGAGATACCCGTAATGGCGCGTTACCACTTGCTGCATCTATTACGGCCGCGGGCAGCCACAATGCATCGCATCCAGTGCCACTTCGCGTGGGAGTCCATCATGAAAAAGATTGCCGCAGTATGTGTTCTCGCCGGTTCGCTCGCGGTGGCGGGGCCGGCGTCCGCGCATGGCCGCGACGGGGGCGCCGTCATCGGCGCGCTGATCGGCGGTGCGGTGCTCGGCGCGATCGTGACTTCCGCGATGAATCCGCCGGTCGCGTACCAGGCGCCCGTGTATCAGGCACCGGCGTATCAGCCGCCGACGTATTACCAGGCGCCGGCGTACCAGCAGCCGGCTTATCCGGCCTACCAGCAGGCGCAGTACCAAGACGACGGCCCGAACTATTGCTACGACCGCTACCAGCGCGCGTACGTGTGCGGTGCGCCCGTGTCGGGTGGCTATGCGCAGCCGGCCGGCTGGTGAGCGGTGAACGGTGAATGACCCGTGAGTGACCCGATTCGGCGCCGCATGGCCGGCGCCGATTGAACCCTCGGTTCGCGGGACGACACAACAGAATGACAAAGGCCCTCGCACGATGCGAGGGCCTTTGTCATTTTGCGGACGCCGGTTGTTGCGCGCCGTGCGGCGATCGTATGCGGCCGCGGGCGGATACAAACGGTTGCAATTACGGTAGCGGATCAGTGCTCCCGACCGCCGCCGTCGCCGTGGCCGCGCCCGCCGCCGCCTTCGTTCCAGTCGCCGCGGCGTCCGCCGCCCCCGCGTCCCCAGCCGCCATGGTCACCGCGATCGCGATCCCCGCGGCGGTAGTCGCGGTGGCCGCGGTCCCAGTCGCGTCCACCGCCGCCGCCCCAGATATTGACCGTCCCGTAGACGGGCGCCGCCCCGTAGGCCGGCCCATACGCGTAGCCGGGATCGGAATAGTAGGGCTGTCCGTAGCCGTATCCGGCGTCCGGACCGACGACGCAGCCCGCCAGCAGCGTGGCGACGCCGGCGGCAGCAATGAGCTTCAGCATGATGTTCTCCGTTGATTCCCCTATAAATACCGCGCGCGGAGATCGCCGACTGTTTGCAATTGTGTCGTTAAATTACGGTGCCGTAAGGTCTTGCGGCGAAAGTGTTAGCATCCGGGGCCATTTTGTTTATCAGGAGCACATCGATGAAATTCGCGATCCGGGCCGTCCTGGCCGCCTTTTGCGTGACGACCGCCGCCGCCTGCGCGGCCGGGCCCGCATCGGCGCCCGCCGTTTCGGCCGAGTCGATCAAGATGTTCCCGCAGCCGGCGGCCGGCCAGCAGCGCGCGGTGATCGCGCTGCCCGCGCTCGCGAACGAAGGCGACGCGCGCGTCGAGCTGATGATCGGCAAGACGTTGCAGACCGACTGCAACCAGCAATGGTTCGGCGGCGAGCTGACCGCCGAGGACGTGAAGGGCTGGGGCTATACGTATTATCGGTTGACCGACGTGAAAGGGCCGGCGTCCACGCTGATGGCCTGCCCGGGCCAGGCGCCGCAGCAGCGGTTCGTGCAGGTGCGTGGTGACGGTCAACTGCTGCGCTACAACAGCCGCCTGCCGGTCGTCGTGTACGTGCCGGACGGTTTCGACGTGCGCTACCGCGTCTGGCATGCATCGAAGGACGTGCAGCACGCAGTGGCGCAGTAACGCACCGGCGCGGAGAGGCGAGGACGCTTGTCGCGTTCGTCGCCGGGCCGAATCATTGCCGGTGTTCGTACGCTGGAAAATATTCGGGGTTCTACGCAATATTCGGCGCATGTCCTCGGCGATCGGGCCAGGTGCGGTTGGGTGTCGCATGCAATGTCCGCAAACGACAAAAAGCCCGCTTGCTTTCGCAGAGCGGGCTTCGGTATTTGGTTGCGGGGATAGGATTTGAACCTATGACCTTCGGGTTATGAGCCCGACGAGCTGCCAGACTGCTCCACCCCGCGGCGCGTAGTGTACTCACGTGGATACGGGGAGTCAATTCATTTGTGACATTCGTTGAACGGGGCTCGCGATGCGTCGGACTGCACACGTCGTTTGGATGTGTGCATCACTTGCTCGCGTTGGCTGGCATGCAGGCGGCTATCTCGGGCAACGATGCAGTGTAATAGTCCAGGGCAGCACAAGGCTGTGCGCGACTTTTTGGGCAAACTTGGGAAGTGTTGGGAACTACGATGGTCCCCCCGACAGGAATCGAACCTGTATCTAGCGCTTAGGAGGCGCTTGTTCTATCCATTGAACTACGGGGAGGGCCATGTCCGCGATTCCGCGTGCAGAAGACGCGAACGGGACGGCGATGTGGACAGCGCGCAGAGTATAGCAAACGCGCGGCGCGTCGGCGGGGCGGAATGCGCACCGACGCGCGTATCGCGTGATCAGCCGCGATCGGAGCGGAGCATCAGAAGTCGACGACGACGAAATCTTCCTTGCCCACGTCGCATAGCGGGCAGCGCCAGTCGGCCGGAATGTCGGCGAAACGGGTGCCGGCGGCGATGCCCTCGTCGGGCAGCCCTTCCGCTTCGTTGTAGACCCACCCGCAAATCAGGCAGACCCAGCTCTGGTATTCGGTTACTTCGCTCATGTGACGCTCGGGATAGGAAAGTCGTGACGCCGCCCGCAGCGTAGCCGGCGGACGAAAGGCGCAATGGTACCGGAATTTCGCCGAACGCCTCCGCAACGTCGTTTTAAACGTACGCATCGCGAACAGCGATCGACATCGCGCGTGCGGGGCACGCAGTGTATGCTTCGTGAGCCTTTCAATCTGAAGGAGAAAACGATGCTCAACAAGAAATGGATCGCAGGTGCGATGTGTGTCGCGGCACTGGCCGTGTCGACGCTCGCGCGTGCCGAGGCGCGCGTGTTCTTCGTCGAGCCGCAGGACGGCGCGACGGTGTCGAGCCCCGTGCACGTGAAGTTCGGTCTCGAAGGCATGGCGCTCAAGCCCGCCGGCGACATGACGCCGGACACGGGCCACCATCACCTGCTGATCGACGGCAAGCCGGTGCCGAAGGGCGACGTGATCCCGGCCACCGAGCACTCGCTGCATTTCGGCAAGGCCCAGACCGAAACCGACGTGAAGCTGCCGCCCGGCCAGCACACGCTGACGCTGCAGCTCGGCGACGGCGCGCACCGTTCGTACGGCCCCGAGCTGAGCTCGACGATCACGGTCAACGTGAAGTAATTGCGCGTCCCGCATGCGGGCGCCCGGTCGGCAAGCACCGGCCGGATGCCTGCTACCGGCCCGGCGCACGCCGAAGTGCGGCATGCCGGGCCCGTCCGCCGTACGTCCCGGCATGCCGCCGCGGCACGAACAGCGCCGCGCACCGGCCTAGTCCATCCGGTCATCCCGGTGCAGGCGTCCGCCACCGGTACAATGGGCGCTTCCGATTTCTCTCTTCGCCGTCTCCCCATGTCGCTTTATTCCATTACCGGCGCGCAACTCGCGTTCGGTCACGTCGCGTTGCTCGATCACGCGGACTTCTCGCTGGAAGCCGGCGAACGCGTCGGCCTGATCGGCCGCAACGGTGCGGGCAAGTCGTCGCTGCTGACGATCGTCGCCGGGCTCGCGAAACCCGATGACGGGCTGATCACGCGCCAGCAGGAGCTCGTGACCGTCTACGTGCCGCAGGAGCCCGAATTCGAACCCGGCGCAACGGTGTTCGACGCCGTGGCATCGGGGCTCGCGCACACGCGCGAAGTGCTCGAAGAATACGATTCGATCGCGCACCGCCTCGCGGATACCCCGGAAGGCGCCGAGCACGACGCGCTGCTCGCGCGGATGAACGCGCTGCAGTCGTCGCTCGACGCGCACGACGCGTGGAACTGGCGCACACGCGTGTCGATGACGCTCGCGCAGATCGGCCTGACGGACGGCGACGCGCAGGTCGATGCGCTGTCGGGCGGGATGCAGAAGCGCGTCGCGCTGGCGCGCGCGCTGGTGCTGCAGCCCGACGTGCTGCTGCTCGACGAACCGACCAACCACCTCGACTTCGACGGCATCCGCTGGCTGGAAGAGCTGCTGGTCTCGCAGCGCGCGGGCCTGCTGTTCATTACCCACGATCGCGCGTTCCTCGACCGCGTCGCGACCCGCATCGTCGAGCTCGATCGCGGCCGGCTGCTGTCGTATCCGGGCAATTTCTCCGCGTACCAGACGCGCAAGGCGCAGCAGCTCGAAGTCGAGCGCGTGGAAAACGAGAAGTTCGACAAGCTGCTCGCGCAGGAAGAAGTGTGGATCCGCAAGGGCGTCGAGGCGCGTCGCACGCGCAGCGTCGGCCGCATCGCGCGGCTCGTGCAGATGCGCCACGAGCGCGAGGAGCGCCGCAATACGCAGGGCAACGTGAAGCTCGACGTCGCGCAGGGCGAGAAGTCGGGCAAGATCGTCGCGGAACTGACGGACGTCACGAAGCGCTACGGCGACCGCACGGTCGTCGACACGTTCTCGACAACCGTCATGCGCGGCGACAAGATCGGTTTCGTCGGCCCGAACGGCGCCGGCAAGACCACGCTGCTCAAGCTGATCCTCGGCGAACTGAAGCCCGACGCGGGCACGGTGCGCACGGGCACGAACCTGCAGGTCGCGTATTTCGACCAGATGCGCGCCCAGCTCGACCAGGAAAAGAGCCTGGCCGACACGATCAGCCCCGGCAGCGAATGGGTCGAGATCGGCGGCGTGCGCAAGCACGTGATGAGCTATCTCGGCGATTTCCTGTTCGCGCCGGAACGCGCGCGTTCGCCGGTGAAGTCGCTGTCGGGCGGCGAGCGCAACCGGCTGTTGCTCGCGCGCCTGTTCGCGCGCCCGGCCAACGTGCTGGTCCTCGACGAACCGACCAACGACCTCGACATCCCGACGCTCGAACTGCTCGAGGAGCTGCTGGCCGACTACGACGGCACGGTGCTGCTCGTCAGCCACGATCGCGCGTTCCTCGACAACGTCGTGACGTCGGTGATCGCGGCGGAAGGCGACGGCAAGTGGCGCGAATATGTCGGCGGCTTCACCGACTGGCAGATCCAGAGCGAGCGGTCGCAGCAGCTCGCCCAGCAGGAAGCGGCGAAGCGCGCGGTGAAGGAAGCGGCGCCGGTCAAGGAAGACGCGGCGAAAAATGCCGCCGGTCGCAACGCGCAGCGCACGGTGAAGCTGTCGTTCAACGAGCAGCGCGAGCTCGATGCGCTGCCGCAGAAGATCGCGGCGCTCGAGGAAGAACAGAAGACGATCAACGCGCAACTCGAAGATGGTTCGATCTTCGCGAAGGATCCGCAGGAAGGCACGCGCCTGACCGAGCGGTTCGCGGCGATCGACGACGAACTCCTCGCCGCGCTCGAGCGGTGGGAGACGCTCGAGGCGAAGCGCAAGCCGGTCTGACGCACCGCGCCGCGGGCCGGCCCGCGGCGCGGTGCGAACGATCTTGCGATGGCGTGCCACGCGGAACCAGTAAAATACCGCGCGTCCCGGGCAGCGCGTCGCAATCCGCGCGCCCGCTTTCGGAGCAGTCCAAGCACACCGTTGTTTCGATTCGCTTTTTTACGGAACTCAACGTTTTGTCCACGACGTTATCCACGCGAGATGTGGACAACGTCCCGATGAATGACGAAATTCAGCGCCTATGTCAACGAAGAAGCCCAGCGCGGCCTATAGCGAAGCATCGATCAAGGTGCTCAAGGGCCTCGAGCCGGTCAAGCAGCGGCCCGGCATGTACACCCGTACCGAAAATCCGCTGCACATCATTCAGGAAGTCATCGACAACGCGTCCGACGAGGCGCTCGGCGGCTACGGCAAGCAGATCACGGTCACGCTGCACGCCGACCAGTCGGTGTCGGTCGAGGACGACGGCCGCGGCATCCCGTTCGGCATGCACCCCGAAGAAGGCGTGCCGGTCGTCGAGATCGTGTTCACGCGCCTGCACGCGGGCGGCAAGTTCGACAAGGCCGCCGGCGGCGCGTACACGTTCTCGGGCGGCCTGCACGGCGTCGGCGTGTCGGTCACGAACGCACTCGCGACGCGCCTGGACGTCACCGTCTGGCGCGACGGCAAGGTCGCCGAACTCGGCTTTGCCGACGGCGACGTCGTGAAGCCGCTCGCGACGCAAGGCCTCGGCCGCGGCGAGAAGAAATCCGGCACGCGCGTGCAGGTGTGGCCGAATCCGAAATATTTCGATTCGCCGAACCTGCCGCTCGGCGAGCTGCAGCGCCTGCTGCGCTCGAAGGCCGTGCTGCTGCCGGGCGTCGAGGTCGTGCTCGTCAACGAGAAGACCGGCGAGCGCCAGACGTGGAAATACGAGGACGGCCTGCGCGGCTACCTGCTCGACGAAATGAACGGCAGCGAGCTGTTGATCCCGCTGTTCGAAGGCGAGCGTTTCGCCGATTCGCGTTCGGGCGACGATACCTTCGCCGAGGGCGAGGGCGCATCGTGGGTCGTCGCATGGAGCGAGGAAGGCTCGCTCGTGCGCGAGTCGTACGTGAACCTGATCCCGACGCCGGCCGGCGGCACGCATGAATCCGGCCTGCGCGACGGTCTCTACCAGGCGGTGAAGAGCTTCGTCGAACTGCACAACCTGCAGCCGAAGGGCGTGAAGCTGCTCGCGGAAGACGTGTTCGCGCGCGTGTCGTTCGTGCTGTCCGCGAAGGTGCTCGATCCGCAGTTCCAGGGGCAGATCAAGGAACGCCTGAACAGCCGCGACGCGGTGAAGCTCGTGTCGTCGTTCTCGCGCCCGGCGCTCGAACTGTGGCTGAACCAGCACGTCGAGCACGGCAAGAAGCTCGCCGAACTCGTGATCAAGCAGGCGCAGGCGCGCACGCGGGCCGGCCAGAAGGTCGAGAAGCGCAAGAGCTCGGGCGTCGCGGTGCTGCCCGGCAAGCTGACCGATTGCGAGACGGAAGATATCGCGCGCAACGAACTGTTCCTGGTCGAGGGCGACTCGGCGGGCGGTTCCGCGAAGATGGGCCGCGACAAGGAATACCAGGCGATCCTGCCGCTGCGCGGCAAGGTGCTGAACACGTGGGAAACCGAGCGCGACCGCCTGTTCGCGAACAACGAGGTGCATGACATCTCGGTCGCGATCGGCGTCGATCCGCACAGCCCGGACGACACCGTCGACCTGTCGAACCTGCGCTACGGCAAGATCTGCATCCTGTCGGACGCGGACGTCGACGGCTCGCACATCCAGGTGCTGCTGCTCACGCTGTTCTTCAAGCATTTCCCGCAACTGATCGAGCGCGGTCATGTGTGTGTCGCGCGGCCGCCGCTGTTCCGCGTCGATGCGCCCGCGCGCGGCAAGAAGGCCGCGCAGAAGCTCTATGCGCTCGACGACGGCGAACTCGAAGCGATCCTCGACAAGCTGCGCAAGGACGGCGTGCGCGAGACCCAATGGAGCATCAGCCGCTTCAAGGGCCTCGGCGAAATGAGCGCCGAGCAGCTGTGGGACACGACGATGAACCCCGACACGCGGCGCCTGATGCCGGTGAAGCTCGGCGAGCTCGACTACGAGGCAACGGTTGCGCGGATGACGATGCTGATGGGCAAGGGCGAGGCAGCCGCGCGGCGCGGCTGGCTCGAGGAAAAGGGCAACGACGTCGAAGCGGATATTTAGTGCAGTGTTCGACACCAATCGGCACTGATGCGCTGCGCCTTCGCGCCCGTGGCGGCGTCGCAAATCCTCGCGATGCCGCGTGGCATCGCTGCGGTTTGCTTCTTGCCACGAACGCGAATCCGCTGGCGCATCAGCACCGCTTGGCATCGAACACTACACCGCCTCCGCGTGGCCGGACATGACGCCCGGCCCGGTCTCACGCCACTTACGAATACGGAATTCAGATGGACGACAACACTTCCGATCTCTTTGCCAGCCCCGACGCGCCCGAGAGCGATGCGCTGACGCTCGGCAACTACGCGGAGCAGGCGTACCTCAGCTACGCGGTCAGCGTCGTGAAGAGCCGCGCGCTGCCCGACGTGTGCGACGGCCAGAAGCCGGTGCAGCGCCGGATCCTGTTCGCGATGAACGAAATGGGCCTCGGCCCCGACGCGAAGCCGGTGAAGTCGGCGCGCGTGGTCGGCGACGTGCTCGGTAAATACCACCCGCACGGCGACCAGTCGGCGTACGACGCGCTCGTGCGTCTCGCGCAGGATTTCTCGCTGCGCTATCCGCTGATCGACGGGCAGGGCAACTTCGGCTCGCGCGACGGCGACGGCGCGGCGGCGATGCGTTACACCGAAGCGCGGCTCACGCCGATTTCGAAACTGCTGCTCGACGAGATCGACCAGGGCACGGTCGACTTCATGCCGAACTACGACGGCTCGTTCGAGGAACCGAAGACGCTGCCGAGCCGCATGCCGTTCGTGCTGCTGAACGGCGCATCGGGCATCGCGGTCGGTCTCGCCACCGAAATCCCGTCGCACAACCTGCGCGAAGTCGCGGCGGCGGCGGTCGCGTTGATCCGCAATCCGAAGCTCACGCATGCGGAGCTGATGAACCTGATTCCCGGCCCGGACTTCCCGGGCGGCGGCCAGATCATCTCGAGCGACACCGAGATCGCGGCGGCGTATGAAAGCGGCCGCGGCAGCCTGAAGGTGCGCGCGAAATGGAAGATCGAGGATCTCGCGCGCGGCCAGTGGCAACTGGTGGTCACCGAGCTGCCGCCGAGCACGTCGAGCCAGAAGGTGCTCGAGGAAATCGAGGAGCTGACCAACCCGAAGCTCAAGCTCGGCAAGAAGACACTCACGCCGGAGCAGCTCAACACCAAGAAGGCGATGCTCGACCTGCTCGACGCGGTGCGCGACGAGTCGGGCAAGGAAGCGGCGGTGCGGCTCGTGTTCGAGCCGAAGTCGCGCACGATCGACCAGACGGAATTCGTGAACACGCTGCTCGCGTACACGAGCCTCGAGTCGAACGCGACGCTGAACCTCGTGATGATCGGCGCCGATGGCCGGCCGGGCCAGAAGGGCCTGCTGACGATCCTCGACGAATGGGTGAAGTTCCGCCAGCTGACGATGACGCGCCGCTGCCGCCACCGTCTCGCGAAGGTCGACGACCGCATCCACATCCTCGAAGGCCGGATGATCGTCTTCCTGAACATCGACGAGGTCATTCGCATCATCCGCGAGGCGGACGAGCCGAAGGCCGCGCTGATGAGCGCGTTCGGCCTCACCGACCGTCAGGCGGAAGACATCCTCGAAATCCGCCTGCGCCAGCTCGCGCGGCTCGAGAAGATCAAGATCGAGAAGGAACTCGAGGCGCTGCGCGACGAGAAGGCGAAGCTCGAGGAACTGCTCGCGAACGAAAGCGCGATGAAGCGGCTGATGATCAAGGAGATCGAGGCCGACGCGAAGCAGTACGGCGACGATCGCCGCACGCTGATCCAGCAGGAAAAGCGCGCGACGTTCGAGGCGAAGGTCGTCGACGAGCCGGTGACGGTCGTCGTGTCGCAGAAGGGCTGGGTGCGTGCGCTGAAGGGCCACGGGCTCGACCCGGCTGGCTTCACGTTCAAGGCCGGCGACCACCTGTACGCGGCGTTCCAGTGCCGCACGCCCGATCGCCTGATCGCGTGGGGCAGCAGCGGCCGCGTGTACTCGGTCGACGTGTCGGTGCTGCCGGGCGGGCGGGGCGACGGCGTGCCGGTCACGTCGCTGATCGAGCTCGAATCGGGCTCGCACCTGATGCACTACTACGCGGCGCCGGCCGACCAGCAACTGCTGCTCGCGTCGAGCAACGGCTTCGGCTTCCTCGCGAAGGTCGGCGACATGGTCAGCCGCGTGAAGGCCGGCAAGGCGTTCATGACCATCGATGCGGGCGCGGTGCCGCTCGCGCCGATGCCGGTGCTGCCGAATGCGACGCAGGTCGCGTGCCTGTCGAGCGGCGGCCGCTTGCTGGTGTTCGGGATGGACGAGATGAAGACGCTGTCCGGCGGCGGCCGCGGCGTGATCCTGATGGCGCTGGACGACAAGGAAACGCTCGTGCAGGCACTCGCGATCGATCCGGCCGGCGTCGTGCTGATCGGCACCGGGCGTGGCGGCAAGGCGCAGGACGAAACGCTGTCGTACGCGGGGCTCGCGCCGCACATCGGCAAGCGCGCACGCAAGGGCCGCGCACCGGACACGAAGCTGAAGGTCGTCAACGAAATGCGTCCGCTGCTCGGCTGACGCCGCATCCGGTCGGCGGTTCGACCGGCATCGCAGGCCGAACCTTCGCTTTGGCGGGCGGGCGGCCTGTTCCTTTTTGGGCGGCGTATCCAGGTAAGCGAGCGTGGCGCCGTCGCGTGAAACTTGCAAAATATTGTGAAATTCCGCCTAGGGTCTGAACCGAGTCGCGGCGGGCCGGTCGAACGTCGCTCCAGACCGCGTGTGACGCGGCGCTTCGTTGCATTCAACCCACCACAGGATTGCCGCCATGTCCCACGCTGTTGCCGTCGCGCTGTTTCTTCATCTGCTGGCCGTCGCCGTGTGGGTGGGCGGGATGGTCTTCGCGAACTTCTGCCTGCGCCCGGCGCTGTCCGACCTGACGCCGCAGCTCCGGCTGCCGCTGATCGAGGGCGTGTTCGGCCGGTTCTTCAACTGGGTGTCGGGCTCGGTGATCGTGATCCTGCTGTCCGGCGGGTTCCTGCTGATGGAGTTCGGCGGCGCGCATGCGACGTGGACACTGCATGCGATGGCGGGGCTCGGCGTCGTGATGATGCTGATCTTCGGCCACATCCGCTTCGCGCTGTTTCCGCGCATCCGCCGCGCGGTGCAGGCGCAGAACTGGCCCGACGGCGCGCGCGCGGTGAACGGCGTGCGCCTGCTCGTCGTCGTCAATCTCGTGCTCGGCGTCGTGACGATCGGCGCGGCCGTGTTGTCGCGCGGCTTCTGATCGCCGAACGCTGACCTGGCGGCGCCGTTTGGCGCCCGCCGGCGGCGCGGGGCCGCGCACCGCTACGCGGCCAGCATCGCATCGAGCAGCCACGCGCCGGCCGGGCCGAGCGGCCGGTTGCGCGACCACACCGCATCGACCCGCACGCGGCGCGGCCAGCCGCGCGAGCGCAGCTCGCACAGCCGATCGTGCGCGAAGTGCTCGACCATCCAGCGCGGCAGCTCGGCCCAGCCGAACCCCAGCACCGCCATCTCCAGCAGCATCAGATAGCTCGGCGCGAGCCAGCGCTGCGTGCCGACGACGATCCGGTCGTCGGCGCCGCGATCCTCCGGTTTCACATACGTGTTGAGGCGCAGTTCGCGCGCGTCGCGCAGCGCCGCATGCGGGACCTCGGCGTCGCCGCAGGCCGCCAGCGCGTGCGTGCGCCCGACGAACAGCCCGATTTCCGATTCTTCCGCAATCGTCGCCGCGCCGATGTCGGGCGGATAGACGGCGCGCGCGGCCATCAGCCCGAGCTGCGCGCGGCCCTGCTGGATCAGGTCGAGCACGTCCTCATGCTCGGCGATCTGGCATTCGAGCTCGAGCGCCGGAAAGCGCCGCTCGAGCGCCATCAAGGTTTCCTCGTAATGCTTCGACTGATACGTGTCGGACACGACGAGCGTGAGCCGCGCTTCCTCGCCCCGCGCGAGCCGCGCGGCGGTGCGGTCGATCGCGGCGCCCGCTTCCAGCGCGCGCTGCACCTGCGGCAGCAGCGCGCGGCCGGCGTCGGTCAGCGTCGGCGTGCGCGTCGAGCGATCGAACAGCTGCACGCCGAGATCGATCTCGAAATTCGCGATCGCTTCGGACACCGTCGACTGGCGCTTGCCGAGCTTGCGCGCGGCAGCCGTGAACGAGCCGAGCAGCGCGGCTTCGGCGAACGCGAGCAGGGCTTCGGGAGCGTGACGCATACGGCGCACCTCATGGTGTTATATCGGTAAAACCGATGATAATAAACTGGTTTCATACGGTTTAACCGATCAAAATGGTCGACATGAGTGGGACAAACGCATCGGAGGAATCATGAAACAGACGAATAAAACGGTGACGGAACGTCTCGTTCACGCACTGACGTTCGAATTGGTGGCGATCGCGCTGTGTGCGCCGATCGGCGCGTGGCTGCTCGACATGCCGGTGTCGCACGTCGGCGTGCTGACGGTGATGGTGTCGCTGATCGCGATGGCCTGGAACATGACGTTCAACACGCTGTTCGACCGCTTCGAACGCCGTGCTGGCCTCACACGCACGCTCGGCATGCGGATCGCGCATGCGGTCGCGTTCGAGCTCGGCCTCGTCGCGATGGTGGTGCCGGTCGCCGCATGGTGGCTGAACGTGAGCCTCGTCGAGGCGCTGCTGCTCGACCTCGGCATCGTGCTGTTCTTCCTGCCTTACACGTTCTGTTTCAACCTCGCGTACGACGCGCTGCGGGCCCGCTGGGTCGCACGCCGCGTCGCGGTGCAGCCAGGCTGAGCGGTACGCGGCCGGCACGGTGGCAGTGGCGGCGAGGGCCGTGACCGAGGCCGGCCGTCAGTGCGCGACGGCCCACAGCCACACGCCGCACGCGATCGCGACCGCACCGTAGACGGCATACACGGGCACCTTGAAGCGCGCGAAGCACAGCGTCGCGAAGGCGCCCGTGAGCCAATAGACGGGATCGGCCGGCTCGCGGTGCAGGATCTTCACGACGGCGACGACGAGAAAGCCGGTCGTCGCCGCGCGCAGCAGGCGCATGCCGTGCTCGAAGCGCGAATGACGCTTGAGCCGGAACAAGTGGCTCTGGGCAAACACGACGAGACACCCCGACGGAATGAACAGCGCGGCGGTCGCGAGCAGCGCGCCGATCCAGCCGTCGGTCAGGTAGCCGAGAAACGGCACGACGTTCAGCAGCGGGCCGGGCGAGACCGGCGACAGCGCGAACGCGAGCGTGAAGTCGTGATCGGAGATGCCGGTGGCCGGCGACACGAACAGCGTCTTGAGCACGGGCAGCGCGGAGAAGCCGCCGCCGAACAGCGTCATGCCGGCGCCGGCGAGCCGTGGCCACAGCAGCGTCATCTGGTAGCTGCCGGGCAGCGGCAGCGCGAACAGCGCGACCAGGACGGCAAGCAGCACGAGCAGGTTGCGGTCGCGCCTCGACAGCCTGAAATCGACCGCGTCGTCTTGCGGCGGCCCGGTCAGCCAGCCCGCTGCAAACGCGGCGAAAAGAATCCCGACGAAAGCAGCCGGACTATGCGCGAAAGCAAGCAGAATCGTCGACAGCGCGGCGATCAGCCGTTCGAGCCGGGTGCGCGCGAGCGTGCGCAGCTGCTTGAGCCAGGTGACGCCGATCAGCGCCGCGAGCACCATGCCGAAGTGATTGATCAGCATCGGCGCGGCGAGCGAGCGCACGATCGGCGTGCGATAGAAGATCGCGAACAGCGTCATCAGCACGAAGAACGGCAGCACGCTCGCGATGCCGGCGATCCATGCGCCGGCGCGTCCGTGCAGCGTCTGGCCGACCTGCACCGCGACGTTGCAGCCGACGGGGCCGGGCACGAGCCACGCGAGCGCGACGAGATCGGCGAACGCGTGCGGTTCGATGCGCTGCAACCGGTCGACATAGTGGCGCTCGAGCTGCGCCATCATCGAGAGCCCGCCCCACGACACGGCCGATATGCCGGCCATGACCTTGAACAAGGCCCACAGGGAGGCCTGTGCCCGTTGGACACGTGCGGCTGCTTCGACTTCGACGGTTGTCATGTTTGGTGCTGTTGGCGCAGGGCCTGGTCTCGCATGTAGTGACGTGCCGCCGGCCCGCCGGCACGATGGCCCTCCCGATTGTCCGCCGCGCATCGTGACACTGCCATGCGCGAAAACGCTAGTTCATGAACGAGGCAACCGGATCGGAAGCCGAAATAATCGGTGGACTGCGCAACAGGAGGGTGTCGCGCGTGCGGGCGGCTCAGGCGCCCGTGCTGCCGGTCGCGCGGTGCGCGAGGAGGTTCGGCCGGCCGCCGCGCACGCCGAAGCGCGCGATCAGCGCGGGGATTGCGTCGGCCGGCACCGGGCGCGAGAACAGGAAGCCCTGCGCCTCGATCTCGCCGAGCGCGGACAACCACGTGATCTGCTCCTCGGTTTCGGTGCCTTCGACGACGACCGTCAAGCCAAGCGAGCGCGCGAGATGCACGATCGACGACACCATCACGCACACGCTGCGATCGTTCGGAATCGCCTGCACGAACGAGCGGTCGACTTTCAGCGTATCGACGGAGAAGCGGTGCAGGTACGAGAGCGACGAATAGCCGGTGCCGAAATCGTCGAGCGCGATGCGGATGCCGAGCTTCTTCAGCGCGACGATCTTCTCGGACACGAGCTCCGGATATTCCATCATCGCCGTTTCCGTGATCTCGATCTCGAGCCGGTTCGCGTCGATGCCGGTGTCCTGCAGCGCCTGCGAAATCGTCTCGATCAGGTCGCCGCGCCAGAACTGCACCGGCGAGATGTTGACGGCGAGCGTCAGCGTGTCGTGGCCGTCGTCGCGCCAGCGCGCGATCTGCTCGCACGCGGTGCGGATCACGAAGTCGCCGATCGGCACGATCAGGCCCGTCGATTCCGCGATCGAAATGAATTCGTTCGCGGAGATGATTCCGTGCTCGGGGTGGTCCCAGCGCGCGAGCGCCTCGAACCCGGTGATATAGCGGTGCGTGAGGTCGATCTTCGGCTGGTACGCGAGGAACAGCTGCCCTTCGGCGAGCGCGACGCGCAATTGCTGCTCCCAGCGCATCAGGTGGTCCGCGCGGTGCGACAGGTGCGGCGCGTAGAACTGATAGCAGTTCTTGCCGGCGTCCTTCGCGCTGTACATCGCGAGATCGGCCTTCTTCAGCAGGTCGATCTCGCTTTCGTTCGCGACGGTGTGCAGCGCGATGCCGATGCTTGCGTGCAGCACGAACGAGCTGCCGCGTACGTCGAACGGCTCGCCGAACATCCGGATGATCGCTTCCGCGAGCCGCACCGCGCGCCGCTCGACATCGTCGCCCTTCATCACGACCACGAACTCGTCGCCGCCGATCCGCGCGAGCGAGCCTTCGTCGCCGACGGCATCCGACAGGCGCGATGCGGTCATTTGCAGCACGATGTCGCCGGCGTTGTGGCCGAGCGTGTCGTTGACGGTCTTGAAGTTGTCGAGGTCGATGAACAGCAGGCCGAGCCGCGACAGGCTGGCCGGCATCGACACGTCGTTGCGCAGCCCGCGCAAGGTCGCGTAGCGGTTCGCGAGGCCGGTGAGCAGGTCGTACTCGGCAAGCTGGGTCATCTCGCGCTCGCGGCCGAGCAGCTTGCCGATCAGCCCCGTCGCGACGCCGAAGAACGCGAGCATCGCGAGCGTGATGAAGCTCGTCATCAGCAGGTAGACGTTGCGCGTGTGGTAGTAGTCCGCGAATTCCTCGGCCTGCGACAGCCCGACCATCACCGCGAGCGGGTAGCCGTCGAGGTGGCGGTACGACACGATGCGCGTCACGCCGTCGATCGGGTCGATGATCGTGCCCGTCACGCGCTCGGCGATCGGGTACACGCCCGAGGCGGAGAACGCGCCCGGCGCGTTGTTGACCGAGCCGGTGCGGCGTGCGAGCACGGCGCCGGTGTCCGACACGACGGAGATCACGCCTTCCTTGCCGATCGCCGCGTTGTTGTAGAAGTCGTTCGTGAAGTAGCTCGGGTCTTCCGACACCACGACGATGCCCGCGAAGCTGCCGTCCGGGTTGTTCAGGCGCCGCGTCATCTGCAGTGTCCAGTGGCTCGACACGCGGCCGAGCACGGGCTTGCTGATGTACAGGCGGTCGTCGTTGTGCGCGAGGTGGACCTTGAAGTGCTCGCGGTCGGACAGGTTGATCGGCTGAGGATGAAGTTCGGCCGTGTTCGCGAACAGGATGCCCTTCGCGTTGACGAGCGACACCTGGATCAGCGTGTCGCTCGGTACGACGCCTTTTTCGACCGCGCTCGCGAGATTGAAATGCGCCGGCGATTTCTCGAATTCGAACTTGACGAAGCGGGTGATCTGGTCGACCTGGTGGATCGCCTTGACCGTGTGCTGTTCGAGCGCGGACGACAGGATCCCCGCGGAGGCCGCCGCTTCCTTGTACGCGCTGTCCTTCTCGACCGACAGGCGCGCCACGATCACCGCCCACAGCAGCGCAAGCGCCAGCATTCCGAGCAGCGGGATCGCGAACAGCGCGCGCCGGCGCGACTTGCGCGGCGCGCGTAGCGGCCGGGTCGGCGGCGTGTGGTTTGACCGGGCGGAGCTCATCGAAGAAGGCGGCGTCCTGCGCGCGTGCGGCATTCCCTGTCGGGATGGCCGGCTATGGTTGGGGTCGCACCGGCGTCTGTTCGTTCGCGGGATGCGTAACCAAGGACAGACCCGCCGAAGCGACGGATTAGGCCCGATATTACTGGCTGGAACGTTTTTGCGATAGCCGGGGGAATCGTAGGGCGCCGGCCGGGCCGGCGCCATCGCACATGGCGAAACGTCAGGCGGGCGCCTGGAACGTGCCGTCCACGACCGTCACGACGTGGCCGCCGATCCAGATCGTGCCGTCGTCGTCGTAGCGGACGGTAATGCGGCCGTCGCGGCCGATCGCCGTGCCCTGGCGGGCGGTATAGGACGTGCCGGGGCGCTGCTGCTGGCGACTCAGCAGCCCGGCCAGCGCGGCGTTCGCGCTGCCGGTGACGGGATCCTCGCCGGTACCGAAACCGCCGCCCGTCATCAGGCAGCGGATTTCGAACGTCGCGGGGCCGCTGTCCGGGTGGGGCGCATACACGGCCAGGCCGTCCGTGCCGTAGCGGTGGGTGAGGGCCTCGAGCGCGGCCGGATCGGGCGCGAGGCCGATGCAGGCCTCGGCCGACGTGAGCCGCACGACGAGCCACGGCGCACCGTTATCGACCGCGTACGGTTCGGCGTCCGGATCGATCGCGTCGCTGCGCAAGGCGGCCGCCAGCGCCGGGTAGTCCGAACGGTCGAGCGGCGTGAACCGGGCCGGCGGCGCGGCAAAGGCCCAGCCATCGGCCTGTTCGCGCAGTTCGACCCGTCCGACCCCGCATTGCTGGACCAGCCGGCCCGGCGTGCGCGGCCGCGCGCCGCTTTCGAGGAACGCGTGCGCGGTGCCGAGCGTCGGGTGGCCGGCGAACGGCAGCTCGCCGCACGTCGTGAAGATCCGGACGCGGTAGTCGGCCTCCGGATCCGTCGGCGTGCAGACGAACGTCGTCTCCGACAGGTTCGTCCAGCGGGCGATCGCCTGCATGTCGTCGTCGCTGAGCGAATCGGCGTCGAACACCACGGCAAGCGCATTGCCCTTGAACGGCACCGACGTGAAAACGTCGACCTGCTTGAAGCGGACGCGGTGGCCGGTCATCGTGCCGTTACGCGACTTCGGCGATCAGTTCGATCTCGACGCACGCGCCGAGCGGAATCTGCGCGACGCCGAATGCCGAACGCGCGTGCTTGCCCGCGTCGCCGAACACTTCCGCGATCAGTTCCGACGCACCGTTCGTGACGACGTGCTGTTCGGTGAAGTCGAGCGTTGAGTTGACGAGGCTCATCAGCTTCACGATGCGCGTGACCTTGTTCAGGTCGCCGGTGTGCGCGTGCAGCGTCGCGAGCAGGTCGATCGCGATCGAGCGTGCGGCGGCCTTGCCGTCTTCCGTCTGCAGATCCGCGCCGAGCTTGCCGGCCCAGACCTTGCCGTCCTTCTTCGCGATGTGGCCCGACAGGTAGACCGTGTTGCCGCTTTGCGCGCTCATCACGTAGGCCGCAGCCGGTGCGCCGGCGGTCGGGAGCTCGATGCCGAGCGACTTCAGTTTGTCGTAGACGTTAGCCATGTGTTCGATTCCTCGTAGAGAGTCGTGACAGGAAAAAGGGGCTCAGAGACGCTCGCGCAGCAGCTTGCCGAGCCGCGCGACGCCTTCCTCGATCTTTTCGGGCGGCACCGTCACGAACGACAGGCGCAGCGTGTTCTGCTGCGCGTTCTCCGCGAAGAACGGCGCGCCCGGCACGAAGGCGACGTGGTTGTCGACCGCCGCGGCGAGCAGCTTCATGCTGTCGATCTGCGGGGGCAGGTCCACCCAGATGAACATCCCGCCTTCCGGGCGGTTCCACGTGACGCCTTCCGGCATGTGGCGCGCGAGCGACGCGAGCATCGCTTCGCACTGTGCGCCGTACAGCTGGCGGATCGTCGGGATGTGTTCGTCGAGGAAGCCGTCCTTGATCACTTCGTGCGCGATGCGCTGCGTGAGCGTCGGCGTGTGCAGGTCGGTGGCCTGCTTGGCCTGCACCAGCTTGAAGTGGAGTTCCTCGGGGGCAATGATGTAGCCGATCCGCAGGCCCGGCGCGAGCACCTTCGAGAACGTGCCGAGGTGGACGACGTGATCCGGCGCCATCGACAGCATGGTCGGCAGCGGCTCGCCCTGGTAGTTCAGCGCGCCGTACGGATCGTCTTCCAGCACCGGGAACGGGCTCGTCTGCGCGAACGCGGCGAGCGCGCGGCGGCGCTCGACGGGCAGGCGGCGGCCGGTCGGGTTCTGGAAGTTCGGCTGCGCGTACAGCAGGCGCGCGCCTTGCGTGAGTTCGGGCGTGAGGCCTGCGGGCAGCAGGCCCTGCTCGTCCGTCGGCACCTGGACGTAGCGCGGCTCGTACAGCGAGAACGACTGCAGCGCGCCGAGGTAGGTCGGCGTTTCGACGAGGATCGGGCTGTCCGGATCGATCAGCGCCTTGCCGAGCAGATCGAGCGCCTGCTGCGAGCCGGTCGTGATCAGCACCTGCGACACGCGCACGCTGTAGCGCTCGGCGATCCATTCGCGCAGCGGCAGGTAGCCTTCGGTCGCGCTGTACTGGAGGGCGGCGGCGGGCGAATCGCGCAGCACGCGGTCGGCCGCGGCGCGCATGCGTTCGGCCGGGAACGTCGCGGGAGCGGGCAGGCCGCCGGCGAACGAGATGACCTCGGGGCGTTCCGTGACCTTCAGGATCTCGCGGATCGCAGAGCTCGTCAGCTTGCGGGCGCGTTCGGAAAGCTGCCAGTGCGGCGGATGCAGGTCGCTCGGATTCATAGTCTCCTCGTTCGGATATCGTGGTCAGTCAAGAAAGGTCGATCAGGCCGATTGCGTCGACGCAGCCGGGTGGGCATGCGGGAGCGCGAGCGGGCCGTCACGGCCGGATGGGCACGGCCAGTCAGGCAAAACCGTTCAGGCAAAACAAACATTATGGCGCACCTGATCAACCGGCGCGAGCGGGACGCGGGGCCGTGGCCACCGCCGAGCGCCGGCCGAGCATCACGGTCGCGATGACGGCGGCGGCGAACAGCCACGTCGACGGCGTGACCGTTTCGCCGAACAGCAGCGCGGAAAAGGCGATCGTGAAGAAGATCTGCAGCAATTGCACCTGGCCGACGCGCGCGATGCCGCCCATCGCGAGCCCCGCATACCACGCGAAAAAGCCGATGAATTGCGAAAAGAGGGTCACGTAGCCGAACGCGAGCCACGTGCGCAGCGCGAGCGGGGCCGGATGCGCGAGGTGCTGCGTCCACGCGAGCCAGCCGACCGGCAGCACGAGGAACGGCGCGGACACGACGAGCGCCCAGCAGATCACCTGCCAGCCGCCGATCTGGCGCGCGAGGCGCGCACCTTCCGCATAGCCGAGCGCGCCGATGCCGACCGCGACGAGCATCAGCGCGTCGCCGGCCTGCACGGTGCCGCCGCCGTCGCGCAGCGCGAACGCGATCACCAGCGCGCTGCCGGCCAGCGCGCTGACCCAGAACGCCTTCGACGGCCGCTCGTGCGACAGCCACGCCGCGTACAGCGCGACGAACAGCGGCTGCAAGCCGTTGACGACCGCGCCGTGCGATGCCGGCACCGTCTTCATCGCCCACGCGGAGAACACCGGATACGCGATGATCACGCCGGCCGACACGACCGCGAGGCTTTTCAGTTGCGCGCGGCTCGGCAGCCGTTCGCGGCGCCACCACAGCAGCAGGCCGGCCGGCACCGACGCGGCGAGCGCACGGCCGAGCCCGTTGAGCAGCGGATTGAGTTCGGAGACGACGATACGCGTCATCGGCAGCGTCAGGCTGAAGATCATCACGCCGATGAGGCCGAGCAGCATGCCCCGGGTTTCGCGCGAATTCATTGACTGGGTGTCTCCGTAGTGCGGGGTTCGTGTAGGGGAAGCGGCGGCAGGGCGGTCAGCGCAGCGTGCGCGCGCCTTGCGGCGTGTCGAACTCGGCGACGAGGGCCGGCGGGCCGTCGCCGGTTTCGAGATCGAGCAGATGGCCGGCGCCGAGCCAGTCGAGCTGCTCGCGGATCGTGTCCGCACGCGGGTGGACCCCCTTGAGCGCCGTCAGCGCGACGCCGTCGTGCGGCAGCGATTCGGCCGGATGGCGCGGGCTGTCCCACTGGATCAGCGACGGCAGGAGGCCGTCGCCGGCACCTTGCCACGCGGGGAACGCACCGTCGTCGGGCACCGTCAGGCCCCAGCTCAGGTCGCCGCGGCGCATCGCGACGACCGGCGCGATGCGCGCCGGGTACTGGCCTTGCCACAGCGCCAGCTGGCGCGGACGATCGACGCGCGCGACCCAGTGCGCGAGGAACGGGCCCTGCGCGAGCCGCGCGTGCATCGCCGGATCGTCGAGGCCGAACAGCCGCGCGCGCGGCGGCGTGGCGTCGTCGCCGGTGCCGGGCGCGTCGGGATCGATCGCGATGACTTCGAGGTACAGCCCGCCCCATGCGCCGAACAGCGCGTTATGGGTGCGCATCAGCGGATGGCGGCCGCCGCCGGCCGGTTCGATGCCGAGCGCGTCGGCGACATGACGCACGCCGGCGTCGAGCGTGCGGGCTGCGATCACGAGATGGTCGAGGGTCAGGGAGCGGGCTGGCATGAACGTCGGGCGGAAAGCGAAAGTGTCATGGTGGGCGGGCGAGGCGTCGGACGGTTGCGCGGCCGGCCGGTGGCTGGGCCGCGCACGCAGGCCGTACCGGGCCGCGGCGCGTGCGGCAGGGCGGAGCGGCGGCCGCGCGATCGCCATTCCGGTCAACTGTAATCGTCGGCACCGGCACAGTAACGGTACAATCGGCGCGATAGCTTTCGGTACAGTTGGAGCCCCGCCGATGTCCACCATGTCCACCGTCCCTCTCGCCCAGATTCCCGTGCCGCACGACACGGCCACGCTCACGCTCGTCGATCAGCTCGTCCAGTGGGCGCGGCGCCGGATCGACGAGCGCGTGTTCCGGCCCGGCATGCGGATGCCGTCGATCCGCAAGCTCGCGCTCGACAAGAGCGTGTCGCGCTTCACCGTCGTCGAGGCGTACGAGCGGCTCGTCGCGCAGGGTTATCTCGATTCGCGGCGCGGCTCCGGTTTCTACGTGCGCGAGCGCACGGCCGTCGGTCCGCAGCCGATCGACAACGTGACGCGCGTGGCCGAGGCCGCGCCGGTGCACAACACGATCGACGTCGTCTGGCTGCTGCGCAACATGCTGCACACCGCCAGCCCGGAAAAGGGGCCGGGTCTCGGCTACCTGCCGGGCCGCTGGCTCGACGGCGAGCTGATCACCGGCTCGCTGCGCGCGCTCGGCCGCCAGTCCGGCGCGCAGATGCTCGGCTTCGGCACGCCGCAGGGTTTTCTGCCGCTGCGCCAGCAGTTGCAGACGCGGCTCGCGGAAGTCGAGATCGGCGCGAAGCCCGAGCAGCTCGTGATGGTGTCGGGCATCACGCAGGCGATCGACCTGATCTCGCGGATCTACGTGAAGCCCGGCGACGCGGTGATCGTCGGCGATCCCGCGTGGTTCCAGATGTTCGGCCGCTTCGCGTCGCAGGGCGCGCAGCTGGTCGGCATGCCTTATACGCCCGACGGTCCCGATCTCGATGCGCTGGAAACGCTCGTGCAGATGTGGCGGCCGAAGATGCTCGTGATCAATTCGGTGCTGCAGAACCCGACCGGCACGTCGCTGTCGGCCGCACAGGCGTTCCGGATCCTGAAGCTCGCGGAGGCATACGACTTCCTCGTGGTCGAGGACGACGTGTACGGCGACCTGTGCCCCCCGAGCTATCCGGCCACGCGGCTCGCGAGCCTCGACCAGTTGAAGCGCGTGATCTACCTCGGCAGCTATTCGAAGACGCTCGCGGCGAACCTGCGGGTCGGCTATGTCGCCTGCGCGCCGGAGATCGCGAAGGCGATCACCGACCAGAAGATGCTGGTCGGGATGACGACGCCGGAGCTCAACGAGCGCGTGCTGTACAAGATCCTGACCGAAGGGCATTACCGGCGCCACGTCGAGCGGCTGCGCGCGCGGCTCGACGGCGTGCGCGACAAGACCGCGCGGATGCTCGAGCGCACCGGGCTGCGGCTCTTCACGATGCCGGCGGCCGGGATGTTCCTGTGGGCCGACACGGGCGTCGATTCCGACGCGCTCGCGGCCGCCGCGCACGAGGAAGGGTTCCTGCTCACGCCGGGCAGCCTGTTCTCGCCGCAGCAGTCGTCGTCGACGTGGACGCGCTTCAACGTCGCGAACTGCGGCGATCCGGCGCTGCCGGGTTTTCTCGCGCGCTATATCGAGTCGGCGGCACGACGGGCGTCGTGACGGCACGGGCGGCGCCGTCCCTTGAAATCCGCTCGCCCGTCCCCAGATACCCGCGCAAACCGCTTGCGCCAGGCGGTCGTCCTTGACAGGCCCGCCGGCCTCGCGCGCCGGGCGCCTGCGCCACACCATTCAAGTTCAAGTAAGAGGAAACAGCATCCATGGCACATGAAACGATGAGCTTTCAGGCAGAGGTCAAGCAACTCCTCCATCTGATGATTCATTCGCTCTACAGCAACAAGGAAATCTTCCTGCGCGAACTGGTGTCGAACGCGTCCGACGCGGCCGACAAGCTGCGTTTCGAAGGGCTCGCAAACAACGCGCTGTACGAGAGCGATCCGAACCTGCGCATCCGCATCGGCTTCGACAAGGCCGCCCGCACGATCACGATCGACGACAACGGCATCGGCATGAGCCGCGACGAAGCGATCGCGAACCTCGGCACGATCGCGCGTTCGGGCACCAAGGAATTCTTCACGAAGCTGTCCGGCGACCAGCAGAAGGATGCGGCGCTGATCGGCCAGTTCGGCGTCGGCTTCTACTCGGGCTTCATCGTCGCGAACAAGATCACGGTCGAGACGCGCCGCGCGGGCCTGCCGGCGAACGAAGCCGTGCGCTGGGAAAGCGCGGGCGAGGGCGACTTCACGATCGACGCGATCGAGCGCGCGCAGCGCGGCACGACGATCACGCTGCACCTGCGCGAAGGCGAGGACGAACTGCTGTCGTCGCACCGCCTGAAGTCGATCATCCAGAAGTATTCCGATCACATCGCGCTGCCGATCCTGATGCAGAAGGAAGAGTGGGATCAGGAAAAGGGCGAGATGGTCCTGAAGGACGAGGACGAGACCGTCAACCAGGCGAGCGCGCTGTGGACGCGCTCGAAGAACGACGTCACCGACGAGCAGTACACGCAGTTCTACCAGCACATCGCGCACGATCACCAGGATCCGCTCACGTGGACCCACAACCGCGTCGAAGGCCGCAGCGAATACACGCAGCTGCTGTTCGTGCCGGCGCACGCGCCGTTCGACATGTGGAACCGCGACTATCGCGGCGGCCTGAAGCTGTACGTGAAGCGCGTGTTCATCATGGACGACGCCGAGCAACTGCTGCCGCAATACCTGCGCTTCGTGAAGGGCGTCGTCGATTCGGCGGACCTGCCGCTGAACGTGTCGCGTGAAATCCTGCAGGAAAGCCGCGACGTGAAGGCGATCCGCGAAGGCGTGACGAAGCGCGCGCTGTCGATGCTCGAGGAACTCGCGAATGCGGAAGAGGATGCCGGCAAGGAGAAGTACCGGACGTTCTGGAGCGCGTTCGGCCAGGTGCTGAAGGAAGGCCTCGGCGAGGATCACGCGAACCGCGAGCGCATCGCGAAGCTGCTGCGCTTCGCATCGACGCACGGCGACACCGATGCGCAGGACGTGTCGCTCGCCGACTACGTGTCGCGCATGAAGCCCGAGCAGAGCAAGATCTACTACGTGACCGCCGATACGTGGCAGGCCGCGAAGAACAGTCCGCATCTGGAAGTGTTCCGCAAGAAGGGCGTCGAGGTACTGCTGCTGACCGATCGCGTCGACGAATGGATGCTGTCGTTCCTGCATGAATTCGACGGCAAGCCGCTCGCGAGCGTGGCCCGCGGCGATCTCGACCTCGGCGAGCTGAACGACGAGGAAAAGAAGGCGCAGGAGCAGGCGGGCGAGGCGATCAAGCCGGTCGTCGAGAAGATGAAGGAGGCGCTCGGCGACAAGGTGAAGGAAGTGCGCGTCACGTTCCGCCTGACCGATTCGCCGTCGTGCCTCGTCGCGGACGACAACGACATGAGCGGCTACCTGCAGCGGATGCTGAAGGCGGCCGGACAGAACGCGCCGGCGATGCAGCCGATTCTCGAGATCAACCCGGAGCACGCGCTCGTGAAGCAGCTGAACGCCGAGAGCGCCAACTTCGGCGACTGGTGCCATCTGCTGTTCGACCAGGCATTGCTGGCCGAAGGCGGGATGCTCGACGATCCGGCGAGCTTCGTGAAGCGGACCAACGCGCTGCTGCTGTCGCGCACCGCGTGAACACGCGAATGCGATTCGACGGCGCACAGCTGGGCTGGCGCGACACGCCCCGGCCCGGCTGCTCGCTCGACGAGCGCGACTGGCTGACGCGCGGCGGGTCGCTGACCGCGCATCTCGCGCGGCTCGGCCGCGTGAACGTGCGCGTGACGCGCGAGGCCGTCGACCGTGCGTGGTTCGACGAGCCGGACGCGCTCGACAGCGCGCCGCGCGCGCCGATGTGGGTGCGCGAGGTGATCCTGTCGGTCGACGGCACGCCGTACGTCGCCGCCCACAGCATCGCGCCGCTCGCGGCCAGCAAGGGTGTCTGGCAGGCGATGCGGCGATTGCGCACGCGACCGCTCGCGGAGCTGCTGTACAGCGATCCGCAGGTCGAGCGCTCGGCCCTCGTCAGCCGGCGCGTGATCGCCGGTCATCCGTTGTATGCGCTCGCGAGCCATGCGTTGCAGGGTGCGCGTGCGCCGCATGCGTTCGCCGCGCGGCGCTCGGTGTTCCAGCGGCACGGCAAGCCGTTGATGGTCACCGAATGCATGCTGCCCGCGCTGTGGCGTCATCTCGATGCGCACGGCGACGGGCCGCGTTCCGCCGGGCCGCGCGGAGCCGTGTGATGCTGCAAGGTTTTCCGCCGGTCGTCGGGCCGACCACGCACACGATGATCCTGGGGAGCTTTCCCGGCGAGGCGTCGCTCGACGCCGCGCAGTATTACGCGCACCCGCGCAATCAGTTCTGGCGGCTGTTGGAGGCGGTGCTCGGCGAGCCGGGGCTGCACGCGCTTGCGTATGACGCGCGGCTCGAACGCGTGTTGAAGCACGGCATCGGCATCTGGGATGTGCTCGATGCATGCCATCGGCAAGGGAGTCTCGATTCCGCGATCCGGGATGCGAAGCCCAACGACTTTGCGTCGTTGCGCGAGCATGCGCCGTTGCTGAAGCGCGTGTGTTTCAACGGGAAAACGGCAGGGCGGTTTGCCGACGTGATCGGGCAGGCCGGGTACGACACGCTCGTGCTGCCTTCGTCGAGCCCGGCGAATGCGATGCTGTCGTTCGAACAGAAGCTGTCGCGCTGGCGGGACATTCTTTCCTGACGACATCCGGACGCAGGCCGGTCCTTGCCGGTGCGCCGGGCCCGCCGCGCGAGCGGCTCAGTTCGGCAGCAGCGAGCCGCTCCGAATCGGCTCGGCTCCCGCGACACACGCGATCTCCAGCCCCGCGGTGGCGAAGCGCGTGCGTTGCCGCGCATACAGCACGCCGGCGACGGCGTTCGTGATCGTGACGACGCGACCGGTCAGCGGGTCGACGATGTCGGCGATCGCCTCGCCGGGATCGACCCAGACACCGAGCGGCGCGCGGAACACGAGCACGCCGGAAATCGGTGCCACGAGCGGTTCGCTGCCGGAGAAAGGCGTGGCCGCGAATGCGAGTTCCGGCAACGGCGCGGGCGTGCCGTCGATGACGCCGCGCAACGTCAGGTATTCGACGATTGCGTTCGCGTCATGTTCGGCGAACGCGTAGCTCACGTCCGCCTGGCCGCGCAGCTCGATCGTCACCGAGATCGAGCCATGCGGAATCGGATAGCGTTCGCCATAACGGGCGCGCAGCTCGGACCAGCTGAAGCTGTGAATCTCGTCGAACGGATTGCCGATCGAATTGAGCGCGAGCAGCGACGTCTTCGCGTCGAGATAGCGCGCGAGCGGCTCGACGTCGGGCCACGTGTCGGGATTCGTGAACAGATGCATCGCCGCTTCGAAGTCGCAGTGCAGGTCGAGCACGACGTCGGCGTCATAGGACAGGCGCTGCAGCGCGAGGCGCTGCGATTCGAGCTCGGTGGTCGGCGTTTGCTCGTCGAGCGCCTCGCGCATGGCGGTGCGCACGGCGAGCAGGTTCCGTTGCGCGTCGCCGGTCAGGTGAGACTCGATGCGCGGGATCACGAGCTCGGCCAGGTGATGGAAGTTGCGATTGAAGTTCGCCGCGGTGCCGCTTTCGAAGCGGCCAACCATGTGGCCGAGCACCCGCTGGTTGAGGCCGATCGGATTGGGGACCGGCACGATGACGATTTCGCCGCGCAGCCTGCCCGCCGTCTCGAGGGCGTCGAGGCGTTTGCGCAGTTCCCATGCGACCAGCATGCCCGGCAGCTCGTCGGCATGCAGCGACGACTGGATGTAGATCTTCTGTCCGCCGGTCGGACCGTAATGGAAGCTCGTCAGTTGCCGCCCGGTGCCGAGCGACGGGGAAATCAACGGATGGGTTCGTGTTTGCATGATGGTGTGAATGTGCGACGCCATACGGGCGCGGGAGCATCCCGCGCCATTGCCTGTCAGCTGCCGTACACGTCGAAGCTGAAGTACTTGGCTTCGATCTTCTTGTACGTGCCGTCCTTGATCATGTCGGCCATGGCCTTGTCGATCTTCGCCTTCAGGTCGGTGTCTTCCTTGCGCAGGCCGATGGCGGCGCCATTGCCGAGCGCGCCCTTCGGATCGCTCAGGTCGCCGGGCGTGAACGCGAAACCTGCGCCGCGCGCGGTCTTCAGGAAGCCCATGTCGGCCTGCACCGCGTCCTGCAACGCCGCATCGAGACGGCCCGAGATCAGATCCGCATACACCTGGTCCTGATCCTGGTACGGCACGACCTGCACGCCCAGCGGCGCCCAGTTCGCCTTCGCGTACGCTTCCTGGATCGTCCCCTGCTCGACGCCGATCGTCTTGCCCTTCAGCGATTCCGGTGTCGGTTTCAGATTCGCGCCCTTTTTCGCGACGAGACGCGTCGGCGTGTGGAACAGCTTCGTCGAAAACGCGATCTGCGCTTCACGCTGCGGCGTCATCGACATCGACGACAGCACGCCGTCGAACTTGCGTGCCTTCAGCGCCGGGATCATGCCGTCGAACGCGCTCTCGACCCACACGCACTTCGCGTTCAGACGCTTGCAGATCTCGTTGCCCAGATCGATGTCGAATCCGACCAGCTTGCCGTCCGTGCTCTTCGATTCAAACGGGGCATAACTCGCATCGACGCCGAACCGGACGGTGGACCACTCTTTGGCGGAGGCGGAGGTTGCGATCGCCAGGATCGCGATGCACAGGGCGAGCTTCTTCATCGATTTGAATCTCCAATGGGATCGTCGGCGCACCCTTGTAGGGCGCAGCACATTCAACCGGACTATTTCATCAGCCTAGTTGTATATACAAGATAACGAATTGGAGATAGCGGCAGAAGTAGGGTTTTCGCTGACGGCACACGAAGCACCTTCAGAATCGACGGGGCTTGCGCGGAAAATGAAATCTGACGGGGTATCGAAGCGAGCGTTGGAGGCAATGAATGTATAGACAACTTGATCGCGATGGCGAAGGCTCGACGATCGGCGACGCCGCAGTGGCCTGCTCCGTTTCCGTCGTGGGGGGACAATCCGATGGGGCGGCCATCGGCAGTACGCCGCCGTCAGGCGGCGAATACGACTTCGATGTGCCCTTCGACTTCCGAATGACGGTCGGGCCCGACGACGATCCGCACGTCGCGTCCGAGCTTCGCCAGACATTCGAGCATCTTCGTTTCGCTCACGCCGCGAAACTGCCCGCGCAGCATGTTCGACAGCTTCGGCTGCGTCATGCCGAGCAATCCGGCCGCATGCTGCTGCGTCCATTTGCGCGCCTTGATGATCTCCGCGATCTTGGCGGCGAGCTGGGCCTTCACGCGCATTTCGTCGGCATCGCGCATGCCCAGATCAGCGTAGACGTTCCCGCTGCCCTGTTCGATTTCGATCATCGGCTTTCTCCTTTTGCGTGTGCCTCGGCTGCTTTCAGGCGTTCGCGGACCAGGTCGCTGCACGGCTTCGGTGTCGCGATGCCGCTCGACGATTTCTTCTGGAAACAGTGCACACGTACACGCTGTTCCCGAGCTTCACCGTGTAGACCGCGCGGTACGTGCCGTTGTCTTCCGATTCCACGATCTCGAGCACGCCGGCCGATCCGAATCCCTTCAAGGGCTTGCGTCCCGTCTGCGCCAGATACAGCGCATAGCCGAATGTGTCCTGCACGGCTTCGGGCATGGCTATCAGGTCCTTGCGCGCCGAGCCGGGCCAGTACAGCGGTTTGATAGACGGATCCCGCGTGTGATCTGCCGGCCCGCGGCCGTTCCTTCACATCTTTGCGTCGCATGGAGACTGGGGACAATTCAGCCGTTCGATAGAGCATCGTCGCTGCGTATCGATGACGATGGGATGACGAAGGGGATGGGGTGTGCCTTACTGACGAACCGCTACCGCATGGTTGAGCGCATCGCGCGTGACGCTCAATGGTCCTTGCCCCATCGCCACGCGGGCTTCTCGCCCTTGAGCCAGCAAACGGCAGTCAGCAGCGCGACCAGCACCACGATGCAAGCACCGTACGCAAACGGGGATCGATGCGGCGGCACCAGCCACGCGCTCGCGACGGTGCCGATCGCGAACAGCAGCAGCACGACCCAGCCCTGCCACGCGACCGGCAACCCCCATCCCCAGCCGTAGCGCTTGGCCGGAAACCAGATTTTCCTGTCGTTCGAGATCATGTGTCCTCCATCGATCGCTGAATGCAGCGTAGTACCAACCGGATGCGAAGTCATGCATTGAGGGGCACGCCGCACGGCCGCCACCTCCACCAATGCTATCCTCTCGTCCGCTCATCCGGCATCACCCAGCGAGATTCAACATGACCCGACTGATCAAGCGCGCGTCCGCCGAGGCGCGCGCGTTCAAGCAACGCAAACCGTCCGCCTACAACGGCTCCGAAAAGCTCCAGCCGCCGCGCGTGAAACGCCGCCCGGAGATCGACGAACATGACGACGTGCCCGTCCTCGACGCGCCGCGCAAGCCGCGCTTCGCGCCCGTCACGTTCTCGGAAGAGCGCGGCGTGCGTTTCCTGCACTTCGGTACCGAATGGGTGCAGGGCGCGATGCGGATCTCCAAGCCGCTCGCCATCGAACTCGAATACGCGCAGCAGATGATGGCATGGCTGCTGTTCCTCGAAACGCCCGAGCGGATTGTCCAGCTCGGGCTCGGCACCGGCGCGCTGACCAAGTTCTCGCACCGCTTCCTGCCGCACGCGAAGGTCGAGGCCGTCGAACTGAACCCGGCCGTGATCGTCGCGGCGCGCACGATGTTCTCGCTGCCGCCCGATGACGAACGCCTCGTCGTGCACGAAGCCGACGCGTGGGACTTCGTCAACGATCCGGCCAACCGCGGCACGACGGGTGCGCTCCAGATCGACCTGTACGACGCGACCGCGCGCGGCCCGGTGCTCGACAGCGTCGCGTTCTACCGCGCGGTGCGCGGCTGCCTCGCCGACGCGGGCATCGCGACGATCAACCTGTTCGGCGACCATCCGAGTTTCGTGCGCAACATGAAGCACCTGAACGCGGCGTTCGATCATCGCGTGATCGCGCTGCCGGAAGTGCACGACGGCAACCGGATCGCGATCGCATTCTCGGGCCCCGCGCTCGACGTGTCGTTCGCACAGCTGGAAACCCGCGCGAAGCTGATCGAGGACACGCTGAAGCTGCCCGCGCGCAAATGGGTGAAAGCTTTGAAAGAAACGACGGGCGCGCGCGACGCGTCGTTCGCGATCTGACGCTCATGCACCGGCCGCATGCCGGTGCATGAGCGCGAGTAGGGGCGGATCACCTCGGGTTCGCCCCCGCTTGACCGCGCGCTCGCGGCTCCTATACTGGCGCGAAGCCAGGGGAGCCGCAGCTTACCCGTTTTGCCGCTCCTCTCGCTGCCGTACCCGCTCAACAAGATCGATAACCGGGAAAGATGAGGAGACGTCATGGCTCACGATGCCGACGCCAATCGGGCCGCCAAGCGCTGGCTCTGGCTGCTGGTGCTGCCGCTGATCGCGATGGTCTGGGTGCCGTCGTATAGCAAGATCGAACCGCAATGGTTCGGCTTTCCGTTTTTCTACTGGTACCAGCTGCTGTGGGTGTTCATTAGCGCGGTGATCACCGCGTTCGTCTATTTCAAGACCAAGAACGCGTGGAAGGCGAGCGGCCCGCAGGGAGGTGCGCGATGAATCTCGGCGCTACCTTCGTCTTCGTACTGCTATTCATCGGCGTCACGGTCATCGGCTTCCTGGCCGCGAACTGGCGGCGCGGCGATCTCGCGCACCTCGACGAATGGGGTCTCGGCGGCCGCCGCTTCGGCACGATCGTCACGTGGTTCCTGCTCGGCGGCGACCTTTACACAGCCTACACGTTCGTCGCGGTGCCCGCGCTCGTGTTCGGTGCCGGCGCGATGGGCTTCTTCGCGTTGCCGTACACGATCCTGATCTACCCGTTCGCGTTCGTCGTGTTCCCGAAGCTGTGGAGCATCGCGAAGCGCCACGGCTACGTGACAGCCGCCGACTTCGTGAACGCACGCTATGGCAGCCGGATGCTCGCGCTGGCGATCGCGGTGACGGGCATCCTCGCGACGATGCCGTACATCGCGCTGCAGCTCGTCGGCATCGAAGTCGTGATCGGCGCGCTCGGCTTCGACACGACCGGCTTCATCGGCGACCTGCCGCTCATCATCGCGTTCGCGATCCTGGCCGCGTACACGTACACGTCGGGGCTGCGCGCGCCCGCGATGATCGCGATCGTGAAGGACATCCTGATCTACATCACGATCGCCGCGGCGGTCATCGTGATTCCCGCGAAGCTCGGCGGCTTCGGGCACATCTTCGCGGCGGTGCCGCCGGCGAAGCTGCTGCTGAAGGCGCCTGACGCGATGAGCCTGAACGGCTACAGCGCGTACGCGACGCTCGCGATCGGTTCCGCGCTCGCGCTGTTCCTGTATCCGCACTCGGTCACGGCGATCCTGTCGTCGGCGTCGGGCAACTCGATCCGCCGCAACATGGCGATGCTGCCCGCGTACTCGTTCGTGCTCGGCCTGCTCGCGCTGCTCGGCTACATGGCGCTCGCGTCGGGCGTGAAGGACATGCCGCAGTACGCGCCGTACTTCAAGGCGTTTGGCCCGAACTTCGCGGTGCCCGCGCTGTTCCTCGAGTATTTCCCGTCGTGGTTCGTCGGCGTCGCGTTCGCGGCGATCGGCATCGGCGCGCTGGTGCCGGCGGCGATCATGTCGATCGCGGCCGCGAACCTGTACACGCGCAACATCCATCGCGAGTTCGTGAACCGCAACATGTCGCACGACCAGGAGACGCACGTCGCGAAGCTGGTGTCGCTGATCGTGAAGGTGGGGGCGGTCGCGTTCATCCTCGGGTTGCCGCTGACCTACGCGATCCAGTTGCAGCTGCTCGGCGGGATCTGGATCATCCAGACGCTGCCGGCGATCGTGCTCGGCCTGTACACGCGCGTGCTCGACCATCGCGGCCTGCTGGCCGGCTGGGCGGCAGGCATCGTGTGCGGCACGTGGATGGCGGTCTCGCTGAAGCTGGCCAGTTCGATCTTCACGATCCACCTGTTCGGTCTCGCGATCCCCGGCTACGCAGCCGTGTGGTCGCTGATCGTGAACCTGGTGGTGTCGGTGGTGGTGAGCGTGCTGGTGCGCGTGATGGGCATCGCGCATGCGGAGGACCGCACGCGGCCGGAGGATTATCTCGACGTCGTCGAGAGCTGATTCGGGTAGCGCGGCCGCGAGCCGCGCATCGTGCCGCAAGTACGGCGCCCGCCACTGCGAAGTGGTGGGCGTTTTTGCTGGCGTCAGCCTTGTGCGCGTTTCGAGAGATCCTCGCGCTGCGACAGATCCTCGACGTTGACCATCCAGTGCACGCCGAAGCGATCCTTCGCCATCCCGAAGCCGAGCGCCCAGAACGTCTTGCCGAACGGCATCGTCACTTCGCCGCCGTCGGCGAGCGCATTGAACAGCTTCTGGCCTTCCTCGACGGTCGCCGGGTTCAGCGACAGCGAGTAGCCGGCGTGCACGCCGCCGCCCGGCTGGCTGCAGTCGCCGTCCGAGCACATGATCATCGAGTCGCCGATCGTGAAGCTCGCGTGCATCACCTTGTCGGCCATCTCCGGCGACATCGGGTAATCCGGATTCGGCGGCGCATCCTTGAAGTGCATCTTGAACATCGTCTTCGCGCCGAGCGCCTTTTCGTAGAACTGCAGGGCTTCGTCGGCACGACCGTAGAACGTCAGATACGGTTGGACTTGCATCGTTGTCTCCTGTTGACCGGGGCGGGGTGTCGGTGCCGGCCCGGGTACGACCAAGATTGACCGGGAAGAGCACGCCAGGACGCGGCCGACGTACTCGTGACGTGGATTGTAGTGCGCGCCTGACGATGGAGTGAAAAATAAAAACGGCCGCGAACACGACGTTCGCGGCCGTTCATCGCACGGGCTGACGGCTGCTGTCAGGCTTGCTGACAGTTCAGCTGACAGCGCTCACCCATGCGCAATTCAACGTAGTGCGTCGATCAGCTTCTCGAGCTTTACCGCATCGGCGGCGAACACGCGGATGCCTTCGGAAAGTTTTTCCGTGGCCATCGCTTCGTCGTTCAGCTGGAAGCGGAACGATGCCTCGTCGATCGCGACGCGCTCGGCGGGCTTGTCGTGCAGCGCATCCGGCGACAGCTTGCGCGCCACCGTGTCGTTGCTGTCCTGCAGCTTCTGCAGCAGGTCGGGGCTGATCGTCAGCAGGTCGCAGCCCGCGAGCTCGGTGATCTGGCTCGTCGTGCGGAAGCTCGCGCCCATCACTTCGGTGTTGTAGCCGAACGTCTTGTAGTACGTGTAGATGCGGCGCACCGACTGCACGCCTGGATCGTTCACGCCGCCGTTCTTCGCTTCATCCCAGTCCGCGCCGGCCTGCTTCTTGTACCAGTCGTAGATGCGGCCGACGAACGGCGAGATCAGTTGCGCGCCGGCTTCCGCGCACGCGGCGGCCTGCACGAGCGAGAAAAGCAGGGTCATGTTGCACTTGATCCCTTCCTTCTGCAGTACTTCGGCCGCGCGGATGCCTTCCCACGTCGACGCGAGCTTGATGAGGATGCGCTCGCGGCCGATGCCGGCGGCTTCGTACAGCTTGATCAGTTCGCGACCCTTGTCGATCGAGCGCTGCGTGTCGAACGACAGGCGCGCGTCGACCTCGGTCGACACGCGGCCCGGGATCAGCTTCAGGATCTCGGTGCCGAATGCGATCAGCAGGCGGTCGATGATGAAATCGGTGTTTTCGTTGCGATGATCGCGGACGGTTTTCTCGAGGATCGGCTTGTACGCGTCCTTCTGGACGGCCTTCAGGATCAGCGACGGGTTCGTGGTCGCGTCCTGCGGCTTGTATTGCGCAAGCTGCTGGAAATCGCCCGTGTCGGCGACGACGGTCGTGTATTGCTTCAGCTGGTCGAGTGCGGTAGTCATGGCGATTCGGGAGGAGGGCGCGGGGCGCCGGGGTTCTCACGGGCCGCGCGAGCGCGGCAGCGAAGCGAGGCGGCGCCGGGCGCCGCCTCCGATCCACCATTTTAGGCCCGATTCGCCTTGCGCACGTTTTGGCGTGCCGTTGGCAGTGCGGACGCCTGCCGCATTGCGCTACGCGGGGCGCCGCGCGTTCAGGATCACCTGCGTGACGATCCCCGCGACGAGCCCCCAGAACGCCGAGCCGATCGACAGCAGCGTGAGGCCCGATGCAGTGACCATGAACGTGACGAGCGCTGCTTCACGCTGCTTGACGTCCTGCATCGCGTTCGCGAGCCCGCTCATGATCGAGCCGAACAGCGCGAGTGCGGCGACCGACACGACGAGCGCCTTCGGCAGCGCCGCGAACAACGCGGCGATCGTCGCGCCGAAGATCCCGGCGATCAGGTAGAACGTGCCGCACCACACGGCGGCCGTGTAGCGCTTCGCGTGATCCTCGTGCGCTTCGGGGCCCGTGCAGATCGCCGCGGTGATCGCCGCGAGGTTCACGCCGTGCGAGCCGAACGGCGCGAGCAGCAGCGATGCGAGGCCGGTGGTCGCGATCAGCGGCGATGACGGTGTCCGATAGCCGTCCGCGCGCAGCACCGCGATGCCCGGCACGTTCTGCGACGCCATCGCGACGACGAACAGCGGAATGCCGATGCTGACGATCGATGCGATCGAGAACGCGGGCATCGTGAACACGGGGTGCGCGAGCGCGATGTGGAAGCGGCTGAAGTCGAGCAGGCCGAGGCCGCCCGCCACCGCCGTGCCGACGATCAGCGTCGTGACGATCGCGTAGCGCGGCGCGAGCCGCTTGACGATCAGGTACGTGAAGAACATCGCGAGCACGAGGGCCGTCTGGAACTGCGCGGCGCGGAAGATCTCGATGCCGATCTCGAACAGGATGCCCGCGAGCAACGCGGCCGCGATGCCGGCCGGAATGCGCTTCATCAGCGTGTCGAACAGTCCGCTCACGCCGACCGCCGTCAGCAGCAGCGCGCACATGACGAACGCGCCGATCGCCTCGGGATACGGCACGCCGGGCAGCGATGCGATCAGCAGCGCGGCGCCGGGCGTCGACCAGGCGACCACGACGGGCGCGCGAAAGCGCAGCGACAGGCCGATCGTCGTCAGCGCCATGCCGATCGACAGCGCCCAGATCCACGACGAGATCTGCGCGTCGGTCAGGTGGGCGGCGCGGCCGGCCTGGAACATCAGCACGAGCGAGCTCGTGTAGCCCGTCATCATCGCGACGAAGCCGGCGACGAGCGCGGAGACGGACGTATCGGCGAAAAAGCGGCGGCCGCCGGCGCGGCCGGCGCTCGCGGTGGGCGAAGGGTTCATGCTATCTCCGGGGGGAGGCCGCTCGGACGCGGCCTTCGTGTCTGCAGGGTGGGGGTTCGTTACTTGCTGAGTGCGCGCATCGCGGTTTCGAGACCCGCGAGCGTCAGCGGATACATGCGCTGGCCCAGCACGTCGCGAATGATCGCGATCGATTGCCGATATTCCCATAGCCGTTCGGGCTCCGGGTTCAGCCATGCATGATGGGGGAACTGGTCGGCGAGGCGGCGCAGCCACACGGCGCCGGCTTCCGGGTTGTTGTATTCGACCGAGCCGCCGGGCTGCAGCACCTCGTACGGGCTCATCGTCGCGTCGCCGACGAAGATTAGCTTGTAGTCGGGCGTGAACTTGTGCAGCACGTCCCACGTCGCGGTGCGCTCGGCGTGACGGCGGCGGTTGTGCTTCCACAGGTGGTCGTACACGCAGTTGTGGAAGTAGTAGAACTCCAGATGCTTGAACTCGGCCTTCGCGGCGGAGAACAGCTCCTCGGTGCGCTTGATGTGGTCGTCCATCGAGCCGCCGACGTCGAGCAGCATCAGCACCTTCACGTTGTTGTGGCGCTCGGGCACCATCCGCAGGTCGAGCCAGCCGGCGTTCGCGGCCGTGCTGCGGATCGTGCCGGGCAGGTCGAGCTCCTCGGCCGCGCCTTCGCGTGCGAAGCGGCGCAGGCGCCGCAACGCGACCTTGATGTTGCGCGTGCCGATCTCGACCGAATCGTCGTAGTCGCGGTAGGCGCGTGCCTCCCACACCTTGACCGCGGTGCGGTTGCCGTTCGACGGGCCGCCGATGCGCATGCCTTCGGGGTTGTAGCCGCCATGCCCGAACGGCGACGTGCCGCCGGTGCCGATCCACTTGTTGCCGCCTTCGTGGCGTTCCTTCTGCTCGTCGAGCAGTTCCTTCAGGCGCGCCATCAGCTTGTCGAGCCCGCCCATCGCGTCGATCTGCGCCTTTTCCTCCGGCGACAGCTCGCGTTCGAGGCGCTTCTCGAGCCAGTCGAGCGGAATGTCGAACGCTTCGGTCGGCAGCGCGGACACGCCGTGGAAATACGCGCCGAACGCCTGGTCGAACTTGTCGAAGTACTGCTCGTCCTTGACGAGCGTCATCCGCGCGAGGAAGTAGAACGCGTCGATCGACGGCGAGATCAGCCCGGCCTTCAGCGATTCGAGCAGCGTCAGGTATTCCTTCACCGAGACGGGCAGCTTGGCTGCGCGCAGCGCGTAGAAGAAATTGAGCAGCATGACCGGGCCTTCGCGGATGGGTTACCGGTTGTGCCGGTTCATGTAGACGAGCCGTTCGAGCAGGCTCAGATCCTGCTCGTTCTTCAGCAGCGCGCCCGCGAGCGGCGGCACGATCTGCTTCGCGTCGGCGCCGCGCAGCGCGTCGGCCGGGATGTTCTCGGCGAGCAGCAGCTTCAGCCAGTCGAGCAGCTCGGATGTCGACGGCTTCTTCTTCAGCCCCGACACGCTGCGCAGCTCGAAGAAACTCTGCAGCGCCGCGTGCAGCAGCTCCTCGCGGATGTTCGGGAAGTGGACCGCGACGATCTGCTGCATCGTCGACGCGTCGGGAAACTGGATGTAGTGGAAGAAACAGCGGCGCAGGAACGCGTCGGGCAGTTCCTTCTCGTTGTTCGACGTGATGATCACGAGCGGGCGATGCTTCGCGCGAATGGTCTCGCGCGTCTCGTACACGTGGAATTCCATCCGGTCGAGCTCGCGCAGCAGGTCGTTCGGGAATTCGATGTCGGCCTTGTCGATCTCGTCGATCAGCAGCACGCTCGGGTGCTCGGCGTCGAACGCCTGCCAGAGCACCCCCTTCACGATGTAGTTCGCGATGTCCTTCACGCGCGCGTCGCCGAGCTGCGAGTCGCGCAGCCGCGAGACCGCGTCATATTCGTACAGGCCCTGCTGCGCCTTCGTCGTCGACTTGATGTGCCACTGCAGCAGCGGCATGTCGAGCGCGGCCGCGACTTCCTCGGCGAGCATGGTCTTGCCGGTGCCGGGCTCGCCCTTGATCAGCAGCGGGCGTTGCAGCGTCAGCGCGGCGTTGACCGCGAGCTTCAGGTCGTCGGTGGCGACGTAGTGCGAGGATCCTTCGAAACGCATGGCGGCGCTCTTCTTAATCGCAAAAAAACCCAGTATAAGTCAGAAGGGCTGTCCGGTTGGGCCGCGCCCGCGTATCGTTGCGGGGCTGCGGCGGGGGTGGACCGGGGCGCCATATGGACGCGTTCCCCACCGACGCGGTACAATCTGGCCGTTTTTTTTGGCCTGCGTGGCGATCCGATCAGCAACACGGCGCGGGCCGTTGCCGCTTCGGCGCCAGTTTCCCCTCAAGCTAGGTTACAAGAGCTATGAACAAATTCGTCGGCAAACACGTCGTTGTCGCAGCGCTCGTGGCGCTCGCGGGCAGCGCGCAGGCGGCCGGTGTGGTCGGCAACCCGAAGGACGGGGCAGGCAAGGCCGCCATGTGCATCGGTTGCCACGGCATCCAGGATTACCGCGCGGCCTACCCGGAGGTCTACCGGGTGCCCGTCATCGGCGGCCAGAACCAGCAATACCTCGAGAACGCGCTGAAGGCCTACCGCAAGAAGGACCGTCACTTCCCGTCGATGAACGCAATCGCCGGTTCGCTGACGGACCAGGACATCGCGGATCTGGCGGCCTACTACGCCGCCCAGAAGGCCGACTCGAAGGACAATCCCTACAAGTAAAGCGCGCGCCGCCGATTCTCGCCGGCGGGACAGGAGCATTCATGAACAACGCATTCAAGACGGCGGCGGTTGCACTGGCGGCCGGCCTCGCGATCGGTACCGCGCACGCGGCGGACACCTCGAAAGGCAAGGAACTGGTCGAATCGCACAACTGCGCGGCCTGCCACGGCGCGCAGCTGAACAAGCCGATCAACGCCGAGTATCCGCGTCTCGCGGGCCAGCACGCCGACTACCTCGTGTGGGCGATGCGCCAGTACCAGATGGGGCTGACGAACCCGCTGCTCGGTCGCAACAATGCGATCATGCAGGCGCAGGTGCAGAGCCTGTCGGTCAGCGACATGAAGGACATCGCGGCCTACATCGAGTCGCTGAAAGAGACCGACCTCGTCTTCAAGAAGTAAGCACGCCGGGCCTTGCCGGTCCGTGCAGCCGGAATACCCCGCGGCGGCGGGGTATTTTTTTGTCCGCGTCGCTCGGTCGCTCGGTCGCTCAGCCGCTCAGTCGCTCAGTCGCTCAGTCGCTCAGTCGCTCAGTCGCGCGATGCGCGGCGCAGGATGCGCTGCAGGTACGCGTCCGTATCGGGCGGCGTGCCGGTGCGCTGCGCTTCCCAGATCGTCTCGCCGAGGCATTCCATGATCACGTGCTGCGCGTCGTGCGTCGAGTCGAGCTTCGCGGCCAGCTTGTCGTGCGCGGCGCGGATGCCGGGTGGCTGGTCGATCGACAGCTGCTCGCTGATCGCGAGGTGCATCGACAGGTGCAGGAACGGGTTTGTGCGGCCTTCCTCGGGCGTGTAGTTGCGCGCGGCGGCGCCGTCGGCGTCCGCGAGGTCGTCGTGATATTCGGGGTGCTCGACGATCCAGTCGGCGGCCATCGCTTCCAGCGGCGTCAGGATCTCGCCTGCGCGCTGCTTGCGCCAGGTCTCGGTGAAAAAGCGACGGACTTCGTCGCGACTCGGATTGAACATGGTGGGGAGACGTCGTGATTCGGGCGGCGTCATGCCGCGTCGGGCATTGTACGCCGGGTCGGCGCACGGTGCTGGCCGCGGGTGGCGCGCGGGCCGCGCACCGGGCGCCGCGCTGGTCGCAGCCGGCCGGCGCGGGCCGCGGCGCAACGGGTAAGCGCGGGCTAGGCTGCCGGCCGCCGCGCCGCTACACTTCGGCGATTCCCGTCGTCGCGCTCGCGCCGTTTTCTCATGTCCGCTACCGCCCGCTCATCGTCCGCCGCGCTGCAGGGCGCGCTCTATGTTGCGCTGTCCGCCGCCGCATTCGGCGCGATGGCAATCTTCGGCCGCTATGCGTACGCGGCCGGCGTCGACGTGCTCGGGCTGTTGATCGTGCGTTTCGCGCTCGGCGGCGCGATCCTCGCCGCGATCGCCCGGCATCGTCGCGTCGCGTGGCCGCGCGGCCGCACGCTCGCGCCGCTCGTGGCGATGGGCGCGCTCGGCTACGTCGGGCAGTCGTTCTGCTATTTCAGTGCGCTCCAGCATGCGCAGGCGAGCCTCGTCGCGTTGCTGCTGTACCTGTATCCCGCGTTCGTCACGCTGCTGGCCGCGTGGTGGCTCGGCGAGCGCCTCACGCGCGCGAAGGCGGTCGCGCTCGTGCTCTGCGTCGCAGGCTCCGCGCTGATGGTCGGCGGCGGTCACGGCGAACCGCTCGGCATTGCGCTGGCGCTGGCCGCGGCGGTGATCTATTCGCTGTACATCGTCGGCGGCACGAAGGCGACGCGCGGCGTCGATCCGCTTGCGACCACCGCGATCATTTGCCTGTCGGCGACCGCGACGCTCGTCGCCATTGCGATCGTGCGGACCGTGGGGTTCGGTGTGCCGCCGCGCTGGCCGGTGACGGCCGCCGGCTGGGCATCGATGCTCGCGATCGCGCTGGTGTCGACGGTCGCCGCGATGCTCGCGTTCTTCGCCGGGCTCGAGCGGCTCGGGGCCGCGCGCACGTCGATGCTGTCGACGCTCGAACCGGTCGTGACGGTCGCGCTTGCGGCGCTGCTGTTCGGCGAGGCACTCTCGCCGCTGCAGTGGGCGGGCGGCGTCGCGATCCTCGCGGCCGTGCTGGCGCTCGTGCGCGCAGGCGGCGCGGCGGCCGACGACGCGACCGCCACGTCCAATGCCTAGCGGGGAAGGGGCACGCCGCCGGCGCCGCAATGGGGCCGGCCGGTGGTGCCGCGCGCGGCCCGGGCGGCCGGCGCGGTGCGCGGATACGTCAGCCGCGGCTGGCGCTCACTCGTTCGGCGGCGGCGTCTTCGGCCGGAATTCGCACAGCGGCTCGATCGCGCAGTGCCAGCATTCGGGCTTGCGGGCCTTGCACACGTAACGCCCGTGCAGGATCAGCCAATGATGCGCGTCCTGCAGGAATTCCTTCGGCGTGAACTTCTCGAGTGCGGCTTCGACGGCTCGCACGTCCTTGCCCGGCGCGAGCCCCGTGCGATTCGCGACGCGGAAGATGTGCGTGTCGACCGCGATCGTCGGCTGGCCGAACGCGGTGTTCAGGATGACGTTCGCGGTCTTGCGGCCGACGCCCGGCAGGCTCTCGAGCGCGTCGCGATCGGCCGGCACTTCGCCGTCGTAGCGTTCGAGCAGGATGTTGCACGTCGCGATCACGTTCTTCGCCTTGGTGCGGTACAGGCCGATGGTCTTGATGTAGTCGGCGACGCCTTCCTCACCGAGCGCGACGATTTGTCGCGGCGTGTTCGCGACCGGAAACATCTTCCGCATCGCCTTGTTGACCGACACGTCGGTCGCCTGCGCGGACAGCATCACCGCGATCAGCAGCTCGAACGGCGTCGTGTATTCGAGCTCGGTGGTCGGATGCGGATTGAGGCTCTGCAGCGTTTCGTAGATCGCGCGTCGTTTGGTGGCGTTCATGGACGGTGCTGGTCGGACGGCGCGGACGGGCCGTTCCGGTCGTCGTTGTTGTCGTCGGGCGTGTCGCCGTCGCCGGCTGCCGCGGCCTCGGCGTCGCGCTGCGCCTGCTGTTCGGCGAGCCGCTTGCGGCGGGCTTCGGCCGCGTCGATCTGCGCCTGGACGGCCGCGCTCACGCCTTCGGTGTTCTTTGGCCCGGCGCCTTGCTCGGACAGTGCTTCCTTCTTCTTGCGAGCACGTTCGAGCGCGGCGGCGATGATCGCGCGTTTCTTCGCGTCGGCGTCGGCGGCCGGGGCGGTGCCCGGTACACCCGGCTGCGTGCCGGGCTCTGCCGCGCCCGGCGCTGCCTTGGCCGCCTTGGCTGCGTCGGCGCTGGCCGCGCGACGCGCGGCGGCGCGTGCTTCGGCGGCCTCGCGTTCGCGGCGCTGGCGCGCGAGCCGCTGGTCGTGGCGCGCGCGCGCGGCATCCGCCTGTTCCTGCGACCACGCGTCCCAGCCGGTGTCGTCACTGGTCACGGGGATCATCGCGATGCAGTCGACCGGGCACGGCGGCACGCACAGGTCGCAGCCGGTGCACAGCGACGCGACGATCGTGTGCATCTGTTTCGGTGCGCCGACGATCGCATCGACCGGGCACGCCTGCATGCACAGCGTGCAGCCGATGCACAGGCTTTCGTCGATGAACGCGACGGCGCGTGGATGCTCGGTGCCGTTGACGGGGTTCAGCGGAATCACGGGCTTGCCGAGCAGCTTCGCGAGGCGCGCGATGCCTTCGGCGCCGCCGGGCGGGCACTGGTTGTAGTTCGCATCGCCGGCGGCGATCGCGTCGGCGTACGGACGACAGCCGTCATAGCCGCACTTCGTGCATTGCGTCTGGGGAAGCAGATCTTCGATGCGATCCGCGAGGGTCTTGGAATCGGTCACGGTGACAACGGGCGCAGCAGCGCCGACTGGCTCTCGGCCGCGTCTGGCGCGGCCGGAAAGGTTTGCCAAACCTTGATTATCGCCGATTTCCCGCATTGCGCTGGACGCCGTCTATGCGCATAATCGAACCGCTTTTTTGCAGGGGCTCAGCAGGAGGGCGGCCGCACGCGGCGCGCCCGTTCCAGGGCGGCCGGCGCCGAGGCGGTGGGGGTGCCGGTCCGGATCAAGCGGCTCACATAGCAAAGCGCCACCATGAATCAGCCAAAAATCAAAAGAGATCCTGAAGGTACACGCCGTCGCATCCTGATGGCGGCCGCCGAAGAGTTCGCGAGCGGCGGGCTGTTCGGCGCACGCGTCGATCAGATCGCGCGCCGGGCCGAAACCAACGAGCGCATGCTCTATTACTACTTCGGCAGCAAGGAGCAGCTGTTTACGGCCGTGCTCGAACACGCGTTCTCCGCGCTGACCGAGGCCGAGCGCGTGCTCGATCTCGATGGCGTCGCACCCGTCGAAGCCGTCACGCGGCTCGCGCATTTCGTGTGGGACTACTACCGCGACCATCCGGAACTGCTGCGGCTCATCAACAACGAGAACCTGCACGAAGCGCGCTACCTGCACAAGTCGACGCGGATCCGCGAGCTGATGTCGCCGATCGTCGCGAAGCTCGGCAACGTGCTGATGCGCGGCCAGAAGGCCGGGCTGTTCCGCGCCGACGTCGATCCGCTGCGCTTCTACGTGACGCTCTCCGGGCTTGGCTACTACATCGTGTCGAACCGCTTCACGCTCGCGGCGACGCTCGGCCGCGACTACAGCGAAGCCGACGAGCGCGCGGAGATGGTCAGGATGAACACCGAGGTGCTGCTCGCGTATCTGCTGCGGCGCTGAACCGGCGCGCCGCCGAGGCGCCGGGCGGCCCACCGTCCGCCGCCGGATAAAAAACGCCGCCGTGCGCGAGCATCGGCGGCGTTTTTGCGTCGGCGCGCGGTGCGTCAGGCGGCCTTGCGCGCGCGAACGGCTTTGGCGCGCGGGTTGCCCGCGCGTTTCGCGGCCGGTGCCGCCTTCGCGGCGACCGTCTTGGCGGGCGCAACCGTCGCGGCCGGTGCCTTCGCGTGCGCGCGCTTCGCGGTGGCGGTGCGCTTCGTCGCTTCCGACTGCGGCCGGACGGCCGGCACGGTGCCGATCGTTGTCGCGTCCTGTGCGTCGGGGGGCAGCCTGGTCACGCCGTTCTTCGGTTCCGGCGCATGCTCGCGGATGAAGTCGCGCAGTTGCGGGTAGATGATCGTGCGCCAGCGGCGGCCCGAGAAGATCCCGTAGTGACCGCACTTCTCGGCGGTCAGGCTGCGGCGATCGTCCTGCGGGATGCCCGTGCACAGTTCGTGCGCGACGTGGGTCTGGCCGCTGCCCGAGATGTCGTCGAGTTCGCCTTCGATCGTCATCAGTGCGGTGTGCTTGATGTCCTGCGGACGCACGCGCTCGCCTTCGACATCCCACGTGCCTTCCGCGAGCCGGAATTCCTGGAACACGACGCGGATCGTCTCGAGGTAATACTCGGCGGCCATGTCGAGCACCGCGTTGTACTCGTCGTAGAACTGGCGGTGCGCTTCGGCGTCTTCCTCGTCGCCGCGCAGCAGGCTCTGGTAGAAGTCCCAGTGCGATTGCGCGTGGCGTTCCGGGTTCATCGCGACGAAGCCCGTGTGCTGCAGGAAGCCCGGATAGACCTGGCGGCCTTCGCCCGGATAGTTCGCGGGCACCGTGTGGATCACGTTGTTCTCGAACCACGCGGTCGAGTGTTGCGTCGCCAGCGAATTGACCGACGTCGGGCTGCGGCGCGCGTCGATCGGGCCGCCCATCATCGTCATCGTGAGCGGCGTGTCCTCGCCGCGGCTCGCCATCAGCGAGATCGCCGCGAGCACCGGCACCGTCGGCTGGCACACGGAGATCACGTGCAGGTTGCGCGCGCCGATGTGGCGGATGAATTCCTGGATGTACGCGATGTAGTCGTGCAGGTGGAACGGGCCCGTCTCGACCGGCACCATCCGTGCGTCGATCCAGTCGGTGATGTACACCTTGTGATCCTGCAGCAGCGTGCGCACGGTGTCGCGCAGCAGCGTCGAGTGGTGGCCCGACAGCGGCGCGCAGACCAGCACGACCGGTTCGTCCTTCAACTGCGTGACGGCGTCGGCATCGTCCGAATAGCGTTTGAAACGCAGCAACCGGCAGAACGGCTTCTCGATGATCGTCTGCTCGACGATCGGGATGTTGTGGCCGTCCTTGACGATCTGGTGAAGGTTGAATTCGGGCTTCTCGTAATCCTTGCCGAGCCGGTACATCAGTTCGTATGCGGCAGCCATCCGCGGCGCGCCGGGTATCAGCGAGAACGGACTGGACGGATTGGCGAACGACTTGGAAGCGGCCTGGGCCCAGGCCGTGAGCGGGCTCAGCATTGCCCGCTGGAATTCGTGCAGTTGGTAAAGCATGCAGACTACTCCCGCTTGGGGGACGGTGCGGGCGGCGTGGGGCGTCGCGGCGTGCCGTGTGGGTCAGCGACCGGCCATGTTGCAGTGCGGCCGGACAATCGAGTCGATCATATCGGACAACGATGGGTGTTGCAATGCAACATTTCCCCGATTTTTCATCAAACTTTTGCGAATTGACGATCTCTGAACAAGCCGGCCCGCCGCCCGTCAGCGCCCCGTCGCCACGGCCGGCGCGGGCTGGCCGGCCGCGCGCGCCATCGCTTCTTCGTGGTGCATCAGGTTCATCGCGGTATGCACCAGCGCCACGTGCGAGAACGCCTGCGGGAAATTACCGACGAGCCGGCCTTCGACCGGATCGTATTCCTCGGCGAGCAGCCCGAGGTCGTTCGACAATGCCAGCAGCCGGCTGAACAGCCGGTGCGCGTCGTCGATCCGGCCGAGCAGCGCGTAGTTGTCGACCAGCCAGAAGCTGCATGCGAGAAACGTGCCTTCGCCGGGCGGCAGGCCGTCGTCGTATTCGGTCGTGCGGTAGCGCATCACGAGGCCGTCGTGCAGCAATTCCCGCTCGACCGCTTCGACCGTGCCCACGATGCGCGGGTCTTCCGGCGGCAGGAAGCCGAGCAACGGCATCAGCAGCACGCTCGCGTCGAGTTCGTCGCTGCCGTAGCTCTGCACAAACGCCTGTTTGCCTGCATGCCACGCGTGGTCGCACACGTCCGCATGGATGCGGTCGCGCAGCGCGCGCCAGCGGTCGAGCGACGCCGGCAGCCGGAACATCTCCGCCGACTTGATCGCACGGTCGAACGCGACCCACGCCATCACCTTCGAGAACGTGAAGTGGCGGCGGCCGCCGCGCGTTTCCCAGATGCCTTCGTCGGGTTCCTGCCAGATCTTCTCCAGATGGTCGAGCAGCGAACACTGGACGGACCATACGGTGTCGTCGGCCTGCAGGCCGCCCACCCGCGCGAGGTGCAGCGCGGCCATCACTTCGCCGAACACGTCGAGCTGGAGCTGATTCGCGGCGCCGTTGCCCACGCGGACCGGTTTCGAGTCCTGATAGCCGGGCAACCAGTCGAGCTCCATTTCCGGCAGCCGGCGCTCGCCCGCGATCCCGTACATGATCTGGATCTGCTCGGGCGAGCCGGCCATCACGCGGCCGAGCCACGTGCGCCACGCGCGTGCCTCGTCGTAGTAGCCGCCGCGCATCAGCGCGAGCAGCGTGATCGTCGCGTCGCGCAGCCAGCAGTAGCGGTAATCCCAGTTGCGGTTGCCGCCGATCTTCTCGGGCAGCGACGTGGTCGGCGCCGCGACGATCCCGCCGGTCGGCTCGTACGCGAGGGCCTTCAGCGTGATCAGCGAGCGGCGCACGGCGGCCGCATAGCGGCCCTGCACCTGGCAGCGCCCCGACCATTCGAGCCAGTAGTTCTCGGTGCGCGCGAGCATCGACAGCGGATCGCGCGCGGGCGGCAGCCGCAGGTGCGACGCCGCGTAGCCGAGCGAGAACGGCACGCGCTCGTCGGCGCTCACCGTGAATTCGGCCAGCGTGTGCAGGTTCTTGCCGGTGAGCGGCACGGGCGTGCGCAGCACGACCGTATCGGGGCCGGCGATTGCTTTCATGCCGTTTTCGCGTGACAGCTGCGTGACCCACGGAATCGAGAAACCGTAGTCGAAGCGCAACACCAGCTCCATGCGCATCTTCATCGTGCCGTGCCGGCCGACGACGATCCGCACGAGTTCCGACCAGCCGTTGCCGGGCGGCATGAAGTCGATCACGGTGACGGCGCCGTCGGCGCTTTCGTAGTCGGTTTCGAGGATCAGCGTGTCGCCGCGATAGCGGCGTGTCGTGTGCGTGATCGCGGCGTCGCCGGCCGGCGCGAGCAGCCAGCGGCCGTGCTCGGGCGTGCCGACCAGCGCCGCGAAACAGGCGCCCGAATCGAAGCGGGGCCAGCACAGCCAGTCGACGGAGCCGTCTTTCGAAATGAGCGCGGCGGTATGGCCGTCGCCGACGAGGGCGTAGTCTTCGATCAGGGCGGGCATGGGCAAGCGGTCCTTGGATATTCGAGTTCACAATGCAGGCTGCGGCGCCGGGGTTCGCGTGCCGGCGTCGCGCCCCGTATTTCCGTATCCCCGTATACTCGGCCGGGCGGCGGAGCGCATGGTCGGCCGGCGTTTCGTCCTATCTCAACACTTGAAGCGACTCGACGCAAGGAGGATTCAATGTCCAACCGTTCACGCGAGCATGACGCACGCGCTTCGACACGAGGGTTCCCGCTCGGGTTCGCTCACTGGATGAAAGGTTTGGCGATCGTGCTTTCACTGTCCGCGACCCACGCGTTCGCACAACAATCGCCGGCACCGGCCGACGGCGTCTACAACCTGCTCGTCGGCACCTACACGGGCCACGGCAGCGACGGGATCTACGTGTACCACTTCGATACGAAAACGGGCAGCGTCACACCCGTGTCGTCGGCGAAGGCCGTGAATCCGTCCTACCTGTTGCCGAGCCGCGACGGCCACACCGTCTACGCGGTCAACGAACTGCCCGGCGACAACGGGCCGGCCACGCAGCGCGGCGGCGTCAGCGCGTTCGGCTTCGATCCGAAGACGGGCGCGCTCACGTTCATCGACCGCGTGTCGTCGGAAGGCAACGATCCGTGCTATCTCGCGCTGTCGCCGGACGGCAAGTACCTCGTCGCGGCCAATTACTCGGTCGCGGCCGATCCGGGCGGCAGCTTCTCGGTATTCCCGATCCGTGACGGCGGCGCGGTGGGGGCGGCCGCGCTGACCGTGCATCACGAAGGCACGGGGCCCGTGAAGGGGCGCCAGGACGGCGCGCACGTGCACTCGACGGTGTTCTCGCCGGATGGCCGTTACCTGTTCGTGCAGGATCTCGGCACGGACAAGATCTACGGCTACCGCTACACGGTGGACGGCAGCCGCGGGCTGATCAGCCCGACCGACACGCGCTACACGCCCGTGAAGGCCGGCTCCGGCCCGCGTCACATGGTATTCAGCGCCGACGGCCGGTTCGCGTACGTGACGAGCGAACTCAACGCGTCGGTCGAGGTGTTCGGCTACCACGACGGCAAGCTGACGCCGGTCGAGACGCTGCCGATGACGGTGCCGGGCTTCAAGGGCAAGATCGGGGGCGGCGCGATCCATCTGTCGCCGGACGGCCGGTTCCTGTACGTGACCAACCGCGGCGACGTGAACGACATCGTGATCTACGCGGTGAACAAGGCCGACGGCCGGCTGAAGACGGTGGGCCGCCAGTCGAGCCTCGGCAAGACGCCGCGCGAATTCATGATCGATCCGACCGGAAAGTGGCTGATCGTCGGCAACCAGGACAGCGACACGTTCTACGTGTTCAGCCGCGATGTCGAAACAGGGCAGCTCGGCCCGAATCCGCAGAAGGTGGCGGTTGGCAGCCCGGTCGACTTCAAGCTGGTGCCGGTGGCGCAGTAAATGCAACAAGGGCGCAGCCGATGCAGCGCCCCCGGGATTCGGGCGGCCGCTCGCGCGGTGCGCCCGTATCGTCGCGGCGGCCGCGCGGCCGCCGCGCTCAGTCGGCCGCGGCCGGCACGAGCACCTCGCGGCTGCCGTTGATGCCCATCGGCGACACGAGTCCGGCCGCTTCCATCTGCTCGACGAGGCGCGCGGCACGGTTGTAGCCGATGCGCAGCTGGCGCTGTACCGACGAGATCGAGGCGCGCCGCGTGCGCACGACGAACGCGACCGCCTCGTCGTACAGCGGATCGGCTTCCGCATCCGGCGCATCGCCGAACAGGTCCTGCGTCGCACCGTCGGCGGCCGGGCCGTCGAGAATCCCTTCCTCGTACTGCGGCTCGCCGAACTGCTTCAGGTATTCGACGACCCGGTGCACTTCCTCGTCGGCGACGAACGCGCCGTGCACGCGCTGCGGATAGCCGGTGCCCGGCGGCAGGAACAGCATGTCGCCCTGGCCGAGCAGCGATTCGGCGCCCATCTGGTCGAGGATCGTGCGCGAGTCGATCTTCGACGACACCTGGAACGCGACACGCGTCGGGATGTTCGCCTTGATCAAGCCGGTAATCACGTCGACGGACGGGCGCTGGGTCGCGAGGATCAGGTGGATGCCGGCCGCGCGCGCCTTCTGCGCGAGACGGGCGATCAGCTCCTCGATCTTCTTGCCGGCGACCATCATCAGGTCGGCCAGCTCGTCGATCACGACGACGATCAGCGGCAGCTTCGACAGCGGCTCGGGATCCTCGGGCGTCAGCGAGAACGGGTTGCCGATCTTCTTTTCCTTCGCTTCCGCGTCGCGGATCTTCTGGTTGAAGCCCGCGAGGTTGCGCACGCCGACGGCCGACATCAGCCGGTAGCGCTTTTCCATTTCGCCGACGCACCAGTTCAGTGCGTTCGCCGCGAGCTTCATGTCGGTGACGACCGGCGCGAGCAGGTGCGGGATGCCTTCGTAGACCGACAGCTCGAGCATCTTCGGGTCGATCATGATGAGCCGCACGTCCTCGGGCGTCGCCTTGTACAGCAGCGACAGGATCATCGCGTTGATCGCGACCGACTTGCCCGAGCCCGTCGTGCCCGCGACCAGCATGTGCGGCGCCTTCGCGAGATCCGTGACGACCGGGTGGCCGGTGATGTCCTTGCCCATCGCGATCGTCAGTTGCGACGTCGAATGCTGGTACTGGCGCGACTCGAGGATCTCCGACAGGCGGATCATCTGGCGTTTCGCGTTCGGCAACTCGAGGCCCATGCAGGTCTTGCCGGGAATCGTCTCGACGACGCGGATCGACGTGAGGCCGAGGCCGCGCGACAGATCCTTCATCAGGCCGACGATCTGGCTGCCGCGCACGCCGAGTGCGGGCTCGATCTCGAAGCGCGTGATGACCGGGCCCGCCGATGCGCCGACCACCGTCACGGGCACCTTGAACTCCTGCAGGCGCTGCTCGATCACCTGGCCGGTCTGCGCGAGGTGCTCCTCGGTGATCGTTTCGACGTCGCCGGTCGCGGGCTCGAGCAGGTCGAGCGTCGGTAGTTCGACGTTGAACGACGCGGGCGCATGGAATTCGAACGCGTTCGGACGGGGCGGGCGTGCGGGCACGGCCGATACGTCCGGTTCCGCGGGGGCGACGGGATCGGCTGCCGGCGGCTGGGTGGCTTCGGGACGCGTTGCGGTCGGGAGCGGCGCGGTGGTCGCGGCCGACGCGGGCGTTGCGCCGGCGGCGGATATGGACCAGCTTGCCGGCGCGGCGGCGAACGACTGCGCTTGCTGTGCCGGTGCGACGAGTTGCGCCGGGGGCGGCGCGACGGACTGGAAGGCGGTGCCAGCCGATGTCGTCAGGGCAGGCGCCGACGTGATCGGCGCCGCACCCGTCGCACCGATCGGCGACGATGCAGCCGGCGCGCGATCGCTGACGCTGTACGCGGTGCCCGTGATGCCCGTCGCCGCGGACGGCGCAACCGCGCCAGCGGACATCGCCGATGCGACCGGTTGCGACGGCGAACCGGAGGCCGTATTCGTCATGCCGGCAAACGAAGGCGTCGCGGCGACAGGCGTGTGGTTCGACGCGTTCGCCGTTGCCGGCGCAGCAGAACCGGCCATGCTGCCGACGGGCGACGGCGCGCCGGTTGCCGAGGACGTCGGCGCGGCGGCGAACGGTTCAGCAGACAATGGCCTCGACCACGACGCGGATGCGGTGGTGTCGACGGAAGCTGGCTCGGCGATGGCGGCGGTCAACGTATCAGGCGCCGATGCCGGCGGCGCGGCGCGTTGCGGGTCTGCGGGCCAACGCGTGGTGTCGCCAGCGGGTTTCACTGCCGCGTTCCAGGCCGTTCCCGTCACGGCGTCGGCCGGCGTCGGATTCGCCGCGGCCACGGTTGCCGTCGCCGCTGCTGCCGCAGCAGGCATCGCCTCGGCGAGCGGACGCGTCGGCGTTGCCGCGATCGCGGAAGCGGGGAGGGGAGCAGTCGGCGCAGCCTGCTCGACGGGCTTCAGGCCGTCCAGCGCGACGTGCGCGTTTGGTTTCGCATCGGCCGATACGATGGCATCGGCGAAACGTGCAGGTCGCGACGGGTACTGGCCGGCGATGCCGGCGGCCGGCGCCGCATCCTTCGTATCGACGGTGCGACCCAGGCCGCTTGCCGCGGCGGGGGCGGCGATCGACGCGCCTGCCTCGTCGCCTGCCTCTGCCAGCGGTGCGGCCACCGGCGTTCCGTGTGACACGTCGAATCCGGAAACCGGCTGACTGACGATGTCTTCCCACGGTGCAAAGTCGATTGGTGCATCGAATGCTGGTGCGGCAGGGACCTTGGCGTCCCGCGGATGCTCGCTGTCTGCATGAAGCGTCGGCGCATCGGCCTTGACGCCGGGATGCGGCGTTGCAGGCCGCGCAGCGTCATCGAACGCCCGGGCGCCGGTATCGACAGCCGGCGTGCGCACGCCCGGCTCGGCCGGCATGAACGCATCCAGCACGATCGGTGCGTTGTCGTCGTATGCCGACGACGCAGTGTCGTGCGCGTCCGGATGCGCAGCCGGAACGACCGCCGCAGGCGCAACCGCGGCCGGCACGACCGCCGATGCCGAGGCGGCCGCGCTGCCTGCCGCCGCCACCGCGCCGGCCAGGGGCGCGGCCGTGGCTGCGGCCGTCATCGGCGACGCATCCGTCGTCCGCACGCCGTCCAGCGCCGCCCACTGCGCGGTACTGGCCTCGATCGAGCGCAGCGTGTCGTGAACGCTCGGCGCCGGCATGATCGGCTCGGCGGGCTGTTGCACCCACGCGTAGAGCGGCGCGCGCGCGGGTGTCGGCGCTGCGGGGCGGCGGCGTGCCGCGTCCGGCGACTGGCCGGCGGCGGCGCCCGTCACCGGTCGCGCGGGCGTGCGCGGCGGCGTCGCGGGCACCGGGCGCGGCGTGACCGCGGTGCGCGGCGCGGCCGGCTGCTTCTGGGCGGCGGCGGCAGGCCGCGCGGCGGTCGGTTGAGGCCGAACGGGCGCGAATCCGGCCGGCAGCGGGGCCGGATTCGGGCGCGGCACCTGGGCGTTCGCGGCGGCGCGCGCGAGGCTGGCCGTGCTGCCGGTCGTCGGCGGCGGCATCGCGCTCGTCGCACCCGGTGCGGGAGGCGCCGGCATGCGACTGGAAGGCGTGGGCTTCAGCCAGCCCGATGGCGCGACCGGCTCCGCGAGCGGACGCGGCGCGGTCTTGCTGCGCGGCTTCGGCCGGGCCTGCGGATCGGGTTTCCACAGCGTCGGGCGCGAATACCGGCCGTTCTGCCGGGGCGCCATCGAGTTCACGGTATGGGCGGTGGTCGGCTGCACGATGTCGTCGTCGCGGTGCAGCGCGCTGCGCGGCAGGTCGGCGACGCCGCGCACGTCGTCGTCGACGTCGCGCGCGAGCTTCACGCCGAACGACGTGTCGACCCACGCGGCGAACTGGCGCCAGCCGATGCCCGTCAGCCACGGCAGGCCCGCGAAGAACAGCACGACCATCGCGACCGGCGTGCCGATGGGGCCGAGCACGTGCGCGAAGCCGTTCGACAGCGCGTGACCGAGCACATTCGTGTCGGGGCCCGACAACGGGCTCGTCAGCGCGCAGCTTGCGACGAACACGGCCGCGAAGCCGAGCCACAGGCGAATCGAGCCGCGGCCGGCGAGTCCGCCGCCGCCGGGCAGCATCGCCTGAACGAGACGCCAGAAGAGAAGGAGGAACCAGACGGCGGAGATGCCGAACCAGCCGAAGACAACCGTGTGCATGCTTTGATGAAACAGGAAGAGGGCGGGGAGCGCGGTGCGCGACCCGCCGAGTTTAACCGTCCGGCGAACCGAACTGACAGGACGCCGGGGCAGCATGAAGGCGCCGATGCGCGTTCACGCCGCGGGCCGCGGGCGTCCGGGATCCGCGCGTGGCGAAGGCGGCCGGTCGGCCCCGCCCGCGCGCTGCTTCAGGGGCTCCGGCGCGTGAAGGTCAGTGTCGCGCCGGCTTCGGTCACGATCTGCAATTGCTGCGGTTCGCGCATCTGCACGCCGGTCTTCTCGATGTGCGCAAGCGCGTCGAGGTACGCGTGCTCGAGCTGGCCGCCGAGCGCGTTCGGGCACGCCATGCGCGTGCCGGCGAGCGGCCCGAAGCTCAGCAGGCCGTTCTTGATCGCGTAGGTGCCCATATAGCGGTTGCAGCCCGAAAAGCCGCTGGCGCGCCGGATCCCCGATTCGGTGGACAGCGCGAGCCTGATCGGCTCGCCGTTGTCGCCGTGCGGAATCGTGCGCGGCGTGCCGTCGGCGTTCAGCCAGCTCGTAAGCTCCCAGCTCGTGTCGTCGAGCAGCTGGACGGCGGCGGGGTTGTACGGATCGGGGGCAGGGGCGGCGGAGTCGGGGTGGGTCGGCATCGCGCAGGCGGCGAGAAGCGTGGCAAGCGTCAGCGCGCAAAGCGGCGCGCGCAACGGGCGAAGCAGGCCGGTGCGTGCGCGTGCGGCCGCGGACAGGTGGGACATGAGCCTCGTTCCTCATCGGATTCTGATCAAGGCGTAAGAGTAACGCACCCGCCCCGCGCGAGGCGAGCCGACACTTCACGCGTGAAAACGTTCGCGGCCTGCCCGCGGGCCGCGCGCGGCGCGGCGCCGGCGCGACGAAACCGTCCAGACCGGCTGGAGTGCGCGTGTTAACATCGAAGCCGTTTTCGTCCTTCAACAGAACCAGCGGGAAATCACATGCAGATCGGTCAGCGGCTCGGTACGCCGCTTTCTCCGTCGGCCACGCGCGTCATGCTGCTCGGCGCCGGCGAACTCGGCAAGGAAGTCATCATCGCGTTGCAGCGGCTCGGCGTCGAAGTCATCGCGGTCGATCGCTATCCGGACGCGCCGGGCCACCAGGTCGCGCATCGCGTGCACGTGGTCGACATGACCGACGCCGCCGCGCTGCGCGCGATCGTCGAGGCCGAGCGTCCGCATCTGATCGTGCCGGAAATCGAGGCGATCGCGACCGACGCGCTCGCGGCGATCGAGGCGGCCGGCCTGGCCGAGGTGATTCCGACCGCGCGCGCGACGCAGCTCACGATGAACCGCGAGGGCATTCGTCGGCTCGCGGCCGAGGAGCTCGGCCTGGCGACGTCGCCGTTCGCGTTCGCCGAATCGTTCGACGCGTTCAGCGCGGCCGTCGCGAAGATCGGCATGCCGTGCGTCGTGAAGCCGGTGATGTCGTCGTCGGGCAAGGGGCAGTCGGTCGTGCGGACCGAGGCCGACGTGAAGCCCGCATGGGACTACGCGATGGCGGGCGGCCGCGTGAACCACGGTCGCGTGATCGTCGAGGGCTTCATCGATTTCGAGTACGAGATCACGCAGCTGACCGTGCGCGCGATCGACCCGGCGACGCTCGAGACGCGCACCTACTTCTGCGAGCCGGTCGGCCATGTGCAGGTGGCGGGCGACTACGTCGAATCGTGGCAGCCGCAGCCGATGAGCGCGGCCGCGCTGGACAAGTCGCGCGAGATCGCGCACAAGGTGACCGAGGCGCTCGGCGGGCGCGGAATGTTCGGCGTCGAGCTGTTCGTGCGCGGCGATGACGTCTGGTTCTCCGAGGTGAGCCCGCGGCCGCACGATACCGGCCTCGTCACGCTGGCGTCGCAGCGCCAGTCGGAGTTCGAGCTGCATGCGCGCGCGATCCTCGGGCTGCCGGTCGATCCGACGCTCGGCTCGCCGGCCGCGTCCGCGGTGATCTATGGCGGCCTCGACGAGCGCGGCATCGCGTTCGAGGGCGTGCGCGACGCGCTGGCGGTGCCGGGCGCCGACCTGCGCCTGTTCGGCAAACCGGAAAGCTTTGCGAAGCGGCGCATGGGCGTCGCGCTCGCGACCGGCGCGACCGTCGACGAAGCCCGCGATCGCGCAAAGCGCGCCGCGGCAGCCGTGCGGCCCGTGTCGGCGCGCTGACCCGACGAGGAGCGTGTGATGGCGCCGACGTTGCCGCATCGCGAACGTACCGGGCAGCTTGGCCGGATCGGCAAGCTCGGCGCCGCGCTGGCGCTGGTCGCGAGCCTCGCGGGTTGCGGCCTCGCGGCCGCGCCGTGCCGGGTCGCCTCGGCCGGGCTGAAGATCGTGCCGCTCGTCGGCCATGTGGCCGCGGCGCCGACCGATGCGTGTGCCGACGTCATCGATCCCTGACCGGCCCCGTCATCGACGCATGGCGAACGCATCGCCAACGATAACCGCGCGTCCCGCGAGGGCGCGCTTCCCCCCGTCTCGTGAGAGGACCCGCATGATTCGCCAAACCTTCGCCGCGCTCGCGCTGGCCGGCACCGCCGTTTCCGTCGCGCATGCCGCGCAACTGACCGTCGAGGAAATCGACGCCGATGCGCGCGAGCAGACCGTCTATCAGTGCGCGACCCAGAAGCAGCCGGTACGCGTGTCGTACTGGCGCGCGGCCAACGGCCAGAGCTTCGCGCTCGTGCCGGTCAACGGGCAGCAGCTGCTGTTCGTCGATACCGTATCGGCGTCGGGCGTGCGCTACCAGGCCGGACGCTATACCTGGTGGACGAAGGGCAAGGAGGGGACGCTGCGCGACGAGATCGCCGATCAGAATGCGGCGCCGCTGCTCGGCGACTGCGTGCAGGTCGAGAAGAAGAAAAAGAAGAAAGGCTGAGCGTCGCCTGTGCGATCGGGTTTGTGTGCCGATCGCCGGGATTGCCGGGGTCGGCCGAGGTGACCTCGGGCCGGAGAGCAAGGCGACCGTCGGCCAGCCTCGGCTGGTCGCCCGGCCGCGTTCGTTCTGCCGGACGCGATCGGGAGTTGACCCCGAATTCGGTCCGTCGGCCGATCGGGATAGCTCGATCGCACAAGGGTGTCGCCCGTGCCGTGCCAGCCGGGGCACACCGCGAACCGCCGCCGGGGCCGTTCGCGGCGTTGTCACGGACAGATGGCCGCGCAGTGCTACAATACGGCCCTTTCCGCCGGCATTCGCGCCGAACGGAGTCCGCACGGCCTGTGGCGCCCGCTGTTCGAATTGAACCGGTCCCAAGCGCCAGAGCGGCGCCGCGCGGCGCGCCGCGGCTCCGTCTACTTCCGAAATGTGATGAGCGCAGGCCCGGCCGGCCTGACGCACGATGCCCCCGCCGCGCCTTTTGAGCGAAACGCCACCATGTCCGATTCTGTCGCCAAGCCAGCCGACGCAACCTTCGATCAATTCGGCCTTGCCGCCGATATCCTGAAAGCCATTGCGGAGCAGGGCTATACGACGCCGACGCCGATCCAGGCGCAGGCCATTCCGGTCGTGCTCGCCGGCCGCGACGTCATGGGCGCCGCGCAAACGGGTACCGGCAAGACCGCGAGTTTCTCGCTGCCGATCATCCAGCGGCTGCTGCCGCAGGCCAACACGAGCGCGTCTCCGGCGCGCCACCCGGTGCGTGCGCTGATCCTGACGCCAACCCGCGAACTCGCCGACCAGGTCGCCGCGAACGTGCACGCCTACGCGAAGCACACGCCGCTGCGCAGCGCGGTCGTGTTCGGCGGCGTCGACATGAATCCGCAGATGGCCGAGCTGCGCCGCGGCGTCGAGATCCTGATCGCGACGCCGGGCCGCCTGCTCGACCACGTGCAGCAGAAGACGGCGAACCTCGGCCAGGTCCAGATCCTCGTGCTCGACGAAGCCGACCGGATGCTCGACATGGGCTTCCTGCCCGACCTCCAGCGCATCCTGAACCTGCTGCCGAAGGAGCGCCAGACGCTGCTGTTCTCGGCGACCTTCTCGGGCGAAATCAAGAAGCTCGCGTCGACCTACCTGCGCAACCCGCAGACGATCGAGGTCGCGCGCAGCAACTCGACCAACGCGAACGTCACGCAGATCGTCTACGACGTCGCCGAAGGCGACAAGCAGGCGGCCGTCGTGCAACTGTTGCGCGATCGCGGGCTCAAGCAGGTGATCGTGTTCTGCAACAGCAAGATCGGCGCGAGCCGGCTCGCCCGCAACCTCGAGCGCGACGGCGTGGTCGCGTCGGCGATCCACGGCGACAAGACGCAGATCGAGCGGATGCAGGCACTCGACGCGTTCAAGCGCGGCGAGATCGAGGCGCTGGTGGCGACCGACGTGGCCGCGCGCGGTCTCGACATCGCCGAGCTGCCGGCCGTGATCAACTTCGACCTGCCGTTCAACGCGGAAGACTACGTGCACCGGATCGGCCGCACGGGCCGCGCGGGCGCGACGGGCGATGCGCTGTCGCTGTGCAGCCCGAACGAGCGCAAGCAGCTCGCCGATATCGAAAAGCTGATCAAGCGTCCGCTCGAGGTGCTGACGCTCGCGCTCGACAAGCCCGCGCGTCATCGTCACGACGAGCGCGTCGGTGAGCGTGGCAGCGAGCGAAGTGGCGAGCGCAGCGGCGAACGCGGCGGCCGCCGCGAGCGCGACGAGCATCGTGGCGCGGCGGGGCGTCGTTCGGGCAGTTCCGAGCGTGGCGGTCATCACCGCCGCCACGAGGCGCCGGTCGACGATTTCTTCCTGAAGCCGTATGAACCGTCGGCGTCGGCGAAGCAGCCGGAAGAGGCGACGCCCGCGCAGCAGCCCGAGAAGAAAGGGCCGAAGCGTCAGGTCGCCGCACTGCTCGGCGGGTTTGGAATGCCGCGCAAGCCGTCGGCGTAAGCGGTCGGTTCAAGCGGTCGGTGCGGTGCGCGAGCGCGGCCGTAGAAACGGGTGCATGCGATGGCATGTGCCCGTTTTTCATTGGGCGGGGCGACTGGAAGGGCGCGCGAAGGGGCGCTTGCTTGCCGCATGCGGCAGCGGCGGTGCCTGAGACGTCGCCTTGCCGTGTCGTCGGCAGGCGTTCCTTCGGCTGCCGTCACGTTTTCATTCGCCAGGATGCAACGCCGACGGGGGCAGGCGGCAGGGAGCCGGCCGGCACACACGGCCGTCCCGCGAGTGGTCAAGCGACCCGCGGCCCGAAGCGACGCGCCCACGCATCGGTCGCGGCCGCGTAGAACGCATCCAGCGTATCGCCCGATCGCGCGCCATCGGCCGCAAGGCCGAGATGCGCGGCGGCGGCCCGCAGCGCCGGCAGCGGATCGTCGTGTTCGAGCGCGAGCGCGCCCGTCTGCTTGCTGAGCTTTTCTCCGTGCGCATCGACGACGACCGGCACATGCAGATATTCGGGCGTCGGCACGCCGAGACAGCGCTGCAGGTAGATCTGGCGCGCGGTCGAATCGAGCAGATCGGCGCCGCGCACGACGTGCGTGATCCCCGCGTCGGCATCGTCGACCACGACCGCGAGCTGATATGCCCATTGGCCATCCGCGCGCTTCAGCACGAAATCGCCGACGTCGGTCGCGAGGTTCTGCGCTTGCGTGTGCTGCCAGCGGTCGTCGAACGTGACGATTGCAGCGTCGCCGTCCGGCACGCGCAACCGCCATGCGCGCGCGGGCTTGCCGTGCAGGCCGGTGCGGCAGGTGCCCGGATACGCGAGCGTCGTGTGGCGCTCGTGCGCGGCCCGCAGCGAATCGGCGATTTCCTTGCGCGTGCAGCCGCACGGATAGACAAGCCCCGCGGCGACGAGCCGTTCGAGCGCGGCCGCATAGTCGGCCTCGCGCGTGCTTTGCCACACGGGCGGCTCGTCGGGCGTCATGCCGAAATGCGCGAGCGTCGCGAGGATGTGGTCGGCGGCGCCAGGCACCGTGCGCGGGCCGTCGATGTCCTCGATGCGCACGAGCCATGCGCCGCCGTGCGCGCGCGCGTCGAGCCAGCTCGCGAGCGCGCCGACCAGCGAGCCGAAGTGCAGCGGGCCGGTGGGCGACGGCGCGAAGCGGCCGCGGTAGCCTGTCATCGGGGCGCGGAGCAACGCGCGCTTACGCGGCGCTGGCTGCCTGCGCGCAGGCCGGGCAAGACTGGCCGGGCACGTAGCTCGGCGATTGCTGGGCTTCCGGCGTGACGACCGCGCGGCACGCGAAGCACGTGACGTTCGCGGTCGGCTGCAGTTGCGGGTTCAGCGCGGTGCGGTAGTCGAACACGAAGCAGTCGCCGTGGTAGTGCGCGCCGCCGACTTCCTCGAAATACTTCAGGATCCCGCCCTCGAGCTGGTACACGTTCTCGATGCCGATTTCCTTCATGTGGATCGCGGCCTTCTCGCAGCGGATCCCGCCGGTGCAGAACGACACGACCGTCTTGCCTTCGAGGTCGGCGCGGTTCGCGGCGATCACTTCCGGGAATTCGCTGAACTTGTCGATCCGGTAGTCGAGCGCGTTGTCGAACGTGCCGACGTCGACCTCGAATGCGTTGCGCGTGTCGAGCATCACGACCGGGCGGCCGGTGTCGTCGTGGCCGCGGTCGAGCCATGTCTTGAGCGTGGGGGCGTCGACGAACGGCGCGCGACCGAGTTCCGGCTTGATCGCGGGCTTCTTCATCGTGATGATCTCGCGCTTCAGGCGCACGAGCATCCGGCGGAACGGCTGCGAATCGGACAGGCTTTCCTTGAACTGCAGCGTCGCGAACTTGCCTTCGAACAGCGGATCGTGGCGCAGGTAATCGATGAACGCGTCGGTCGCTTCGCGCGGGCCGGCGATGAACAGGTTGATGCCTTCCGGCGCGAGCAGGATCGTGCCGCGCAGGCCGAGTTCGTTGCAGCGGGCGGTGACGAGCGGGCGCCATTGCTCGGTCGCGTCGAGCGACACGAAGTGGTAGGCGGCGAGGTTGACGATGGTCATGGTGATCCGACGGAAAACGGCCGCGGCCGTGCGGCGGGCGCACGGCGGCCCCGCAAATAAGGGTGCGAAGCCGGGGCGGTGATTCGAAAAGCCGTATTATCCCGCAAACTGCGCATGCACCGGCACCCGGCCGTTCGGCCGGGGTCGCATGCATCGGCCGAACGGCCGGGCGCGGGATTTTTTGGGCAGCCTGCGCGACGACGCGGCTACAATAACGCCCATGTCAGATCCCCGCTTCGTCCACCTCCGCGTTCACTCCGAATTCTCGATTGCCGACGGCATCGTGCGTCTCGACGACATCGTCAAGGCGGCCGCCGCAGACGGCCAGGGCGCGCTCGCCCTCACCGATCTCGGCAACGCGTTCGGCCTCGTCCGTTTCTACCAGGAAGCCCGCGGCAAGGGCATCAAGCCGATCGCCGGCTGCGACGTCTGGATCGCCAATCCCGACGATCGCGACAAACCGTCGCGCCTGCTGCTGCTGGTGAAGGACAAGGTCGGCTACCTGAACCTGTGCGAGCTGTTGTCGAAGGCATGGCTCACGAACCAGTACCGCGGCCGCGCGGAGCTCGACGCGAGCTGGCTCGATGGCGAGCTGTCGCAGGGGCTGCTCGCGCTGTCGGGGGCGCAGCAGGGCGACATCGGGCTCGCGCTCGCGGCCGGTAACGAGGAAGCCGCGCGCCGTCATGCCGAGCGCTGGGCGAAGGTGTTTCCGGGCGGCTTCTACATCGAGCTGCAGCGTTACGGCCAGCCGGGCGCCGAGGCGTACATCCAGCAGGCCGCGACGCTTGCCGCGTCGCTGAAGCTGCCGGTCGTCGCCACGCATCCGACGCAGTTCATGACCGACGACGATTTCACCGCGCACGAAGCGCGCGTGTGTATCTCGGAAGGCGACATGCTCGCGAATCCGCGGCGCCAGAAGCGTTTCACGACCGATCAGTTCTTCCGCACGCAGGACGACATGGTCGCGTTGTTCGCCGACCTGCCGTCGGCGGTCGCGAACACGGTCGAGATCGCGAAGCGCTGCAACCTGAAGCTCGAGCTTGGCAAGCCGAAGCTGCCGCTGTTCCCGACGCCGGACGGCATGTCGCTCGACGACTACCTGGTCCAGCTGTCGAAGGAGGGGCTCGAGAAGCGCCTCGAACAACTGTATCCGGATGCCGCGGAGCGCGACGCGCAGCGCGACACGTACTACAAGCGGCTCGAATTCGAATGCGGGACCATCACGAAGATGGGCTTCCCGGGCTACTTCCTGATCGTTGCCGACTTCATCAACTGGGCGAAGAACAACGGCGTGCCTGTCGGCCCGGGCCGCGGCTCGGGCGCCGGTTCGCTGGTCGCGTACGCGCTCGGCATTACCGATCTGGATCCGCTGCGCTACAACCTGCTGTTCGAGCGATTCCTGAATCCGGAACGCGTGTCGATGCCCGACTTCGACATCGACTTCTGCCAGCACGGCCGCGATCGCGTGATCCAGTACGTGAAGGAAAAATACGGCGCGGACGCCGTGTCGCAGATCGCCACCTTCGGCACGATGGCCGCGAAGGCGGCGGTGCGCGACATCGGCCGCGTGCTCGATCTCGGCTACATGTTCACCGACGGCGTCGCGAAGCTGATCCCGTTCAAGCCGGGCAAGCACGTAACGATCGCCGACGCGATGAAGGAGGAGCCGCAGCTTCAGGAGCGCTACGACCACGAGGACGAAGTGCACCAGCTGCTCGACCTCGCGCAGCGTGTCGAAGGCCTCACGCGTAACGTCGGGATGCACGCGGGCGGCGTGCTGATCGCGCCCGGCAAGCTGACCGATTTCTGCCCGCTGTACACGCAGGGCGACGAGGGCGGTGTCGTCAGCCAGTACGACAAGGACGACGTCGAAGCCGTCGGCCTCGTGAAGTTCGACTTTCTGGGCCTCACGACGCTGACGATCCTCGACTGGGCCGAGCGCTACATTCGGCGCCTCGATGCGTCGAAGGCCGACTGGTCGCTCGCGCAGGTGCCGCTCGACGATCCGGCATCGTTCCAGATCCTGAAGAAGGCCAACACGGTCGCCGTGTTCCAGCTGGAAAGCCGCGGGATGCAGGGGATGCTGAAGGACGCGCAGCCTGACCGCTTCGAGGACATCATCGCGCTCGTGTCGTTGTACCGTCCGGGCCCGATGGACCTGATCCCGAGCTTCTGCGCACGGAAGCACGGGCGCGAGAAGGTCGACTATCCGGATCCGCGCGTCGAACCCGTCCTGAAAGAGACCTACGGCATCATGGTCTATCAGGAGCAGGTGATGCAGATGGCGCAGATCATCGGCGGCTACTCGCTCGGCGGCGCCGACTTGCTGCGTCGCGCGATGGGCAAGAAGAAGCCCGAGGAGATGGCCAAGCATCGCGAGATCTTCGCCGAGGGTGCGGCGAAGAACGGCCTCACGCGCGAGAAGTCCGACGAGATCTTCGACTTGATGGAGAAGTTCGCGGGCTACGGCTTCAACAAGTCGCACGCGGCCGCCTATGCGCTGCTCGCGTATTACACCGCGTGGCTGAAGGCGCACCATCCGGCCGAATTCATGGCGGCCAACATGACGCTCGCGATGGACGACACCGACAAGGTGAAGATCCTGTTCGACGACTGCGTCGTGAACAACCTCGCCGTGCTGCCGCCGGACATCAACCAGTCGCATTACCGGTTCGAGCCGGTCGCGGAAGCGGACGGCAAGCGCTCGCGCACGATTCGCTACGGCCTCGGTGCGGTGAAGGGCAGCGGCCAGAACGCGATCGAGGAAATCCTGCGCGCTCGCGAGGAAAAGCCGTTCTCCGACCTGTTCGACTTCTGCGAGCGGATCGACCGGCGCGTCGTCAACCGTCGCACGGTCGAGGCGTTGATCCGCGCCGGCGCGTTCGATTCGCTGAACGCGAACCGCGCGCAGATGCTCGCATCGGTGCCGCTCGCGATGGAAGCGGCCGACCAGGCCGCGGCGAACGCGATGCAGGCCGGCCTGTTCGACATGGGCGCCGAGTCGCCGCACGCGCATGCGCTCGTCGACGAGCCCGCGTGGGACGACAAGCGCCGGCTGCAGGAAGAGAAGGGCGCGCTCGGCTTCTACCTGTCCGGCCACCTGTTCGACGCGTATCGCGACGAAGTGCGCCGGTTCGTGCGGCAGAAGGTCGGCGACCTGAAGGAAGGCCGCGACAAGCTCGTCGCGGGCATCATCGCGTCGCTGCGCACGCAGATGACCCAGCGCGGCAAGATGCTGATCGCGCTGCTCGACGACGGTTCGGGCCAGTGCGAGATCACGATCTTCAACGAACAGTTCGAGGCCAACAAGGCGCTGTTCAAGGAAGACGAACTGCTGATCGTGCAGGGGCAGGCGCGCAACGACGCGTTCACCGGCGGCATTCGTTTCACGGCCGACACGGTGATGGATCTCGAGCGCGCGCGCAGCCGCTATGCGCAGGCGGTGCGGCTGACGATGAACGGCAATGCCGATGCGGCGGCACTGCGCCGCGTGCTCGAGCCGCACGTGTCGAAGGACGATCCGGCGGCCGCGCCCGCCGTCGAGGCGCCCACGCCGCGCGGCGGCGGCCGCGACGGCGGCCGTCGCCCGCAGGCGCCGCTGCCGAACGGGCTCGCGGTCCAGGTCCACTACAGCAACGCACGCGCGCAGGGCGAAATGCGTCTCGGCGACGCGTGGCGCGTGAAACCGAGCGACACGCTGCTCGCGGAGCTGCGGGCGGCGTTCGACGGCAGTCGCGTCGAAATCACGTACTGACCCAGCCCCGCCGTATGGCGGTCGCCCGGCGCGGCCTGTCGCATCGCCATTGTGCGGTGCGGCAGGCCGTTTTCATTTTGGGCGCTTGGGACTGCCGTCCGGACGCTATACAATCCGTCGCACGCGACGCGCATGCGGTGCCGGCCGAGGTTTATCCACTGGTCTACGCCGCCTCTTCGCGTGAAAACGGGGACGGTTCCGCGCGGCGATGCACGGCGATGCCGCGAGCGGCCGGCACGGGGCAGCACGCCAGGACACCGGCCCGGTACCCGACGATAAAAAAACCGACAGTCTCACCACGACAATGGCCAACGGGAAACCGGCGCAGCGGATCCTCGTGATCCGGATTGATTTTCTGGGCGACATGCTGTGCACGACCGCCTTTCTCGGCGCGCTGAAGCAGCGCTGGCCCGACGCGGAACTGCACGTGGTCGCGAACCGCTACAACGCGGCCGCGCTGGCCGGCAATCCGGACGTGCATGCGGTCCATACGTACGTGTATAGCCGTCAGTGCGAGCGCAACGACCGCCCGGGCCGGATGCGCGCGTTCTTCGACCGGCTGCGGCTCGTGCGCCGGCTGCGCCGCCTGCGGTTCGATCTCGTGGTCGTGCCGAATGGCGGCATGCATCGCAGCAGCATCCAGTTCGCGCGCCAGCTCGGCGCGCGGGATTGCCGCTGGCACGATGCCGATTCCGAATTCGACGATCGCAAGCCCGAGCATGTCGCGACGCGGCCGATCGGCCATGAGGCGCTGTCGGGCTTCCGGCTGGTGCCCGAACTCGGCCGCACCGATCTCGACGGTCTCGCGCTGTCCGTGCACCCGGACCGTGCGCTGCAGGACACGTGGTATCGGCTGCTCGGGCCGCGCACGAAGCCGCGCGTCGGCCTGTTCGTGTCGAACAAGGCGGCCGAGCGTCGCTGGCCTGCCGATCGATGGCGCGAGCTGGCCAGGCGGCTCGCACCGGTCGCCGACGTGATCGTGTTCTGCGATCCCGCCGTGTCGGCTGCGACCGGCGCCGATGGCGACGGGTGGCGGGACGTGAACGCGCGGCACGTCACGCCGTCGTCGGTCGCCGAACTGGTGGCCGCCGCGAGCTTGCTCGATACGATCGTGTCGGCCGACAGCGCGCCCGTGCATCTCGCGTCGGCGCTCGGTGTACCGGTCGCCGCGCTGTTCGAGGACCGTCCCGAGAAATACCTGCGCTGGCATCCGCTCGGCGTGCCGCATACGATCTTGCGGGCCGGTGCGACGGTCGACGCGATCGACGTCGACGCGCTGGAGCGCGCGGTGCTTCATCTGCTGACGCCGGCCGGACAGCCCGACAACGCGCCAGGCGGCGCAATGCCGCTGCCGGCCGTGCAGGCCGCGACGCCCGGGATCGGCGCGATCGCTTCGTAGAGCCTGCGCAAGGCCGGCAGCGTCGGCAACGCGACCGGACGGATACTTGGGAGCGGCAGCCGGCCGCGCACGCCGGACCACCGGGGCGGGCCGCTGCACCGCCCACCGCCCACCGCCCACCGCCCACCGCCCACCGCCCACCGCCCACCGCCCACCGCCGCTTCGCGCCTTCGGCCCGGCCGCACGCCGGCGGCCGCAAAATCCTGTACATTGCGAGCCTTGTTCAGCCAGCTAGACGGATCGATTGACGTGGCCCTGTTTTCTTCCGCCCGCCCGCCCAGAACCATCCTCGTTGCCGCACCGCGCCGTATCGGCGACGTGCTGCTGACGACGCCGCTCGTGCGTTCGCTGAAGGCGCGCTGGCCCGACGCGCAGATCGACATGCTGGTGTTTCGCGGCACCGAGGGCGTGCTGGAGCACAACCCCGACGTGCGGCGCGTGATCGTCGTCGCGCAGCGCGCGGGATTTGGCGAGCGGTTGCGCGACGCGCTGTCGATGTGGCGCCGCTACGATCTCGCGTGCGCGGCGCTGAGCTCCGACCGGCCGCGCTTCTACAGCTGGTTCGCCGGCCGCAAGCGCGTCGGCCTCGTCGATCCGAACCGCGTCACCTGGCTCACGCGGATGATGCTGAACGGGATCGCGATCAATCACCACGAATCCGCGCATACGGTCGTCAGCACGCTCGCGCTGGCGCCGGTGATCGGTATCGAGCCGGTGTCCGAGGTCGTCGCGCCCGGCATCGGCGACGATCCCGCGCGGCGCGCGCGCTTCGACGCGTGGCTCGCGGAATCGCCGGCGATCCGCGACGGCAAGCCGCTCGTCGTGCTGCATCCGTATCCGATGTTCCGTTACAAGCAATGGCGGCTCGAGGGCTGGGTCGAGATGATCGCGTGGCTGCGCGCGCAGGGGTTCGCGATCGCGCTGTCGGGCGGCCCGGCCGATCGCGAGCGCGAGTACGCGGAGCAGGTCGCGGCCGAGGCGGGCGGCGACGTGCTGAACCTGGTCGGCCGCCTCACGTTCGGCGAAAGCGCGGAGCTGGTGCGGCGCGCGCGGCTGTTCATCGGGCCCGATACCGGCGCGACGCACGTCGCGGCGGCGACCGGCACCGACACGATCGCGCTGTTCGGTCCGTCCGACCCGGTGCGCTGGGGGCCGTGGCCGCAGCACTGGCCGCCGACCGAAAACCCGTGGGCGCTGCGCGGCTCCGCGCGGCACGGCAATGTGTGGCTGCTGCAGGGGGAGGGTGACTGCGTGCCATGCCGGCACGAGGGCTGCGAGCGTCATGTCGACAGCCGCAGCGACTGCCTCGCCAACCTCGGCACGCAGCGCGTGAAGGCCGCGGCGGCCGAGATGCTCGGGCTGAATCTGCCCGGCGCGGCCGATGGCGTCATCGACACGTCGCGGCTGCATCGCGCGCGCCCGGACTGACGCGCGACGACCGGACGTTGTCCTGATCTGAAAAGCGGGGGAGGGATCGCGGCGCGCTGACGGCGCGCGGCGGCTCGTCTGACAGCGGCGCGCGTGCGCCGCTAGGAAAGCCGATCGCGCGGCAGGCCGCGCGCACTGCCGGCTGCCTGCCGCCGCGTTGCGCGGCCCTGGGTCAAGCGCTGCGCCGGATCGCCGACGTCTCGCGCGGCAGCGTCTCGCCGCGCACGCCGCAGCCGATCAGGATGCCGGCGAGCAGCACCAGCAGGTGCCCTTCGGCGAAATCGAGCAACAGCGAATTGGCGAGACTGCCGATCGCGAAGATCGTGAGCCACGCGAGCAGCAACTGCCGCGAGCGCGGATCGAGCGTACGACTGCCGCGCGCGATCTGCACGATCAGGTTCACGAACAGCAGTACGCCGAGCGTGCCGAGCTGCACGGCCATCAGCAGGTATTCGTTATGCGGATTCGACGTGAGCTGGCCCTCGGCGGCCGTCTTGCCGGCCGTGAGCTTCTGGAACTCGAACTCGAGGCCGCCCGCACCGTAGCCGATCGCGGGGCGCTCGCGATACAGCTCGAGCCCCTTCTTGTACCACTCGAGACGCAGCCCGGTCGACGTGATCGCGTCGGTCCGCCGATACTGCTGCACTTCCGACACGACCTTCACCAGCCGGCCGTTGTGCTCCGTGCACGCGGCGGCGACGAGCGCGACGCCCGCCAGCACCAGCGCACCGGCCGCGAGCCCCGCGCGCAGCGCCGACTGGCGGCGCAGCAGCAGCACGAAACGCACCGCGACGACGAGCATCAGCAGCAGCGCGATAACCTGCCCGGTGCGGCCCTGCAGCATCACGAACACGTTGATCAGCGACCACGCGGCGACGCCCGCATACGCGGCGCGCGACAACGTGGTACGGGCCGACAGCGCGAGGTCGGCGGCCTGGTAGAACAGCAGCGCGCCGAACATGCCGGCTGCGATATGGTTCTTGAACACCCACGCACGCGACAGCGGCAGCTCGGTCGCATGCGCGGGCCCGATCGCGGTCAGCCCGAGATAGTTGGTGGTCGACAGCAGCAGGATCACGCACAGCGTGCCGAACCACGCGCGCCGCACGATCGGTGCCCAGTTCGAATGACGGAACGCGAGCAGGGCAAACGGCAGCAGCAGCAGCTTGTCGTACTTGGCGACCCAGTTCCAGGCCTTCGGGTGCGGCGCGACCGTATACGTGACGCTCGCGGTCAGCGCCGCGAGGATCAGCAGCGCCGCGAGCGACGCCGGTTCGGTGACCAACGAGCGCAGGTCGCGCCAGAATTCGGGCGAGATGACGAGCGCGACCGCGAACAGCCCGCAGAACACGTTGGTCAGCGCGGTCGAGACGGGCACCATGCAGAGCGCGATGACGGCGAAGGCGCGGGCGGCGGTCAGGCGCCGCGTGGCGGGAGCGGAAAACGAAAGCATCGGAACCTGTCGAATGGACGATTGCGGCATGCGGACGCCTTGTTGCGCGCCGCGCGTCCCGGCGGCACCGCGCGGGACGAAGCGCGCAGTATACGCGAAGCCGCGCGCGTTTCCGTGCCGTTTCCGGGGCCCGATCAGCTGAATGCGCGCTTGATCCGCGAGCGCAGCAGCGCGCGCTTGAGCCGTCCTTCGACCGCCGGCGTGTCGAGCGCGACACGCGAGCCGGCCGGCTCGCCGCGATGCAGGTAATAGCGGTCGAACGTGGCCTGGGTCATGCCCCATTTGTTGAGGAACTGGCGGCGGCCGTCGTTCTTGACGATCTTGCCCGTGCTCTTTTGCTGGAAGTGATAGACGAGGCTGTCGCCGACGCCGAGGAAGATCCGGCAGCCGGCGTCCCAGAATTTCATCGAGAAGTCGTTGTCGCTGCTCATTCCGGGCGACAGCTCGCTGCTGTAGCCGCCGATGCGGTTCCACCAGTCGCGGTGCACGAGCGTCGGCGGCCAGGTCGAGCCGAGCCAGTCCGCGCGCGCGAGCTTCGGCGTGGCCGCGATGAGGCCTGCTGCGTCGAACTGGTCGGCATCCCGGCCGAAATTGCTGACGACGACGCACGGGTTGCGCGTATCGACCGGCTCGACCATCGTGCCGGACAGCATGAACAGGTCGGTCGGCATCTGCTCGATGCGCCGCACCAGCGCCGCGTCCCAGCCGGGGCAGCAGTACATGTCGTCGTTCATGTAGACGACGTAGTCGTGCGTCGCGCGCGCGGCGGCCAGGTTCACCGCGTGGCAGATGCCGATGTTGGCCGGCGACGACGTGTGTTCGAGGCCTTCGCTGCGCACCCAGTCGAGCGTGCCGTCCGAGCCGTCGTTCACGTGCACGATGATCTGGTGGTCGTACGCCGAATGCCGGCGCAGGCTGTCGACGACGAGCTTGAGGTACGGCAGGTTGTTCCAGGTCGGGATGATGATGGAGAACATGGCGGTCGGATTCGGTGGTCGTCGTGTCGGCGGCGCGCGATGCGCCGCCGCTTGGGCGCGCATGGCGCGCGGGCAGCCCGGCATTGTAACGCCGGGCCGGCCCCATGCCGGTGGTGTCGGGGCGGGAGGATGGCCGGGCGCGCTCAGCGCGCCGCTTCGTGGCCGAGTTTCAGGAACCGGTAGTAGACCGTTTCCGCATTGAACACGGCGATCATGAAGCCCGCGCGGCCGTCGAGAAAGCCGCGCCGCAGCAGGTAGGTGCGCACGAACGCCCACAAGCCGCGCGCGAGCGCCTTGCCGAAGCCGCCGCGCTGGCCGGCCGCGCGGCGCTGGCGCGCGCCGGCCGTCGAATACGCATCGAGCTTGCGCACGACGGTTTCGAAATCTTCGTACGAATAGTGCATCAGCTTGCCCGGCAGCCGCTGCGCGGGTGTATCGAATACGAGCCGTTCGTGCACCAGATCGTCGGAAAAGCGGGCAGTGCCGCGCCGGAATAGGCGCGGCACCCAGTCCGGATACCAGCCGCTGTGGCGGATCCACTGGCCGCAGAAGCTCGACAGCCGGTCGAGCGCATAGACCTGCGCGGACGGCGCGCGGATCGCGGCGCGAATCGACTGCGCGAGCGCCGGGCTGACCACTTCGTCGGTGTCGAGCGACAGGATCCAGTCGGTGCCGAGCGCGTCGAGCGCGCGGTTCTTCTGCGGGCCGAAGCCCGGCCAGTCGCGCTCGACGATCACGCGCGCGCCGTGCGCGCGGGCAATCGCGACGGTGTCGTCGGTGCTGCCGCCGTCGATCACGACGATGTCGTCGGCGAAAGTCAGCGCGTCGAGGCACTGCGCGAGCCGCGCGGCCGCGTTGAGGGCGATGAGGGCGACGCCGAGGGTGGGTTCTGCCATGAAATCGTCGAAAAGGCGGAGAAAACGGTGAGCGGCAGTATACCCGCGCACCGGCCGGCGGCCGCTTCGGCAGCGGCCGTGCCCGCGGGGGCGGTCCAGCTATAATGTTGGGCCTTTTTCGGCACCCGCCGGACGGGGGCGAAACCCGGGCAGCCATGCCCCGGGCGTCGCGTCGCGGCTCAAGAAGGATTGCCTTGGAAACCCAGAACACTCTTCGCAAACCGATGGACGGCACCAGTACGTCGCCCGTCACGGTCCTCAAGCGCTTGTGGCCGTACATCCGGCCGCTCATCGGCATCGTGGTGCTCGCCGTGATGACGATGGGCGTCGTCGCGGCCACGGAAGCCGGGATCCCGGCGCTGCTCAAGCCGCTGCTCGACCACGGCTTCGGCTCGCACGGCAGCGACCGCGCGAAATGGTACGTGCCGATCGCGGTGATCGGCCTCGCGCTCGTGCGCGGCGTGTCGCAGTACGCGTCCAACTACCTGCTCAACTACGTGTCGAACCGCATCCTGCTGCAGCTGCGGCTCGAGATGTTCCAGCGGATGATCCACACCGGCGCGTCGTTCTTCCAGCGCGAGACCGCGAGCACCGTGATCAACGCCATCGTGTTCGAGGTCAACCAGATCCTGTCGGTGCTGACCGGCGTGATGGTCACGCTCGTGCGCGACTCGCTGACCGTCATGTTCCTGCTCGGCTACCTGTTCTACCTGAACTGGCGCCTCACGCTGATCGTCGCGGTGATCCTGCCGGGCATCGGCTGGCTCGTCAGCAAGATCAACCGCCGCCTGCGCCGCCTGAACCGCGAGCACCAGACGCTGACCAACGAGCTGTCGTACATCGTCGAGGAGACGGTCGGCGGCTACAAGGTCGTCAAGGTGCACAACGGCGAAGCGTACGAGATGGACCGCTTCACGACGATGAGCAAGCGCCTGCGCGGCTACGCGATGCGCATGACCATCTCGGGCGGGCTCGCGCAGCCGCTGACGCAGTTCCTCGCATCGATCGCGCTCGCGGTCGTGATCACGATCGCGGTCGTGCAGTCGACCAACGACCAGACGACGGTCGGCGGCTTCGTCGCGTTCGTCACGTCGATGCTGCTGGTGATTTCGCCGCTCAAGCACCTGATCGACGTCAACCAGCCGCTGCAGCGCGGGATGACGGCCGCCGAGCTGATCTTCGGGCTGATCGACGAGCCGGCCGAGCCGCAGGGCGGCGGCCGTGCGCTGCCGCATGCGCGCGGCGAGATCGAATTCCGCGACGTGTCGTTCGACTACGGCGCCGCCGAGCGGCCGACGCTCGACCGCATTTCGTTCAAGGTCGCGCCGGGCGAGATGATCGCGCTCGCGGGGCCGTCGGGCAGCGGCAAGACGACCCTCGTGAACCTGTTGCCGCGCTTCTTCGATCCGACGGACGGCGCGATCCTGGTCGACGGCGTGCCGGTGGCCGACTACGATCTCCACGCGTTGCGCGGCCAGATGGCGATGGTCAGCCAGGACGTCGTGCTGTTCAACGACACGATCGCCGCCAACGTCGCATACGGGCAGACGCCGGATCGCGCACGCGTGCAGGCGGCGCTCGAGGCCGCGAACCTCGCCGACGCGGTCGCCGCGATGCCCGACGGGCTCGACACGCTGGTCGGCGGCAACGGGATGCGTCTGTCGGGCGGCCAGCGGCAGCGGCTCGCGATCGCGCGCGCGATCTACAAGGACGCGCCGATCCTGATCCTCGACGAGGCGACTTCCGCGCTCGATTCGGAATCCGAGCGCCACGTGCAGGCTGCGCTCGAGCGGCTGATGGAAGGGCGCACGACGCTCGTGATCGCGCACCGGCTGTCGACGATCGAGCGCGCGGACCGGATCCTCGTACTCGAAGCGGGGAAGATCGTCGAGGAGGGCAGTCACGACGCGCTGCTGCGCCACGGCGGGCTGTACGCGCATCTGCACCGGATCCAGTACCAGCAGCAGGCGGCGTGACGCCGGATCATGCCGGTGTGCTAGGCTTGATCGGGCAGGATCAGTGGTTCCAGTGGTTCCAGTGGTTCCAGTTGTTTCCGGTTCGACGTGACAACACGGAGGGAAGGACAATGAGGACGATGCACGGGATGATGCTGGCCGCGCTGATCGCGGCGGGTTTCGCGGCGCCGGTGGCGATGGCGCAGGATCACGGCAACTACGACAATCGCGGCGATCATGGCAATCACGGCGGCCGCGGCATGCAGCGCGGCCACGGCCCGCAGCACATGCCGCCCGGCCAGGCGATGCATCGCGACGACGACATGCCGCAGCGCTGGGCCGATCAGCCGCGCCGCGACTGGCACAAGGGCGACCGGCTCCCGAACGAATTCCGCGATCGCCAGTACGTGGTCGACGATTGGCGCGGCTACCACCTGAGCCAGCCGCCGCGCGGCTATCAATGGGTCGGTGTCGGCGGCGACTATCTGCTCGTGCAGATCGGCTCGGGCATCGTGCTGCGGGTCGGCCCGTAACGCTTCCCGTCGATCATCGATCCATCCGGCTGCCGGGCGTGCGTCCCGGCAGTCGCGTCACTTCTCCTGGTGGTTGTCCCGGTCCACCGCCCGGCGGAACCAGCGCCGCTCGATCCGCGCCATCACCCAGCACACGCCCAGCGCGCAGACGGTGCCGAGCGCGACTTCTCCGAGCCGCATCAGCGGAATGTCCCAGAGCGGGCCGTTGCCCGGAAACAGCAGCACGATCGTCGCGGTAACGCCACCGAGCCGTGCCGCGCTGCCGACGTTCAGGCACCAGCAACTGACGATCACGACCGCGACCGTGATCGCATACGCGACGAGGCGGTCGCCGCCGAGCGCCGCGCCGGCAAAGCCGAGCAGGCCGCCGATCATCGCGCCGACGAACTGGTCGCGCGACAGCGACATCGTGTCCGAGTAGTTGTGCTGCGTGACGGCGATCGCGGTGATCGCCGCCCATACGGCCTGCTCGGTATGCAGGGCGCGGCCGATCGCATACGCGAGGCACGCGCCGCACACGGTCTGCAGCGCCATCAGCGTGCCCTGCGTGAGCCGTTCGCCGAAGGTCAGCCCCTTGAACAGATCGAAGATCGACTGCTGGATTTGCTGACGGGCTTCGTTGAGGGTTCTGAGCGTATCCATCGTGTGCGAGCCGGGAAGCGGGGAGGGGCGAGCGCGTCAGTGCGCCTGTTCGGACGGCGCGGCCGCCGGCTCACCGGTGGTCGCGTCGCCGTTTTCGACGCGCGTTTCGGGCATCGCGAGCCAGACCAGCAGCACCGCGAGCGCGCCGGCGCCGGCGAGCCCGAAGAAGCTGACCGCGTTGCCGAAGTGATCGGCGACATAGCCGGCCACGGCCGTGCTGAGCGTCGCGCCGATCCCGGCCGCGAGACCGAACAGCCCGATGCACAGGTTGTAGCGGCCCTTGCCGCCCGCGACGTCGGCTGCGATCAGCGGCAGCATCACGCCGAACACGGCCGCGCTGATGCCGTCGAGCATCTGCACCGGCACGAGCAGGTACGGGCTGCTCACGCCGGCGAACAGCAGCGCGCGCACCGGCAGGGCCGAGAAGCCGAGCAGCAGGATCGGCCGGCGTCCCCAGCGTTGCGAGGAGCGGCCGACCCACGGCGACAGCATCGCGACGATCGCCTGCGGCACGATGATGCACGCGGCGATCACGAGCTGCACGTTCTCGCCCATCCCGGCCGTCACTTCGCCGGCCGCGAGGTTGAGCATCGCGGCGTTCGACAGGTGGAACAGCACGACACAGGCCGCGAAGGTCAGCATCCGGCGATCGCGCAGCAGCTCGAGCAGCGTCTCGCGCTCCGCGCCTTGGTCGTGATCGTCGGGCTTCGACGACTGCGGGATCACTTCGTGCGTCGGCTGGATCATCGCGAGCGCGAACAGCGCGGGCAACGCGAGCACGGCGGTCAGCCAGAACACCGCGCGCGCGGAGAAATACTCGCCGGTGAGCCCCATCAGGCCCGCCGCGACCGCGCTGCCGATCGACGCCCAGCGCGCATTGCGGCCAAGCCGGTCGCCGAGGTCGGCGCGGCCGACCAGCGAGAACGAGATCGCGGCCATCGCGGGCACGAGCATGCAGCTCGCGAAGCCGTGGAACACTTCGGCCGCGATCACCGGCACGATCGTCGGGCTCGCCGCGAGCAGTACCGCGGACAGGATGATGGCCGCGATCGCCCACGCGGCCGCGCCCTTCTTGTTCTTCAGCGCGTCGACGGCGGCACCGCCCGGCACCTGGCTGACCATCGCGCTGATCGTGCCGATCGACAGCACCATGCCGATCTCGCCCTGCGTCCACTTGTGCGACGCGAGGTAGGACGCGATGAACGGACCGAACCCGGTTTGAACGTTTGCAACGAAAAAGTTGAGCCAGTCGAGGGACCGCAGACTGCGTACGCTGACGGATTGCTTGATCGTCATCGGGCAGCACTCGCAGACGAAGCCGCGGCCGGAGCAGCGGGCGGGTAGACCGCGATGATCGGCTTGTCGGCCGCGTAGGGCGGCGACGCCTTGATCTGCGCATCGTTCAGGTCGAGCTGCGGATGCAGCGCCTTGTTGCGCGTGACGAAGCGCAGCGCGCCCCAACTCGCGGCGATCGAGCGGCGGTCGGTATTGACGAGCCCGCCGAGGTCGAGCACGACGGCCTGCGGCTGGGCGGCGCGGTCGATCAGCACGTCGACGACGCGTCCGATCTTCGTGCCGTTCGGGCGCTCGACGTCGTTGTCGAGCATCGGCAGTCGTGTCGTGGGCGACGCCGCGGCCGAGTCCGACGGCGGCACGGCCTTCGGCCGCGCGGCCGGGGGCAGTTCGCCCGACGGCACGTCGAGCACGATCGGTTCCTGTTTGCCGCCCGGCGTGAAGCGGAACACATTCCACGGGAAGATGACCTTGCGGTCGCCGATGCCCATGAAGCCCTGCAGGTTGACGACCATCTCGCGCGGCTTGCCGCTCGCGTCGACCACCATGTCGACCGCGCGGCCGATCACCTTGCCGTTGCGGCGCGCGACTTCGCTGTCGAGCAGCGCATGGATCTGGGTGCGGTCGAGCGGGCGCGTCGCGACCAGCGGGGCCGGCGGTGGAGGAGGCGGCGTCGGCGATTCGGGGTGCTGCACCGGCTTCGGCCGCGTCACCTCGCGGTGCGGCTTTTTCGGCGCTTCCGGTTCCTCCGGCTGCACGGGCGGCGGCACGGGCGGCATCGTCAGCGGTTCGCCGGCGGTTTCCTCGATGGGTTCGACGAGCGCCTCGCTGATCGGCGCGGGCGGATTCTGCGTCGGCAGCAACCCGCAGCCGGACAGCAGCGCGGCGGCGGCGAGAACCAGGAAGACCGTCGAGGACGGGAACGACATGCGGGATGCGGGAAACGGAAGTCCGCCGCTCATTGACACTCACTCCATGGGTCGGGGGCGGCCCGGAGGCACGCGGCTGGCGATGGATGGCGGGTGCGGGCGGCGCACCACGCGAGGTGAGAGTTTAACGTGTCTTCCTTTCAGGACCGATTTCCGCGGGGACGGGACGCGCCGGACGGCAAGCAAAGGGCGGGGACGGACCGCGGGTGCGCACGGGGTCGGGGGCCGCAACGAACGCGGCGCCCGACCGCCGCCGACGGTTCGGGCGCCGCGCTGCCGGCCGGTGTGGCGTTACTTGACCAGCGCGCCGAGCGTCGTCGTCACCGGGGCGAGCAGGCCGCCGCCGGTCTTCGACAGCGCGCCGGTGCCGGTGCCGCCCGTCAGGCTGCCGACCGGCGAGCTGCCGGCCGCGCCCGTCACGGCGCCGACCGCCGACGTGAGCGCACCGGCCGGATTGCTGCCGCCGGTCGCGCCGCCGAGCGCGCCGGTCGACAGGAGTCCCGTCACCGGTGCGAGCGGATTCGTCGCGGCCGAGCCGCCGCCGAGGAGTGCCGTGCCGGCGGTCGCGACCGTGTTGCCGGTCGCGGTCACGACGTTGCCGACACCGGTCGCGAGCGGATTGTTGCCGGTCTTCGCGAGCGTCGTGCCGGCGTTCGCGACGCCGTTGCCGACGGTCGTCACGAGGTTCGTCAGCGGCGCGCCGAGCGGCGTGCTCGCCGCGACCGTCTGGGTGACCGAGCCGACCGTCGTCGTGATCGGCGTGATCGCCGAGCTGGCCGTGCCCGTGATCTGCGCGACCGGCCCGGTCGACAGTTGCGTGCCGAGCGTCGCGCCGCCGCCGGCGATCGTGTTGCCGAGCGCGGTCACCGCGCCGCCGACGGGCGACGTGACGGGCGCGAGCGGCGCAAGGGCGGAGCCGCTGGCACCGAGGCTCGACACGACACCGCCCGTCGCGGCGACGGCCTGGCCGAGATGAGTGACCACGCCCCCCGTGCTCGAGACGGTCGTGCCGACCGGATTCGGCGATGCGCCGAGCTGGCCGAGGCCCGACCCGAGCCCGGTGCCGAGCGTCGTGACGGCCGCGCCGACGTCCTGCACGACCGTGCCGAGCCCCTGCGTGGTCGAGGCGCTCGTGCCGGGCAGCGACTGGCCCGCGATCGCCGTGCCGACGCCCGATATGGCACCGCCGCCGGCCGTCACGATGTTGCTCGACCCACCGATCGTCTGGCCGAGCGCATTGGCGGATGTGTCGCTGCCTGCCGAGCCGGTGCCCGAGCCGCTGCCCGTGCTACCGACTGTCGAACCGCTTCCCGAGCCGCTTCCCGAGCCGTTGCTCGTCCCGCCCGTGGTGGCCGTCGTGTCGCCGGACCCCGACCCGGAGCCGCCGGTGCCCTGGCTCAGCGAGCCGGAGCCGCCGCATGCGGACAACGACATCAGTGCCGCGGCGCCGGCCGCGATCATGATCATTCGGAGTCCTGCGTGTTGATTGGTGAGCGTGTTCATGTCGTCCTCGTCTTGATTATGGAAATGAATCAGGCGGCTCGCGTGTGCGCCGACGTATCGTCGCTGCGGAAGCAAAGCGTCGGGCGCATCGTTGTTGTCTCCCTGATGGACCTGTCGCCGTGTCGCGTATTCGCCCGAATCGGAACCCGGAGCGCCAGCAGGACGAAGCGTTTGCATTCTTTCGTCTTGCTTGCCATTCGTGCCGGATATAACCGGATTCGTACGAACAGAGTAGGTCCGTCGGCGCGAGACGTCTTTTAATGATCGTTAAATTGAAGTAAGCGTCCGATTCACTGCCGGAGTCGGGGTAATCACGGTCGACGCGATGCGCGTCGTGTGATGGGGGAAGGGGAAGAGGGGGAAGAAAGGAGGGCGGGGCGGCGCCTGCCCCGCCGTGATGGCGGGCAGGCGCGGACGCTGCCAGAGCGGCGGCGTAACGGAGGCGTAACGCAGGCGTCAGGCGTCCGGATACCACGCGTCGGTGAATTCGCTGACCTGGACGTCGGTCAGTTCCGGACGTGCGGCCAGCCAGCCGCGCACGCTTTCGCGATCGGCGTCGGTCGTCGTGCCGCGCGGCGCGCCGGAGATCACGTAGGCGCCGATTCCTTCGTCCGCGGACGCGACGGTCAGCAGCCCGTTCGCTTCGACGAAATCGATGAACGCATCGATCAGTTGGCCGCGCTCGAGGTCGGACAGCTCGTTGCGGTATTGCGCGGTCGCGTTGAACGCGAGTTCCTGGAACTCGGCGATGTGGAGTTTCTTGCGCTGACGGCGGTTGTGGCGTTGGCTCATGGTGGGTGATGAACGAGAAGAGGAAAAGGGCAGCGGCGGCGGGCGCTGGCGCAACATGCGCGAGCGGCCCGGGCGCCGCATCGGGGCGCCGCACGGCCAGGCCGGCGGCGGGCAGGGCGGAACGTTACATCAGCACGATATCGTACTGCTCCTGGCTCAAATTCGACTCGACCTGCAGCGATACCGGCTTGCCGATGAAGTCGATCAGCATCGCGAGATGCTGCGATTCTTCATCCAGGAACAGGTCGATCACCTGCTGCGCGGCGATCACGCGGAATTCGCGCGGGTTGAACTGGCGCGACTCGCGCAGGATCTCGCGCAGGATGTCGTAGCACACGGTGCGCGAGGTCTTCACCTGGCCCTTGCCCTGGCAGGTCGGGCAGGGCTCGCACAGCACGTGCGCGAGCGATTCGCGGGTGCGCTTGCGCGTCATCTCGACGAGCCCGAGCTGCGAGAAGCCGTTGACCGTCACGCGCGTGCGGTCGCGCGACAGCGCCTTCTTCAGCTCGGACAGCACCGCGTCGCGATGCTCGGCGTTCTCCATGTCGATGAAGTCGATGATGATGATCCCGCCGAGATTGCGCAGCCGCAACTGCCGCGCGATCGTATGCGCGGCCTCGAGGTTGGTCTTGAAGATCGTGTCGTCGAAGTTGCGCGCGCCGACGTAGCCGCCGGTGTTCACGTCGATCGTCGTCATCGCCTCGGTCTGGTCGATCATCAGGTAGCCGCCCGACTTCAGGTCGACGCGGCGCGACAGCGCGCGCTGGATCTCCGTCTCGATGTTGTACAGGTCGAACAGCGGCCGCTCGCCGGTGTAGTGATGCAGCTTCGGGCTCACCGCGGGCGTGAACTCGCCGGCGAATTCCGCGAGGCGCTGGAACGTCTCGCGCGAATCGACCTGGATGCGCGTCGTGTCGTCGTTCGCGAAATCGCGCAGCACGCGTTGCGCGAGGTCGAGATCCTGGTACAGCAGGCTCGTCGCCGGCAGCCGCTGCGCCTGCGCGACGATCGTCGCCCAGGTCTTGCGCAGGTAGGTGACGTCGCCCGCCAGTTCGTCCGAGGTGGCGTCCTCGGCGATCGTGCGCACGATGTAGCCGCCTTTCTCGTCCGGCGGGATCACGGCGGTCAGCCGCGCGCGCACGGCTTCGCGCTCGGCCTCGCTCTCGATCTTCTGCGAGATGCCGATGTGCGGCTCCTGCGGCAGGTACACGAGCGTGCGGCCCGCGATGCTGACCTGCGTCGACAGCCGCGCGCCCTTCGTGCCGATCGGATCCTTGATCACCTGGACCATCAGCGTCTGGCCTTCGAACACGATCTTCTCGATCGGCTGGTGCGGCGCGCCCGACAGCGGCTCGCCCGCGAGACGCGGATGCCAGATGTCGGCGACGTGCAGGAACGCCGCGCGCTCGAGGCCGATGTCGATGAATGCCGACTGCATGCCGGGCAGCACGCGCACGACCTTGCCGAGGTAGATGTTGCCGACCCGCCCGCGCGACAGCGTGCGCTCGACGTGAAGCTCCTGCACCGCGCCTTGCTGGACGAGTGCGACCCGCGTTTCCTGCGGCGTGAGGTTGATCAGGATTTCTTCGTTCATGGTGGGATTCAGAAGGCGACGCGCGCGGCGCGCAGCAGCGCGGCAGTCTCAAAAAGGGGCAGACCCATGATACCCGAATGGGAACCGTCGATTCGCTCGATGAATTCGGCGGCGCGCCCCTGGATCGCGTACGCGCCGGCCTTGCCGAACGGTTCGCGGGTGTCGACATAGCGCTCGAACGCGGCGCGCGGCGGGTTCGAAAAGCGTACCGACGAGCGCGACAGCGCGGGGGGCAGCAGTTCGCCGTCGGCGCCGATCACGGCAACGGCGGTCAGCACTTCGTGTTCGCGGCCCGCGAGACGGGTCAGCATGGCGAGCGCGTCGTCGGCATCGGCCGGCTTGCCGAGGATCGCGCCGTCGATCGTCACCGTGGTATCGGCGACGAGCACCGGCGCGGCCGGCTTGCCGCTCGCGACGAGGCGCGCACGCGCGGCCTCGGCCTTCGCGACGGTCACGCGCTGCACGTACGCGTCGGCGGCTTCGCCGGGCAGTTCGGCTTCGAGCGCCTCGGCGTCCTCGTCGGGGCGCGGCAGCAGCAGTTCGAAGTGCACGCCGATCTGCTGCAGCAGTTCCTGGCGGCGCGGGCTTTGCGAAGCGAGGTAAAGGGTCGGGAACAGCGGGGTCGGGAACGGCGGGGCCGGAAACAGGGGGGACGGCAAAGGCGCGGAAGGCGTGCTGGACGGCATGGTGTCGTTATCTCGTTGAGCGCGCGCGGCGCGCGTCCCGAGGACGACACGTCATGCGCGATGATAGGGGTGATTCTGCGTGATGCTCCACGCGCGGTAAAGCTGTTCGGCAAGCAACACGCGCACCATCCCGTGCGGCAGCGTCATGCTCGAGATACGCAGCAGCGTGTCGGCGCGCGCCTTGAGTTCCGGATCGAGCCCGTCGGCGCCGCCGATCACGAACGCGACGTCACGGCCGTCCTGCTGCCAGCCGGGCAGCGCCTGCGCGAGCTGCATGGTGGTCCAGTCGCGGCCGCGCTCGTCGAGCGCGACGATGCGCGCGCCCTTCGGCAGCGCGGCCTCGATCTTCTGCCGCTCGGCCGCCATCACGCTTTCCGCGCTGCGGCCGCCCGAACGCAGTTCGGGCTTGATCTCGCGCAGCTCGATGCGCAGCTCGGGCGGCATCCGCTTCGTGTATTCGTCGAAGCCGGACGCGATCCAGCTGGGCATCTTGTGGCCGACCGCGAGGATGAAAAGCTTCATCGGGACGACTCGCGGCGACTCAGCGGCGGCGCGCTGCGGTCTTGCGCGCCGGGCGTGCGGGTGCTTCTTCCTCGTCGTCCTCGTCTTCGCTGGCGGTTGCGAACCCGTTCGGGCCCTTGCTGCCGCCGAGCTTCATCCGGACGGGCTTGTCGCCCCAGATTTCCTCGAGGTTGTAGTACTGGCGCAGCGCCGGCTGCAGGATGTGCACGACCGCGTCGCCGCAGTCGACCAGCACCCATTCGCCGGTGTCTTCGCCCTCGGAGCTGACGATGTCGCCGCCGGCTTCCTTGACCTTGTCGCGCACGCTCGACGCGAGCGCCTTGGTCTGGCGGTTCGACGTGCCCGACGCGACGATCACGCGGTCGAACAGTTCGGTCAGGTGGCTGGTGTTGAACACCTTGATGTCTTGCGCCTTGATGTCTTCGAGTGCGTCGACGATCACGCGCTGCAGTTTGCGGATATCCATGGAATCAGGAATGGTAGAGACGATGTTGAAGAATATAGGCCCAGACGGCGGCCGGCACATGCTCGGCCGACGCATCGGGCATTTGCGCATGACGCGCGATGCATTCGCGCAGGTGCGCGCGGATGTCGGTTGCGGCGATATCGAACGCCAGGGTCGTGTCGATCAGCAGGTGACCGGACGGCGTGGCTTTCAGCACGTCGGCGCCGGCCTGGCGCCGCGCGATTTCCTGTGCGACGTCCGGCGGCGCCGCGCCGAGGTCGAAGCCTGGGCGCGTCGACGCGCACACGTGCGCATGGTCGAACAGCGTGCGCCAGTCGCGCCAGGTGTCGAGCCGGACCAGCTGGTCGGCGCCGATCAGCAGCGACAGCGACGCATCGGGGCCGATTCGCTCGCGCCAGCGCGCAAGCGTCTCGACCGTGTAGGTCGGCCCTTCATGCTCGATCTCGTCGGTCGCGACGGTGACCGTCACGCCGGGCAGCGACAGCGCGCCGGCCGCGGCGCGCGTCATCGCGAGCCGATGCTCGGCTGCCGACACGTCGCGCTTCTGGTACGGCTGCCCGGCGGGCAGCAGCACGAGTTCGGTCAGGCCGAGCACGTCGGCGAACCGGCGCGCGAGCGCGAGATGGCCGTCGTGGATCGGGTCGAACGTGCCGCCCAGCAGGCCGATGCGACGTGACAGCGGGCGCGGCTGCGGGGCGGGGCAGGCTTTGGTGTCCAGAAAAACGTGTCCTGTTCGTGGGGCGGCGGGGCGCGGCGGGCTCAGACCCAGTCGCGCGGCACGAGGAAGTCGGTCAGGCGCGCCTCCGGCGAGCCCGGCTCGGGCTGCCAGTTGTAGCGCCAGTTCGCGACCGGCGGCATCGACATCAGGATCGATTCGGTCCGGCCGCCGCTTTGCAGGCCGAACAGCGTGCCGCGGTCGAACACCAGGTTGAATTCGACGTAGCGGCCGCGCCGGTAAGCCTGGAACTCGCGCTCGCGTTCGCCGTACGGCAGCGCGACACGGCGCTCGACGATCGGCAGATACGCGTTCAGGAACGCGTCGCCGACGGCTTGCATCATCTCAAACGAGCGTTCGAATCCGGGTTCGGAGAAATCGTCGAAGAAGATCCCGCCGATGCCGCGCGTCTCGTTGCGGTGCTTCAGGAAGAAGTACTCGTCGCACCACGTCTTGAAGCGCGGATAGAGCTCGGCGCCGAACGGCTCGAGCGCGTCCTTGCAGGTCTGGTGGAAATGACGTGCGTCGTCCTCGAACGGATAAACCGGTGTCAGATCCATGCCGCCGCCGAACCAGAAGATCGGCGCCTCGCCCGGCTTCGTCGCGATCAGCATCCGCACGTTCATGTGCACGGTCGGGCAGTACGGGTTGCGCGGGTGCAGCACGAGCGACACGCCGAGCGCCTCGAAGCCGCGGCCGGCCAGCTGCGGGCGCGCGGCGCTCGCCGATGGCGGCAGCGCGTCGCCCGCGACGTCGGAAAAACCGATTCCCGCGCGCTCGAACACGCGGCCGCCTTCGAGAATCCGCGTGCAGCCGCCGCCGCGCAGGCGCTCTTCAGGCCCGCGCTGCCACGCGTCGGTCGCAAGCGGCGTGCCGTCGAGCGCGCCGAGCGCGTCGGCGATGCGTGTCTGCAGGCCCTGGAGGTACGTGCGCACGCGCGCCACGTCGTAGGTCGAATCGGTCATGTCTGGACTGGGTGCCTCCGCGTCAAGCGGGGGGCGTAAAAAAGGCATCTGCCGGGCATTCTATCGAACCCCGGCAGAGGAGCGGGCGCGCAGCGTCGCGGCGCGCCCGAAGCGATCGTCACGCGCTCTTGCGGTTCAGCGCGCGGAAGCCGATGTCGCGGCGATACTGCATGCCTTCGAAATTGATCTGGTTGATCGCGTCGTACGCATGCTGCTGCGCTTCGCGCACCGAATCGGCGAGGCCGACCACGCACAGCACGCGGCCGCCGGACGTCGTCAGCTTGTCGCCGTCGAGCGTCGTGCCCGCATGGAACGTCACGGCCTGTTCGGTCTCGGCCGGGATCCCGTTGATGCGGTCGCCCTTGCGCGGCGCGTCCGGATAGCCGTGCGCGGCCAGCACGACGCCGAGCGCGGTGCGGCGGTCCCAGTCGAGCTCGACCGTGTCGAGCGTGCCCGCGATCGCTTGCTCGACGACCTTCGAGAAATCGCTCTTCAGGCGCGCCATGATCGGCTGCGTCTCGGGGTCGCCCATCCGGCAGTTGAATTCCAGCGTGCGTGGATTGCCTTCCTTGTCGATCATCAGGCCCGCATACAGGAAGCCCGTGAAGCGGATGCCGTCCTTCTCCATCCCGCGCACGGTCGGCATGATGATTTCGCGCATCACGCGTGCGTGCATCTGCGGCGTGACGATCGGGGCAGGGGAGTAAGCACCCATGCCGCCGGTGTTCGGGCCGCGATCTTCATCCAGCAGGCGCTTGTGGTCCTGGCTGGAAGCCAGCGCCAGCGCGTGCTTGCCGTCGACCATCACGATGAAGCTCGCTTCCTCGCCATCGAGGAATTCCTCGATCACGACGCGCGCGCCGGCGTCGCCGAGCTTGTTGCCCGACAGCATCATGTCGACCGCGGCGTGCGCTTCTTCCAGCGTCATCGCGACGACGACACCCTTGCCGGCCGCGAGGCCGTCGGCCTTCACGACGATCGGCGCACCCTTCGCGTCGATGTACGCGTGCGCGGCGGCCGCGTCGGAGAAGGTTTCGTAGTCGGCGGTCGGGATGCCGTGGCGCTTCATGAACGCCTTCGCGAAATCCTTCGAGCTTTCGAGCTGGGCGGCTTCGCGGGTCGGGCCGAATACCTTCAGGCCGCGCGCGCGGAACAGGTTGACGATGCCGGCCGCGAGCGGCGCTTCCGGCCCGACGAGCGTGAACGCGACGCCTTCGCTTTCCGCGAAATCGGCCAGCGCGTCGAGCGACGTGATGTCGACGTTCTTCAGACGCTCGTCCTGCGCCGTGCCGCCATTGCCGGGCGCGACGTAGACCATCTGGACGCGCGGCGACTGCGCGAGCTTCCACGCCAGCGCATGTTCGCGGCCGCCGGAACCGACGACGAGTAGTTTCATGGGATTCCCCGCAGACTAGAAAACAGGGCGGCCGGCACGCTCAGGCGCGCCGGCCGCGAAATCGGTCGGGCCGCCGTCGCAACGCTGCGCACGGCGGCCGGCATCTCATTCCTCGACGATGACGGCGTTCGTATACACGTCCTGCACGTCGTCGAGGTTCTCGAGCGCGTCCAGGAGCTTCTGCATCTTCGCCGCGTCGTCGCCGGTGAATTCGACTTCGTTCTGCGGCTTCATCGTCACCTCGGCGAGTTCGGCCTTGAAGCCCGCGGCTTCGAGCGCGTCCTTCACCGCCGAGAACGTCTGCCAGTCGCACAGCACTTCGATCGAGCCGTCTTCGTTCGTGCTGACGTCGTCCGCACCGGCTTCGAGCGCCGCTTCCATCAGCGCGTCTTCCGACGTGCCGGGCGCGAACAGGAACTGGCCGACGTGATCGAACATGAACGCGACCGAACCGTCGGTGCCCATGTTGCCGCCGAACTTCGAGAACGCGTGGCGGACTTCCGCGACCGTGCGGGTGCGGTTGTCGGTCAGCGTGTCGACGATGATCGCCGCGCCGCTGATGCCATAGCCTTCGTAACGGATTTCTTCGTAGTTCGCGCCGTCCGCGCCGCCGACGCCGCGATCGATCGCGCGCTTGACGTTGTCCTTCGGCATGTTCGCGTCGGCTGCCTTGTCGACCGCGAGACGCAGGCGCGGGTTCGAGTTCGCGTCGCCGCCGCCGAGGCGGGCCGCGACCTGGATTTCCTTGATCAGGCGGGTCCAGATCTTGCCGCGCTTCGCGTCGGCCGCTGCCTTCTTATGCTTGATGTTGGCCCATTTCGAATGACCAGCCATACCTTTCTCCGTGCCCGGGCGCGCTGCGCGGGCGATTGTGCCAATGTGTCGTTGAATCGGCGGCCGTCTGGGCGGGCGTGATGCCGCGGGGCCGCGCGTGTCGAGTGGAACGTGATTTTATCACGCGGCGACCGTCGCTTCGGGGCCGTCGCGCATGGCCGAACGGCCGAATGGCCGGGCGGCCGACGCGGCCCGCCGGCGCCGGCAGGCCGGTTCCGTCAGTTCTTGGTGCCGAACAGGCGGTCGCCCGCGTCGCCCAGGCCCGGCACGATGTACGCGTGCTCGTTCAGGTGCGAGTCGAGCGACGCGACGAACAGCTTCACGTCCGGGTGCGCGTCCTGGAACACCTGCACGCCTTCGGGCGCGGCGACCAGCGCGACGAACATGATGTTCGCGGCCGGCACGTTGCGGCGCTTGAGCACGTCGACCGCGTGCACGGCCGAGTAGCCGGTCGCGACCATCGGATCGCACAGGATGAAGATGCGGTCTTCCAGGTCCGGCAGGCGCACCAGGTACTCGACCGGGCGGTGATCCTCGGCGCGGTACACGCCGATGTGGCCGACGCGCGCGGACGGCACCAGGTCGAGCAGGCCGTCCGACATCCCGATGCCCGCCCGCAGCACCGGCACGATCGCGAGCTTCTTGCCCGCGATCACCGGCGCGTCGACCGCCACCAGCGGGGTTTCGACCCGCTTGGTCGTGATCGGCAGGTTACGGGTGATCTCATAGCCCATCAGCAGCGTGATCTCGCGCAGCAGTTCGCGGAACGTGCGCGTCGACGTGTCCTTGTCGCGCATGTGCGTGAGCTTGTGCTGGATCAGCGGGTGATCGGTAATGAAGAGATTCGGGAAACGGCTGTCCTGTTTCATGACGGGGGTGCCTTGGCGGCAAAAGGGGATCGGGGGCGGCGGCGGGCGCGAGGCCGGCTGCCGCTTATGGCCGCAATTTTACCAAGGCGCGCCGCGCGATCCGGATATTATCGACGTCTCACGACAATCCGCGCGCCGTTTTCGCCCATTCGTCCATTCGCTCGTTCGCCCGTTCGCGACCGTTCGCCTGCCCGGCGGCGCGGCCGGCGATTTGGCTGGCGATTCGGCCGGGCCGGCGCGCGTCGCCATAAAGGAATCGACGATGGATCTCGGCATTGCAGGCAAGACCGCGCTCGTGTGCGCGGCGAGCAAGGGGCTCGGGCGCGGCTGCGCGGAAGCGCTGGCCGCCGAGGGCGTGAATCTGGTGATCGTCGCGCGCACGCGCGACACGCTGGAGGAAACCGCGCAGGAGATCCGCGCCGCGTCGAACGTGTCGATCACCGCAGTCGCCTGCGACATCACGACGCCCGACGGGCGCGCGGCCGCGCTTGCCGCGTGCCCGCAGCCGGACATTCTCGTGACGAATGCCGGCGGCCCGCCGCCCGGCGACTTCCGCGATTTCTCGCACGACGACTGGATTCGCGCGCTCGAGTCGAACATGCTGACGCCGATCGAGCTGATCCGCGCGACCGTCGACGGGATGATCGGCCGCGGCTTCGGCCGGATCGTCAACATCACAAGCTCGGCCGTGAAGGCGCCGATCGACGTGCTCGCGCTGTCGAACGGCGCGCGCTCGGGGCTGACGGGCTTCGTCGCGGGGCTGTCGCGCAAGGTCGCGGGGCAGGGCGTGACGATCAACAACCTGTTGCCGGGGCTGTTCGACACCGACCGGATCGCGACGACGCTGGCCGCGTCGGCGAAGGCGCAGGGCGTGACGGTCGACGCGCTGCGCGCGCGGCGCACCAAGGGCATCCCGGCCGGGCGCCTCGGCACGCGCGCCGAATTCGGCGCGGCATGCGCGTTCCTGTGCAGCGTGCATGCCGGCTACATCACCGGGCAGAACTGGCTGCTCGACGGCGGCGCGTATCCGGGCACGTTCTGACGCGCGCACCGCCATTCACGACGACACTAATCGAACCACGAAGGAAACGGAGATGAGCAAACCCCGCATCGCACTGATCGCGCACGACGCGAAGAAGGACGACATCGTCGCGCTCGCGGGCCAGTACCGCGCGACGCTCGCACAATGCCGGCTGGTCGCGACCGGCACGACGGGCGGCCGCATCGCCGCCGCGCATGGGCTCGAGGTCGAGCGCAAGCTGTCGGGGCCGTGCGGCGGCGACCTGCAGATCGGCGCGGAACTGGTCGACGGCCGTGTCGACATCGTCGTGTTCCTGCGCGACCCGATGACCGCGCAGCCGCACGATCCGGACATCACCGCGCTGGTGCGCGCCTGCGACGTGCACGACGTGGCGGTCGCGACCAATGTCGCGACCGCGCGGATGCTGCTCGACGATCTGGCGCGGAACATGCAGGACGTTTGCTGATCGTCGGCGCGGCCGATTGCCCCTGCTATCGGCAGGGCCATGCACGCGCGGCGGCGACGCGCGAGAATCGGGCGTCGCGACGCGCATCGGCCGCCGGAGCCAGCCTGCACCGGTCGGCGCCGGTCCGCGCGTCGGTGACCGACTATCCCCTGACCGATTCAGAAACGAGGAGCGAAACGATGCCGAAAGCAATCCGATACGACCAGCCGGGCGGCCCGGACGTGATGAAGTGGGTCGATGTCGAGGTCGGCGAGCCGAAGGCGGGCGAAGTCCGCATCCGGCAGCACGCGGTCGGGCTCAACTACATCGACGTGTATTTCCGCACGGGTCTGTATCCGCAGCCGCTGCCCGGCGGCCTCGGGATGGAGGCGGCGGGCGAGGTGACGGCCGTCGGCGACGGCGTGAGCGCGCTCGAGGTCGGCGACCGCGTCGCCTACGTCGGGCAGCCACCGGGCGCATATGCGCAGGAACGCGTGATGCCGGCCGAGCGGCTCGTGAAGCTGCCGGACGGGATCAGCGACGACGATGCGGCATCGGTGATGCTGCAGGGGCTGACCGCGCACTACCTGCTGCGTCGCACGTACCCGGTGAAGGCGGGCGACACGATCCTGATCCACGCGGCGGCCGGCGGTGTCGGCCTGCTCGTGTGCCAGTGGGCGAAGGCGCTCGGCGCGACCGTGATCGGCACGGTCGGCTCCGACGAGAAGGCCGCGCTCGCGAAGGCGCACGGCTGCGACCACCCGATCGTCTATACACGAGAGAACTTCACGCAACGCGTGAAGGAGATCACGAACGGCGCGGGCGTGCCGGTCGTCTACGATTCGATCGGCAAGGACACCTACATCGGCTCGCTCGACAGCCTCGCGCCGCTCGGGCTGTTCGTCAGCTTCGGCAATGCGTCGGGTCCGCTCCCGCTGATCGATTCGAAGGAATTCTCGTCGCGCGGCTCGCTGTTCTTCACGCGGCCGACGCTGTTCTCGTACATCGCGAAGCGCGCCGATCTCGAGGCCGCGGCCGCCGAGCTGTTCGACGTGCTGCTGTCGGGCAAGGTGAAGACGAGCATCAACCAGCGCTACCCGCTCGCGGAAGTCGGCCGCGCGCACGAAGATCTCGAAGCGCGCAAGACCACCGGCTCGACGATCCTCGTTCCCTGACGCATCCCCACGTGCCGGCGTCATGCCGGCACGCGCCTTTCCGGGCGGCGCCACGGCGCCGTCCGTCCCGCCCCCGGTTCCCGCCGTCCTCCCCCGCATTCCACGTTTACGCGTTTTTTATACGCGCCCCGATACCTTTGACCCGTCCTTTACGTGCGTTCCCATAAGGTTCTAGTCGTCCGATTTCGACGATGGAGAACACAAAAATGGATGGGGTTTTCATCGGCGCACTGGTGCTCTTCACCGCGCTGATCCTCGGTTTGATTGCCGGTTGCGACAAGCTCGTGCAATACGGTCGCGGGGGGCGCGCATGACCTGGATGCTTTGGCTGGCGGGCGCCTCGACGGCCCTGCTGTTCGCGTATCTCGTCTTTGCGCTGCTGCGCGCGGAGGACATTGAATGAACGCGAACAATCTCTTTCAAACGCTGCTCTTCATCGTCGTGCTGCTGGCGGCGGCCGTTCCGGTCGCGCGCTATCTGTCCGCGGTGATGGACGGCAGCGCGCGCGTCGTGCGCGTGTTCGGGCCGCTCGAGCGCGCGCTGTACCGCGTTGCCGGCGTCGACGCCGGCAGCGAGATGAACTGGAAGCAGTACGCGATCGCGACGATCGCATTCAACGCGCTCGGCGCGCTGTTCCTCTACGGGCTGCTGCGCCTGCAGGGCTTCCTGCCCGGCAACCCGCAGCAGTTCGGTGCGATGACGGTCGACGGCGCATTCAACACCGCCGTCAGCTTCGTCACCAACACGAACTGGCAGGACTACACGCCCGAGCAGACCGTCAGCTACCTGACGCAGATGCTCGGCCTGACCGTGCAGAACTTCCTGTCGGCGGCCACCGGCATCGTCGTCGTGATCGCGCTGATCCGCGGCTTCGCACGCCATACCGCGCAGACGATCGGCAACTTCTGGGTCGACCTCACGCGCGTGACGCTGTACGTGCTGGTGCCGATGGCGGCGCTCGTCGCCGCGCTGCTGATGAGCCAGGGCGTGATCCAGAACCTGAAGGCATACCAGGACGTGCCGGTGCTGCAGGCGAGCACCTATGCCGCGCCGAAGCTCGACGCGCAGGGCAATCCGGTGAAGGACGACAAGGGCAATCCGGTGACGGTGCCGACCCCGCTCACGAAGCAGACGCTTGCAATGGGCCCGGTCGCGTCGCAGGAAGCGATCAAGATGCTCGGCACCAACGGCGGCGGCTTCTTCAACGCGAATTCCGCGCATCCGTACGAGAACCCGACGCCGTTCGCGAACTTCATCGAGATCTTCGCGATCCTGATCATCCCGGCGGCGCTGGCCCTCGTGTTCGGCCGCATGATCGGCGACCGCCGGCAGGGCATCGCCGTGCTTGCGGCGATGACGGTCGCGTTCGCGATCGCGGTCGGCGTCGAGGTGAGCGCCGAGCAGGGCGGCAACCCGACGCTCGCCGCGCTGCACGTCGACCAGTCGGCGAGCGCGCTGCAGCCGGGCGGCAACATGGAAGGCAAGGAAACGCGCTTCGGCATCGCGCAGACCGGCATCTTCACGGTCGCGACGACGGCCGCGTCGTGCGGCGCGGTCGACACGATGCACGATTCGTTGACGCCGCTCGGCGGCCTCGTGCCGATGCTGCTGATACAACTGGGCGAAGTGGTCTACGGCGGGGTCGGCTCGGGTCTCTACGGGATGCTCGTGTTCGCGCTGCTCGCGGTGTTCGTCGCCGGCCTGATGATCGGCCGCACGCCCGAATACGTCGGCAAGAAGATCGAGTCGTACGAGATGAAGATGGTGTCGATCGTCGTGCTGCTCACGCCGCTGCTGGTGCTGGTCGGCACGTCGATCGCCGTGCTCGCCGATGCCGGCAGAGCCGGCATCGCGAACCCGGGCCCGCACGGCTTCTCGGAAATCCTGTACGCGTTCAGCTCGGCCGCGAACAACAACGGCAGCGCGTTCGCGGGCCTGACGGTCGGCACGCCGTTCTACAACTGGATGACCGCGATCGCGATGTGGTTCGGCCGCTTCGGCACGATCGTGCCGGTGCTCGCGATCGCCGGCTCGCTCGCCGCGAAGAAACGCATCGCGGTGACGAGCGGCACGCTGCCCACGCATGGCCCGCTGTTCGTCGTGCTGCTGCTCGGCACCGTGCTGCTGGTGGGCGCGCTGACCTACGTGCCGGCGCTCGCGCTCGGCCCGGGCGTCGAGCACCTGATGATGTGGCTGGGCGCGTGATGCGCGCACGCATGGCGACACATTGAAAAGACTGAAGAGATCGCAATGACTCAACATTCCGCAACACGGTCCATGTTCGATCCGGCGCTGCTGCGCCCGGCGATCGTGGACTCGTTCAAGAAACTCACGCCGCGCACGCAGTTCCGCAATCCGGTGATGTTCTGCGTGTACGTCGGCAGCATCCTGACCACGATCCTGTGGATCGCGGCGCTCGCCGGCCAGGCCGAGGCGCCCGCGGGCTTCATCCTCGCGATCGCGCTGTGGCTGTGGTTCACGGTGCTGTTCGCGAACTTCGCGGAAGCGCTCGCCGAAGGGCGCTCGAAGGCGCAGGCCGCGTCGCTGCGCAGCGCGAAGAAGGACGTGATGGCGAAGAAGCTCAACGAGCCGCATCCGAAGTCGCCGATCCGCATCACGACCGCGTCCGACCTGCGCAAAGGCGACGTCGTGCTGGTCGAGGCCGGCGACGTGATCCCGGCCGACGGCGAAGTCGTCGACGGCGTCGCGTCGGTCGACGAATCCGCGATCACCGGCGAATCGGCGCCGGTGATCCGCGAGTCGGGCGGCGACTTCTCGTCGGTGACGGGCGGCACGCGCGTGCTGTCCGACTGGATCGTCGTGACCGTCACCGCGAACCCCGGCGAGGCGTTCCTCGACCGGATGATCGCGATGGTCGAAGGCGCGAAGCGCAAGAAGACGCCGAACGAGGTCGCGCTCACGATCCTGCTCGTCGCGCTGACGATCGTGATGTTGCTCGCGACCGCGACGCTGCTGCCGTTCTCGATGTTCTCGGTCGACGCGATGAAGGCGGGCCATGTGGTGACGATCACCGCGCTCGTCGCGCTGCTGGTGTGCCTGATCCCGACGACGATCGGCGGGTTGCTGTCCGCGATCGGCGTGGCCGGGATGAGCCGGATGATGCAGGCGAACGTGATCGCGACGTCGGGCCGCGCGGTGGAGGCGGCCGGCGACGTCGACGTGCTGCTGCTCGACAAGACCGGCACGATCACGCTCGGCAACCGCCAGGCGTCGACGTTCGTGCCCGCGCCGGGCGTGACCGAGGAGGCGCTGGCCGACGCCGCGCAGCTGTCGTCGCTCGCCGACGAAACGCCGGAAGGCCGCAGCATCGTGGTGCTGGCGAAGGAGCGCTTCAACATCCGCCAGCGCGACATGGCGCAACTGCACGCGACGTTCATCGGCTTCTCCGCGCAAACGCGGATGAGCGGCGTCGACCTGGCGCCCCAGGGGACGTCCTCCGCGGCGCCGGGCCGCGAGATCCGCAAGGGCGCGGCCGATGCGATTCGCCGCTACGTCGAGACGCACGGCAGCCGTTTTCCGGAAGAAGTGCGCCGCGCCGTCGACGAGGTCGCGCGCCGCGGCAGCACGCCGCTCGTCGTGGCCGACCTGCAGGACGGCGTCGCGCGCGTGCTCGGCGTGATCGAGCTGAAGGACATCGTGAAGGGCGGCATCAAGGAGCGTTTCGCCGAACTGCGCAAGATGGGCATCAAGACCGTGATGGTGACGGGCGACAACCGGCTGACGGCCGCGGCGATCGCGGCGGAGGCGGGCGTCGACGACTTCCTCGCGGAAGCGACGCCGGAAGCCAAGCTCGCGACGATCCGCGAGCATCAGGCGGCGGGGCGCCTCGTCGCGATGACGGGCGACGGCACCAACGACGCGCCGGCGCTCGCGCAGGCCGACGTGGCGGTGGCGATGAACACCGGCACGCAGGCCGCGAAGGAAGCCGGCAACATGGTCGACCTCGATTCGAACCCGACCAAGCTGATCGAGATCGTCGAGATCGGCAAGCAGATGCTGATGACGCGCGGCTCGCTGACGACCTTCTCGATCGCGAACGACATCGCGAAGTATTTCGCGATCATCCCGGCCGCGTTCGTGACGACGTACCCGCAATTGCGCGTGCTCGACATCATGCACCTGACATCGCCGGCCTCCGCGATCCTGTCGGCGGTGATCTTCAACGCGCTGATCATCGTCGCGCTGATCCCGCTGGCGCTGAAGGGCGTCACGTACCGGCCGCTCGGCGCGGCCTCGCTGCTGCGCCGCAACCTGCTGGTGTACGGCCTCGGCGGCGTGCTGTTGCCGTTCCCGTTCATCAAGCTCATCGACATGACGCTCGCTGCACTCGGCTGGGCCTGAGCCGGCCGTATTTGAAGGAAACATCATGAAAACGTTGATTCGTCCGCTCGTCGTGATCTTTGCCGTGCTGACCGCGGTGACGGGGCTCGCTTACCCGGCCGTGATGACCGTGTTCGGCCAGGCCGTGTTCCCGTCGCAGGCGAACGGCAGCCTGATCGAGCAGGACGGCAAGGCGGTCGGTTCCGCATTGATCGGCCAGCAGTTCGATGCGCCGAAATACTTCTGGGGCCGCCTGTCGGCCACGTCGCCGATGCCGTACAACGCGACCGGCTCCGGCGGCTCGAACCTCGGCCCGCTGAACCCGTCGCTCGCCGATCAGGTCAAGGCGCGCATCGCCGCGCTGCGCGACGCGGGCACCGACCTGTCGAAACCCGTGCCGGTCGATCTCGTGACGGCGTCCGCCAGCGGCCTCGATCCGGAGATCACGCCGGCTGCCGCCGCCTACCAGGTCGAGCGCGTCGCGAAGGCGCGCAAGCTCGCACCGGACACGGTCGCGCAGCTCGTCGCCGCGAACACGACGGGCCGCCAGTTCGGCGTGCTCGGCGAGCCGCGCGTGAACGTGCTGAAGCTGAATCTCGCGCTCGACGCGGCGCAGGCCGCGCACTGAGCGCGCGTGCATCCGGGCTTCCCGGCGCGGCGGGTTGCGCGCCGGGGCCGGCTTACCGACGGCGCATGCGCCGTCTTTGCCTTTTGCGGCGATTTGGAACCACAATGCCTGTATTTCGCGCACCATCCGGCGCTTCGCCGTCCTGACGCATGAACCGCCCCGATCCCGACCAACTCCTCGACAAGCTGCAGCGCGACGAAGAAAAGCAGCGGCGTGGCCAGCTCAAGATCTTCTTCGGCGCGTCTGCCGGCGTCGGCAAGACCTACGCGATGCTGCAGGCCGCGCGCCAGCGGCTGCAGGACGGTGTCGACGTCGTGGTCGGCATCGTCGAGACCCACGGTCGCGGCGAAACCGCCGCGCTGCTCGACGGCTTCGACGTGCTGCCGCTCGCGCGCCTCGACTATCGCGGTCGCACGCTCGCCGAATTCGACCTCGACGGTGCGCTCGCGCGTGCGCCGCAGCTGATCCTCGTCGACGAGCTCGCGCACTCGAACGTGCAGGGCGCGCGTCACCTGAAGCGCTGGCAGGACGTCTACGAGCTGCTCGACGCGGGCATCGACGTGTACACCACGGTCAACGTCCAGCATCTCGAGAGCCTGAACGACGTGGTCGGTGCGATCACCGGCATCCGCGTGTGGGAGACCGTGCCGGACCGCGTGTTCGACGCGGCCGACGAGGTCACGCTGGTCGACCTGCCGGCCGAGGAGCTGCTCGAGCGGATGCGCGACGGCAAGGTGTATCTCGCGCAGCAGGCCGAGCGCGCGGTGCGCAACTTCTTCCGCAAGGGCAACCTGATCGCGCTGCGGGAACTGGCGTTGCGGCGCACGGCCGATCGCGTCGACGCGCAGATGCGCGAGTATCGCGCCGACCGTTCGATCCAGCGCATCTGGCAGGCGCGCGAGCGGCTGCTCGTGTGCGTCGGGCCCGGCGCCGAGGCGCCGACGCTGGTGCGCGCGGCCGCGCGGCTCGCCGCGAGCCTGAAGGCCGACTGGATCGCCGTGTACGTCGAGACGCCGCGGCTGCAGCGGCTGCCCGACGCGCGGCGGCAGCGCACGCTCGATGCGCTGAAGCTCGCGGCCGAGCTCGGCGCGGAGACGGCCACGCTCGCCGGCGACGATGCGGTCACGGCGCTGATCGGTTATGCGAAGGTGCGCAACGTGTCGAAGATCGTCGCGGGCGGCTCGCCGAAGGTCGGGCTCGCGCGCCGCTTCGCGCGGCCGTTCGGTGACAAGCTCGCCGAACGCGCGGGCGACGTCGACCTGATGCTGATCCGTGCGTCGGCGAGCGACGAAGTGCGCGCCACGCCGCTCGACGCGCGCGCCCGCGACTGGCGCGACGCGTTCGCGCAGTTCGGCATGCGGCGTTCGCCGCCGCGTCATTACCTGTACGCGGCCGCGATCTGCGCGGCAATCACCGGGGTCGCGAGCGTCGTGTCCGCGCGGCTCGACCTGACGAACCTCGTGATGCTGTACCTGCTCGGCGTGGTGTTCTCGGCCGTGCGGCTCGGACGCGGCCCGGGCGTGCTGCAGTCGTTCCTGTCGGTCGCCGCGTTCGATTACTTCTTCGTGCCGCCGCGCATGTCGTTCTCCGTGAGCGACACGCAGTATCTGCTGACCTTCTTCGGGATGCTGCTGACGTCGCTCGTGATCAGCCACCTGACGTCGACGTTGACGCGCCAGGCGAGCATCGCGCAGCGCCGCGAGCGCCGCACCGGTGCGATCTACGCGATGGCGCGCGAGCTCGGCGCGGCGCTGACGACCGAACAGATCGTCGAGATCGGCAGCCGCCACGTGGGCGAGGTGTTCCGCGCGCGCGTCGCGTTCCTGCTGCCCGACAGCGCGGACCAGGTGCGGCAGAAGATCGAGGAACCCGACGCGGCCGTCACGCTGACGGGCGCGGCGCTCGACTGCGACGTCGGGCAGTGGGTGTACGACCAGCAGAAGCCGGCCGGCCGCGGCACCGACACGCTGCCCGCGACCGCCGCGCTGTATCTGCCGCTGAAGGCGCCGATGCGCACGCGCGGCGTGCTCGCGGTGGCGTCGCGCGATCCGCGCGAGCTCGAGGTGCCCGAGCAACTGCGCATGCTCGATGCGTTCGCCGCGCAGATCGCGCTTGCGCTCGAACGCGTGCACTACGTCGAGATCGCGCGCGACGCGCTCGTCAACATGGAGTCCGAGCGGCTGCGCAACTCGCTGCTGTCGGCCATCTCGCACGACCTGCGCACGCCGCTCACGACGATCGTCGGCTTCTCGTCGATGCTCGCGAACGCGCGCGCGGCCGAGCCGCACACGCCGGCGGCCGAACGGTCCGCGCAGCGCGAAGGCGAGCTGGTCGACGCGATCCACGACGAGGCGCTGCGGATGACGGGCATCGTCACGAACCTGCTCGACATGGCGCGGCTGCAGGCGGGCAGCCTGCAGCTCAAGCGCCAGTGGTCGCTGCTCGAGGAAACCGTCGGCGCCGCGCTTGCCGCGTGCAAGCGCGTGCTCGCGCGCCATCCCGCGCGCGTGTCGCTGCCGGCCGACCTGCCGCTCCTGCAGATGGACGCGGTGCTGATGGAGCGCCTGTTCACGAACCTGTTCGAGAACGCGGCGAAGTACACGCCGCCCGACACGCCGATCGAGATCGGCGCCGAACGCGTGACCGACGACGGCCAGCCCTGCGTGCGCGTGCACGTCGACGATCACGGCCCGGGCTTGCCGGCCGGGATGGAAACGCGGATCTTCGACAAGTTCACGCGCGGCGAAAAGGAATCGGCGACGCCGGGCATCGGGCTCGGCCTCGCGATCTGCCGCGCGATCGTCGAGGCGCATGGCGGTAGAATCGGCGCGCTCAACCGTACCGGGCCCGACGGCCGCGTGACGGGCGCGCGCTTCTGGTTCACGCTGCCGGTCGAGACGCCGCCGGCCGTGCCTGCCGTACCCGACGACGATTTCGACGCGCCCGGCGCATCGTCCCCCTCCGAGCCTTTGCCAGACCATGAGTGAACCGAGCCTGACCGTCGTCCTGATCGAGGATGAAAAACAGATCCGCCGCTTCGTGCGCGCCGCGCTCGAGGAGGAGGACATCGCCGTGTTCGAGGCGGAGACGGGCAAGCAGGGGCTGATCGACGCGGCGACCCGCAAGCCCGATCTCGTGATCGTCGATCTCGGCCTGCCCGATACCGACGGCCTCGACGTGATCCGCGAGCTGCGCGGCTGGTCCGAGGTGCCGGTGATCGTGCTGTCCGCGCGCACGCAGGAAGACGAGAAGGTCGCGGCACTCGACGTGGGCGCCGACGACTACCTCACCAAGCCGTTCGGCGTGTCCGAGCTGCGCGCGCGGATCCGCGCGCAACTGCGCCGGCGCAACCAGGGCGGCGCGAACGAATCGCCGAAGGTGAGCTTCGGCGGCGTGACCGTCGATCTCGCGCTGCGCCAGGTGTGGCGCGACGGCGAGATCGTGCACCTGACGCCGCTCGAATACCGGCTGCTCGCGACGCTCGTGCGGCACGCGGGCCGCGTGCTCACGCATCGCCAGCTGCTGCGCGACGTGTGGGGGCCGTCGCACGTCGAGAGCCATCACTACCTGCGCATCTACATGGCGCACCTGCGCCAGAAGCTCGAGCGCGATCCCGCGCAGCCCGAGCACATCGTCACCGAAACGGGGGTCGGCTACCGGCTCGTCGGCGCGGCGTGACGTGCGCGGCATGCCGCGCGATACGGCCGGAATGCAAGGCCGCACGCCGGTGAAGTTGCTTCGGCGCGACAGTGCCGCCGCGGGCGCCGGACGTGCACACCGGCCACGCATTCCCCGCTATGCTGACCGTTCCGCGAACGAAATCGAGGAGCGTGCAATGTCCGTCCGTCTGGTCGTCATCGGTGCGCTGGCGCTTGCAGCGCCCGGCGCGTTCGCGCAGCCGCTGCCGCCCGGGCAGCAGCCTTCGGCGCCGCAAGCGGCGCTCGCCAATCCCGCGTCGGTCAATTGCGAGAAGCTCGGCGGTCGCCACGTGATTCGCAACCTGTCGAGCGGGCAGGTCGGGATGTGCGTGTTCAAGGACGGCCGCGTGTGCGAAGAATGGGCGCTGTACCGCGACGACCGCTGCGTCGGCGGGGGCGGCCCCAAGCGCGTGTCGAACTGATCGACCGGGCGCGGCGGGCGCGGGCAGTCGCGCCCGCGCCATGTGCGGGCCCGATTCATCGTTCGAACCCGGCCGCATCCGGCATGCCCGTAAGCATCTTGTTATACTCGGCGCCACCCGGGGACGACCCCGGGTCATTCGCTTCAGCGGGGACGGCCCCAACCGATACGGAGTGCGTCGAGATGGCGTGGGTATGGTTGTTGATCGCCGGTTTGCTGGAAGTGGCCTGGGCGGCCGGCATGAAATCGTCCGAGGGTTTCACGAAACTCGGGCCGTCGGTGTTGACGATCGTGACGGCGCTTGCCAGCTTCGGGCTGCTCGCGGTCGCGATGCGCCAGTTGCCGCTCGGCACCGCGTACGCGATGTGGACGGGCATCGGCGCGGTGGGCGCGTTCGTGTTCGGGATCGTGATGATGGGCGAGGCGCTGACCGTCGCGCGCGTCGCGAGCGCGTCGCTGATCGTGCTCGGGCTGATCGGCCTGAAGCTGTCGTCGGCTGCCTGACGCCGACTCGCCGGGCGCCGGCCGGCGCCCGTATCCGGCGTGACGCACTGCGGAATTGCGCCGGCTCTCCTGCCAGCCTGTCTATAATGGAACGCATTCGGGCCTGAATGCCGTTGCGCCGTTCGCGGCCATCGGCGCCGGTCGCCACGCGCCGCGCGGCCGGTCATGCCGACTCGATCCGATCAATCGGCAAATCGCACGGAAAGTGCAAGGAGAGGGCCATGATCGAAGCCATTTCGCTCGGCGCGGGGCTCGCGTGGGCGAGCGGGCTGCGCCTTTACCTGACGGTGCTGATCGCCGGCGTGCTCGCGCGGGTCGGCTGGCTCCATCTGCCCGATACGCTCGCAGTCCTCACCTCGCCGTGGGTCATCGGCGCCGCCGCCGTGCTCGCCGTCACCGAATTCCTCGCCGACAAGATTCCCGCGTTCGACTCGCTGTGGGACGCCGTGCACACCTTCATCCGCATTCCGGCCGGCGCGGTGCTGGCCGCCGGTGCGCTCGGCCATGCCGACCCGACCGTGCTCGCGGTCGCCGGGCTGGCCGGTGGCTCGCTCGCCGGTGCCGCGCACATCGCGAAGGCCGGCACCCGCGCACTGATCAACCTGTCTCCCGAACCGATCTCGAACTGGGTCGCGTCGTCCACCGAGGACGGGCTCGTGTTCGGCGGCCTCGCCCTCGCGTTCTTCGTTCCGCTCGCGTTCCTCGTGCTGCTCGCCGCGTTCATCGCGGCGTCGGCCTGGGCGCTGCCGCGTCTGTGGCGCGGCGTATCGGGCGGGTTCCGCGGGATGGCGAACCACATGGTGACGCGGCTCAACTCGATCGGGGGCAAGCGCGATTGAAGGCGCCGGCACCCGTCGAGCGGCAGCACGCCGACCCGTCACCTGCCGGGCGGCCCGCGCAGGCCGGCCGCTTCGGCTGGCACGACCTGATCCGCCAGGCCGCGCGGATGACCGCACGCGACTGGCGTGCCGGTGAACTGACGCTCCTCGTGCTGGCCTTGGTGCTCGCGGTCGCCGCGCTGACGAGCGTCGGTTTTCTCGCCGACCGGTTGCGCCAGGGGCTCGAGCGTGATGCGCGCCAGATGCTCGGCGCCGATTTCGTCGTGCGCGCCGACCATCCCGTCGATCCGTCGTTCGATCGCGAGGCGCGCGCACTCGGGCTGCGCACCGCGACCACGGCGATCTTCCCGAGCATGATCGCGTCGGCCGGCGGCGGGCAGGCGAACGGTGCGGCGCCCGCACGCCTCGCGGCCGTGAAGGCCGTGTCGCCTCAGTATCCGCTGCGCGGCGCGGTCGAGATCGTGCCGGCCGGCGCGCGCGCCGCGCACAAGGCGACCGCGATTCCCGCGCCCGGCACCGTGTGGGCCGATCCCGCGCTGCTCGACGCGTTGCATCTGAAGGCGGGGAACACCGTGCGCGTCGGGCTGCGCACGTTCACGGTCGCCGCGTCGATCTCCCGCGAACTCGATCGCGGCTTCTCATTCGTCAATTTCTCGCCGCGGTTGATGATGCGCGCGGACGAACTCGCCGGGACCGGGCTCACCGGCTACGGCAGCCGCGTGACGTACCGGCTGCTCGTGGCCGGCGACACGCCGGCCGTCGCGCGCTTCGAGGCCTATGCGCACGGGCGCGTCGACGGCGGCAAGCTGCGCGGCGTCGGTCTCGAGTCGTTGCAGGAAGGGCAGCCTCAGGTGCGGCAGACGCTCGATCGCGCCCGCCATTTCCTGACGCTCGTCGCGCTCCTGACCGCGCTGCTCGCGGCGGTCGCGATCGCGATGGCCGCGCAGCGCTACATGCGGCGCCATCTCGACGGCTGCGCGACGATGCGCTGCCTCGGCGTCAGCCGTCGCACCCTCGGTGCGCTGTTCGCGCTCGAATTCGCCACCATCGGCATCGTGTCGGGCGTCGCGGGCGCGGTGCTCGGCTACGGCGGCCACTGGGCGCTGCTGGCGGCACTCGGCGGCCTGATCGACGTCGTGCTGCCGCCGCCGACCCTGTGGCCCGCGCTCGTCGGCATCGGGGCCGCGCTCGTGCTGCTGCTCGGCTTCGCGCTGCCGCCGCTCGCGCCGCTTACGCGCGTGCCGCCGGTGCGCGTGCTGCGGCGCGACTGGGGCGACGCGTCGCGCACCGCGTGGGCCGCGTATGCGGTCGGCGTCGTGTTGTTCGCCGGGCTGTTGATCGTCGCGGCGGGCAACCTGAAGCTCGGCCTGATCGTCGCGGGCGGGTTCGCAGGTGCGCTGGTCGGCTTCGCGCTGATCGCACGGCTGGTGCTGTACGCGGCGGCGCGCACGGTGCGCAACGCGCGCGTGAGCGCGGGCATCGGCTGGCGCTACGCGCTCGCGTCGCTGCACCGGCGCGGCACGGCGAGCGCGCTGCAGATTACCGCGCTCGCACTGGGCCTGATGTGCCTGCTGCTGATCGCGATCACGCGCAACGACCTCGTTGCCGGCTGGCGGCAGTCGACGCCGCCCGATGCGCCGAACCAGTTCCTGATCGACATCCAGCCCGACCAGCGCGACGACGTCGCCGCGTGGCTCGCCGCGCACGGCGTGCGCGACGCGGTGCCCGAGCCGATGGTGCGCGGCCGGCTCGTCGCGATCAACGGCAAGCCGGTGAACCCCGACGCGTATCCCTCCGACGACGCGCGCCGGCTCGTCGATCGCGAGTTCAACCTGTCGTATACGACCGAGTTGCCGTCCGACAACCGGATCGTCGCTGGCGACTGGTTCGGGAACGCGGCCACGCCGCAGATCTCGATCGAGGCCGGGCTGGCGAAGATGATCAACGTGAAGCCGGGCGATACGCTGCGTTTCGACGTGACGGGGCTGACGGTCGATGCGCCGATCACCAGCGTGCGCAAGCTCGACTGGGGCTCGTTCCGCGTCAACTTCTTCGTGCTGATGCCGCCGCCCGTGCTGAAGGATTTCCCGGCCGTGTACCTGACGAGCTTCCACTTGCCGGCCGAACAGGCGGCGCTGCTCGATCCGCTGATCGCGCGCTATCCGAACCTGACCGCGATCGACGTCGCGCCGATCCTCGCGCAACTGCAGCGGATGATGCTGCAGGTGGTCGGCGCGGTGCAGTTTCTGTTTGCGTTCACGCTCGCGGCCGGCGTGCTCGTGCTGTACACCGCGCTTGCCGGCTCGCGCGACGAGCGCGTGCGCGAGGCCGCGCTGCTGCGCGCGCTCGGCGCGTCGCGCGCGCAGGTCAATGCGGTGCAGCGCGCGGAATTCATCGTCGTCGGCGCGCTGGCCGGTGCGCTGGCATCGGCGGGGGCGATCGCCGTCGGCTGGGTGCTCGCATCGCGCGTGTTCGACTTCCAGCTCGCCGTCGATCCGTGGCTCGTGCCGGCCGGCATCGCGGCCGGTGTCGCGTGCGCCGGTGCGGCCGGCTGGCTGAGCCTGCATAATGTGTTGCGGCGCCCCGCGCTGCAGTCGCTGCGCGACGCGTGAGCGCCGCCGGCGGCCCCGATTATCCCGTTTCCGATTATCCGTATGACCGATGTGAATGATGATGCGCCGTCGCAGCCGACGGCCTTCGAACTCGTGGGCGGCGAAGCGCGCGTGCGCGACATGGTGGACCGCTTCTACGACCTGATGGACCTCGAGCCGGAGTTCGCGGAGATTCGCGCGCTGCACCCGGCGTCGCTCGACGGCTCGCGCGACAAGCTGTTCTGGTTCCTGTGCGGCTGGCTCGGCGGCCCCGACCACTACATCAGCCGGTTCGGTCACCCGCGGCTGCGCGCACGGCACCTGCCGTTCCCGATCGCGTCGGCCGGGCGCGACCAGTGGCTGCGCTGCATGGCGTGGGCGATGGAGGACATCGGGTTGCCCGAGCCGTTGCGCGAGCGGCTCATGCATTCGTTCTACGACACGGCCGACTGGATGCGCAACCGGCCCGGTTGATCGACCGGTACGCTGCTGCCTGAGGGCCGGTCCAGGTGCGTCTGGCCGCCGGTGATGCGTGGCCCGACACTGACCGTTTCCCCATCGATACGAGGCGCGATGATGACCCAGGCACTGTTTCGCGAAGATGCCTACCTGACGCAATGCGAGGCCGTCGTCGCGGCCGTGGGCGATGACGGTATCCGGCTCGACCGCACCGTGTTCTATCCGCTCGGCGGCGGGCAGGCGGGCGACAGCGGCACGCTGACGCTGCCCGACGGCAGCACGATCGCGATCGCCGACACGCGCAAGGCGAAGTTCGACGGCGCAACGCCCGACGATGCCGTGCACGTGCCCGCGGCAGGCCAGGAAGCGCACGTCGCGGCGCTCGCGCCCGGCGCGCGCGTGGTGGCGGACATCGACTGGCTGCGCCGCTACCGGCACATGCGGCTGCATACGGCCGCGCACCTGATGTGCGCGGTGTTGCCGTATCCGGTCGACGGCTGCAGCGTGACGGCCGACTACGTGCGGCTCGATTTCGCGACGTCGGACGCGATCGACCGCGTCGACGTCGAGCACCGCCTCGCGGGGCTCGTCCATGGCGCGCATGCGGTCACGACCGAATGGATCACCGACGCGGAGATGGCCGAACGGCCCGACCTCGTGCGCACGATGAGCGTGAAGCCGCCGATGGGGCTGGGCCGCGTGCGGCTGTTGCGCATCCACGGCGTCGACCTGCAGCCGTGCGGCGGCACGCACGTGCGCAATACGTCGGAAATCGGCGACCTGCGGGTCGCCAAACTTGAAAAAAAGAGCGCGCGGACACGGCGCCTCGTACTGGAGTTTGCATGACGATCGACACCCCGACGGACAGCGCCGCGGCGCTCGACCCGCACGCGCGCGAGATGCTCGATTTCTGGTTCGGCGCGCCGGGTTCGGCGGAGTTCGGCCACGCGCGCAAGGCATGGTTCAACGGCGGCGCGGCGTTCGACGACGTGCTGCGCACGCGCTACGGCGCGTTGCTCGATACCGCGTGCGACGGCGCCTGCGATCATTGGGCCGATACGCCGCTCGGCGCGCTCGCGCTGATCGTGGTCCTCGATCAGTTCTCGCGCAACATTCATCGCGGCACGCCGCGCGCGTTCGCCGCCGATCCGAAGGCACTCGCGCTTGCGCGGCGCGTCGTCGCGGCCGGGTGGGACGCGCAATTGCCGAGCGGCCATCACCGCGCGTTCGCGTATCTGCCGTTCGAACATGACGAGTCGCACGAGAGCCAGCGCGAGGCCGTGCGGCTGTGCGCGGGCATTCGCGGCGAGGCCGGGTGCGAGAGCTACCACGACTTCGCGTTGCGCCATGCGGCCGTGGTCGGGCGCTTCGGGCGGTTTCCGCACCGGAACGCGATTCTCGGCCGCGCGTCGACCGACGAGGAGACGGCCTTCCTGCGCGAGCCCGGTTCGTCGTTTTGATGGGTGGGGAGGCCGCGCGGCCGGCAGGAAGCCGGGCGCTTGCGCGATGGGCGGCCGCTGGCGTCGCCGGCCGGAGATGACGACGGCGCCGCTGGGCGCCGCCTTGCATTACTGCGCTTCGTGCTCTTCGGGCGTGCGCACGTAGACGCGCAGCAGTTCCTCGTTGTCGCCCGGGCGCGCGCCGGTCCAGAACAGTTTCCATTCGCTGCCCGGTGCCGGATCGACGTTCCGCACGCCCTGGACGATCATCCACGTGCAGCGCGTGGTCTTCGCATCGTCGATCGGCGTGTGCTGGATGCCGGAGAAGTAGTACAGCATCGGCGCTTCCGACTCGCCGAGCCCGTGCAGGCTCGCCATGCAGTCGCCGTCGCGCCATTCGAGCGCGAGATGCGCGTTCAGATCGTCGAACACCGACCGGTAGCTCTTCGCGACGTCGAGCCACGGCAGCAGCAGCGTATACACGAGCCCCCACGCGACCAGCGCGCCCGCGCCCCACGACAGCGCGCCGCGCCACAGGCCGGTCGTGCGCAGCTTCGGCAGCAGCGACAGCCAGCCGACCGTCAGCACGAGCGCACCGATCACGAATCCGGGCACGATCGGCATGGTCCAGTCGAGCGGCAGCCAGCGACCGAGCAGCGCGATGCTGGCATGCGACGCGTTCGGATCGGCCATCACCGCCCAGATCCCCCATGCAAGCGCGACGACCGTGCCGAACAGCAGGCGGCTCAGATAATCCCACGCGAGATGCAGCCCGCGCGGCAGGCGGTCGATCGCCTGCGCGGCGACCAGCGAGAGCGGCGCGAAGAACGGCAGGATGTAGAGCTGACGCGACGTCGCGGACACTTGCAGCACCGCGAGGCCGATGCCCGTGAACAGCACGGGCAGCGCGACGCTCGGCGTGTGCCAGTCGCGCCATGCGCCGCGCGCGAGCGCGACGATCGCGAGCGGCGCGACCGGGAAGCCGAGCAGCAGGAACGCGCGCAGGATGAAGAACGGCTTGTCGTTTTCCGCGCCGAGTTCGGGCACCGAAAAGCCGAAGAAGCGGCCGACGTTGTTGTCCCAGAACCACGCCATGAACAGCGTCTCGGAGCGCAGGAACAGCGCGATCGGCCAGATCAGCGCGAACGGTGCGAACACGAGCGCGGCGACCCCGAGCGAACGCGCGAACGCGCGCGTGCGGCAGGCGGGGTAGAGCACCAGCGCGCCCGTGAGCGTGGCCGCGAACACGAGCGGCACGAACAGTCCCTTCGCCATCAGCGCGATGCCGACGCCCGCACCGAAGATCGGCGCGGCCCAGCGACCGGACGGCCGCACCGGTAGTCCGTGCCGCATGCGCCGCGCGCGCGCGACGTGCTGCATCACGAGTTCGAGCAGTCCGCAAAAGCCCATCGCGGTGCCGGCAAACAGCGCGACGTCCGTCATCATGTCGTGCACGTGCTTGATGACGACGAGCGTGCCGGCGCTCAGCACGACGGGCCCGATCACGCGCAGGTCGAGCCAGCGGCCGGCGCAGCTGGCGCTGCGCGCCGCGCGTGCGATGAAGCCGAACGCGAGCGCCGCGAACAGCGCGCTCGCCAGTCGCGCCGCGTCGTGCAGCGGCATCACCCGCTGCAGCAGCCACGCGAGGCTCGTCGCGACCCACGCGTAGAGCGGCGGCTTTTCCATGAACGGCAGGCCGGCGTTGGTCGGCACGACGAAGTCGCCGGTCTCGAGCATGTGCTGGATGATGCCGAACGTATAGGTTTCGTCCTGCTTCCACGGATCGTGGCCGAGCACGCCCGGAAGCGTATACGCGCAGACCAGCGCGGCAACCAGCAACCAGACGCGCCAACCGAGCCCGAGCACACGATTGCGGGCGGCGTCGGAGCGGCCGGCCACGGCGGGCGTGCCGGCGGTAGTGAATGTCGTGCCGAGGTCGGGGTCGGTCGCTGTTCGGGGGGGCTGGGCCGAAGCGGGCATGGACGTGCGTCGCCGGCCGGGCGCTGCGGTTCCTGGCATGGAAAGGATCTCGGTCGGGTCAAGACGGTCCGGCGACATGGGCCGGGACCATAAGGGTCGCATCGAGGCGAAATGACAGCCGGATGACCGACTGTTTGACTGGGCGCTAGTAAAGCACGGATCTGTTACGGATGTTTACCGAAACGGTCACGATATTGTGGAGATTTGTGGTGTCGTGACCACGGCGCGTCCGGCCGGTGCTTCGGGCGAGCGATTATCGGCCGCCGCCGACGTCGAGCAGGGCGCCCGTCGTGTATGACGCTGTGTCGCCGAGCAGCCAGACGATCGCTTCGGCGATTTCCTGCGCCTCGCCCGCGCGGCCGAGCGGCGTCTGGGCGCCGAGGCGCGCCGCACGGCCCGGCTGGCCGCCGCTTGCGTGGATTTCGGTCTCGATCAGGCCGGGACGGACCGCGTTGACGCGCACGCCGTGCGGGCCGAGTTCCTTCGCGAGGCCGATTGTCAGCGAATCGACTGCTCCCTTCGATCCCGCATAGTCGACGTACTCGTTCGGCGAACCGAGCCGGGACGCGATCGACGACACGTTGACGATCGCACCGCCGCGCCCGCCGCGGTCGGTGGACAACCGGCGCGCGGCTTCGCGCGCGCACAGGTACGCGCCGAGCACGTTGGTGTCGAACATCCGCCGCAGCCGGTCGGCCGGCATATCGGCGAGCGGCATCGACGGTGCGACGATCCCCGCATTGTTGACGAGCGCGTCGAGGCGCCCGAACGCCGCCGTGACGGTGTCGAACATCGCGATGACGTCCGCTTCGTTCGCGACGTCGCCGGCGACGATGCACGCACGTCCGCCGGCGTCGCGAACCGCTTGCGCGGTCAGTTCGGCCGCCGCCGCGTCTCGCGCGTAGTTGATGCCGACGTCCCAGCCGCGCTTGGCCGCGAGCACGGCGGTCGCGCGGCCGATGCCGCGGCTCGCGCCGGTGATGAGGACGGCCTTGCGATCGGACGGTGCGGGCATGGCGTGCGGTTCCCGATGGGTTACTTGGCCGCGTCGGGCGCCCACTTGTCGCTGGCGGGCGGCTGGTAGCGGCGCAGCTGTTCGATCAGCGCGACCGGTTCGGCGTCGATGCACAGCGCGTCGAAGTAGGTCGGACGCATGAAGCCTTCGTCGACCGTATGGCGCAGCAGCGCGATCAGCGGATCGTAGAACGAAGCGATGTTGTACAGCGCGACCGGCTTGCGGTGATAGCCGAGCTGCGCCCACGTATAGACCTCGAACAGCTCCTCGAGCGTGCCGGCGCCGCCGGGCATCGCGACGAACGCGTCGGCGAGGTCGGCCATCATCTTCTTGCGGTGGTGCATGTCGGGCACGACGTGCAGCTCGGACAGCCCGGTATGGCCGACTTCCTTGTCGACGAGCAGCTCGGGGATCACGCCGACCGCGCGGCCGCCGGCCGCCATCACTTCATCGGCGATCACGCCCATCAGGCCGACGCGGCCGCCGCCGTAGACGAGCGTGAGGCCCGCATCGACGAGGGCGCGGCCGAACGCGCGCGCGGCGTCCGCATAGACGGGCCGCACGCCGGATGACGAGCCGCAGTAAACGCAGACAGCCTTCATTGCTTCGGGTCCTTCGCGGCGGGCTTGGCGGCGACCGGGCTGCCCGCGGGGCGCGGCGAACCGTCGCGCGGCGGCAGGTAGTCGGTGAACTGGCGCTTGGGCAGCTTGCCGGAGACGAGATCGTCGAACAGCTGGCGCGACCGGCCGCGCAGGTACGGAGCCATGACCGAGATCACGTGCATGCTGACCTGGTGCAGCTCCTCGCGGATCGCGTCCTGGTCGTTGTACTTGCGCGGGTGCATCACGTACTGATACGACAGCCAGTACGTCGAGATCACGGCCATGTTGGTGGCGATGACTTCGATCTCGGCGGGCGTCGCGACCATTTCGGCGTCGGACACGAGCAGTTCGCACATGTCGTGCGCGAAGCGCACCTTGTGGCTGATGATCTGCTTGAAGTGCGTCTCGAGCGTGCGGTTGCGCGCGAGCAGGTCGTTGAGGTCGCGATACAGGAACCGGTAGGTCCACATGAAATCGGCCATGTACTGCAGGTACGACCAGGTTTCGTCGATCGTCGGACGGTGATCTTCGGGGAAGCGCAGCCGCCGTTCGATCTGCTGCTCGAACTGCGCGAAGATGCTGTTGATGATGTCGTCCTTGTTGCGGAAATGGTAGTACAGGTTGCCTGGACTGATTTCCATTTCCTCGGCGATCGTCGTCGTCGTGACGTTCGGCTCGCCGATCTCGTTGAAGAGTTTCAACGACAACTCGAGAATCCGTTCGCGGGTGCGGCGGGGAGGTTTCGCTTCCATGTCGTCCGGCCCTGTGTGTGCCGGACTGGCGGGCGCTGCAATCGATGCTGCGAGATTCGTCCGGCGCGGGTTGCTGTTCTATGTCTGGCGGACGATTATAAACCGCTGTTTCCTTACAACGGGCGCATTTCGTGTGCGCAATGCAGGCGGCAGCGTGCTGCACCGCCGCACGCGAACGTCGCGGCCGGCGCCGCCGAAACCCTCTAGAAGCCGAGCCAGCCCGCAATGACGGGCCCGAGCACGAAGCCCCAGGTCGTCACGCACGCGAACAGCGCAACCGTGACTGCCGCGCTGCCGAGGTCCTTCGCGCGCTTCGACAATTCGTGGCGCTCGAGCGAGATGCGGTCGATCGCGGCCTCGACGCTCGAGTTCAGCAACTCGACGATCAGCACCAGCAGCACCGAGCCGATCAGCAGCGCGCGCGACGCGGCCGGGACCGGCGAGAACGCACCGATCGGCAGCATCAGCGCGGCGAGCGTGAGCTCCTGGCGAAACGCGCTCTCCTCGCGGATCGCGACGCGGAAGCCGTTCAGCGAATGCTTGAGCGCGTACCACGCGCGCGTGATGCCGCGGTGGCGCTTGTACGGGTTCGGCGGCAATGGCGCGAGCCGATCGTCGGGGCCGAGCGGCTCGTGCGGGTGCACGTCCGCATCGGCGTGCGGTTCTTCTTCGTCGAACGGACGATGCGGTTGCGCCGTCGCGGCAGGGGGCGGGTTCTGGTCGTTCAGGTCTCGTTTCAAACGGCGGCACCTTCGGCGGGCGAGTACGCGGTCTTCGGCAGCGGCTTCAAATGCGACGCGAACTGCTCGGACGCCGCGCGCCACGAGAAGCGTTCGGCCCATGCGCGGGCCGTCTCGCGCTCGATCTTCAGCGCCTCGAGGCAGGCTTCCTGCAGGTCCTCGTGCATCGCGCCGGCATCGCCCCCGCCGAGCACGTCGATGGGGCCCGTGACCGGGTACGCGGCGACCGGCGTGCCGCACGCGAGCGCCTCCAGCAGCACGAGGCCGAACGTGTCGGTGCGACTCGGGAACACGAACACGTCGGCCGCAGCATACACCTTGGCGAGCTCGGCTTGCGACAGGACGCCGAGATAGTTCGCTTCCGGATAGCGCGATTTCAGCTCGGCGAGCGCCGGGCCTTCGCCCGCGACCCACTTCGAGCCGGGCAGGTCGAGGCGCAGGAACGCCTCGACGTTCTTCTCGATCGCGACGCGGCCCACGTACAGGAAGATCGGGCGCGCGGTATTGAGCACCTTCGATTCCATCGGCCGGAAGATGTCGAGATCGACGCCGCGCGTCCACAGCACGACGTTCGTGAAACCGAACTTCTCGAGATCCTGCTTCACGACCGGGGTCGGCGCCATCACCGCGAGCGACGGGCCGTGGAACCAGTGCAGGAACTTGTAGGTCGCCGACAGCGGGATGCCGAAGCGCGCCTGCACGTATTCGGGGAAGCGCGTGTGATACGCGGTCGTGTACGGCAGCTTGCGTGCGCGCGCATAGCGGCGCGCGGCGAGGCCGAGCGGGCCTTCGGTCGCGATGTGCAGCGCATCGGGGGCGAACGCGTCGATCCGGGCGCGCAGCTTGCGGTACGGCAGGATCGACAGGCGGATCTCCGGGTAGGTCGGGCAGGGCACCGTGCGGAATTCCAGCGGCGTCAGCATTTCGACCCGGTGGCCGAGCGCGGCGAGTTCGCGGGACGTGCTCTTCAGCGTGCGCACGACGCCGTTGACCTGCGGTTCCCACGCGTCGGTGACGATCATGATCTTCATCGCGGCATGTGTCCTGTAAGTGGTGTTGTGTCAGGCGGTGGCCTTGGCCTTGCGCGACGGGGCGGCGGACGGTGCGGCGCTCATCACCGTCCAGTAGACGATCTTCAGTTCGCCTTCCATGGTTTCGACGAGCGCGGACAGGCTTTCGACCCAGTCGCCGTCGTTGCAGTACAGCACGCCGTCGATGTCGCGGATCTCCGCCTTGTGGATGTGCCCGCACACGACGCCGTCGCAGCCGCGGCGGCGCGCTTCGTCGGTCATCACGGTCTCGAACTGCGAGATGAAGTTGACCGCGTTCTTGACCTGGTGCTTCAGGTACTGCGACAGCGACCAGTACTGGAAGCCGAGGCGGCTGCGGATCCGGTTGAACCAGCGGTTCAGCACGAGGATCAGCGTGTAGAGCGTGTCGCCGAGATACGCGAGCCATTTCGCGTGCTGGATCACGCCGTCGAACAGGTCGCCGTGCACGATCCACAAACGTTTGCCCGCGAGCGTCGTGTGGAACGCCTCGCCGCGCACCTGGATGTCGCCGAACGCGAGGTCGCAGAACTGCCGCGCGCCTTCGTCGTGGTTGCCCGGGATGTAGACCACCTGCGTGCCCTTGCGCGCCTTGCGCAGGATCTTCTGCACGACGTCGTTGTGTGCCTGCGGCCAGTACCAGCCCTTTTTCAGCTGCCAGCCGTCGATGATGTCGCCGACGAGGTACAGGTATTCCGAATCGTTGTGGCGCAGGAAGTCGAGCAGGTACGGCGCCTGACAGCCGCTCGAGCCGAGATGGATGTCGGACAGCCAGATCGTGCGGTAGCGGTGGGTGGACGGTTCGGGGTCGTCATGCCGGGTGGCATGCGCGGCCGGCGGCTCGTGCGGCGAAAGGGCGTCGGTTGCGGCCGCGCCGGACAGGAAGGCGGTGACGGCGCGGGCGCCGAGCGGTTGACGGAACAGGGAGGTCGCGGACGTTTTCTGGCCCATGCATGACTCGCGCCGGTTGACAGTACCGGCATTGCGCCATGCGGGCGTGACTATGCCGTGACAGTCACGAGACGTTCTTATTACTGTCGTTGCCGCGTGTTTAGCAGTGAATGCGCGGGCGTTGCGTGACCTGCCGCACCGACGGGCTCGCCGTTGTCGCGCTAGCCGCGTGGGGTGGTCGTGCGCGCGTTTTCGAGGTCTTTCGTCTGACGGATGCGCCGCGGCCGACGCGTCAGCGCGGAATCGCGACGACGCGCGTGCGGGCGATGCGATCGTGCGGGAACTGGCGATCGGCGTGCAAGCGGGCCGCGCCGGCCCATGCGGCGATCCACGCCGCGGCGAGAGCGAGCGTGACGGGCACCGACAGGCCGAGGAGCGGATGCAGCGCGAGCGGCGGCAGGAACCACAGCCAGCCGAGCGCATAGCGAACGAGCGCGTGAGCGGCATTCAGCGGCCGGCCGCTCGACGATTCGAGCCGCAGCCGCCAGGTCTTCATCGGCAGCGTCTGGCCGCCGTGGGTCCAGAACCAGACGAAGTACGCGCCGACGACGAGCGCGATCCACGCGGCGAGCAGGTTGTGATGGACGAGGCCGTTGCGCTGCTGCGTCGCGAGGCTGAAGGCGAGCCCGGCGAAGAACACGACGCCGAACAGCAGCACGGATTCATACAGCATCGCCGCGAGGCGCCGCCGCACGGACGGCGCGGCGACCACGGCGGCCTCGGAGGCGGGGGTGTTCGCCACGGCCGCTCAGGAACCCTTGAACAGCGACGGGGCGTCGGCGGGCGACACCGGCGTGACGGCCGCCGGTGCGGTACCGGATGTGGACGATGCGGCGGGCGGTGCGCTGGCGCCGGCCGACGCGGGCACCGGCGCAGGCGCCGGATTGCTCGCCGGATGCTCGTGCGAATTGACGAGGCGGCGCACGTCGCGGTCGGCGACGGTCGGCGGCGCGCTCACGACGCTCGGCTTGCGGCGGCGCTCGGTCGCCGCGAGGCGTTGCTTCTGGTCTTCCGGCAGTTGCTGATAGGCCTTCCACGCGCGCTCGCGCGCCTGTGCGGACAGCTCCTTCGCGCTCTGGTAATTCTCGCGCGCGACGCGGCGCTGCTCGGGCGTCATCCGCGCCCACTCCGACATGCGGTCCTGCAGGTGCTTTTGCTCATCGGGCGTCAACTTCGCGAAACGCGACGCGATCTTCAGCCATTTTCGTTTGCGGGCGTCGCTGAAGCCATCCCATTGGTCGGCGAACGGCGCGAGTGCCGCATGTTGCGCGGGCGTGAGGCGCGCCCACGACATCGGGCCGTTGGCGGCCGGCAGCGGCAGGGGCAGCGGGGCGAGTTCGGTGGTCAGCCCGGTCGCGGCCGAGGTTGGCGCGGGTGCGCTGCTGGCCGCGGCGGAGACCGTCGCGGGGGGCGGGTTGAATCGGGAATAGGTGGCGACGTACGAAACGGCGATCGCGATCACGCATCCGAAAAATACGGCCAGGCCGCGTTTCTGACTCACCCGAGCGATCCCCTCGTTATTGTCTGTTAGCGTGCGTGCGAAAGATACGCGTTGAACCCGTGATCGAGATACGCGTTGAGCGGCAGGTCGTCGCTGAGCATCGCCGCGTCGATATCGGCGAGTTCGGCCGTGCGCTGCATGTCTTCCCAGTAGGCGATGCCGACGAGCCCCGCGAGCAGCAGCGCGAGCGGCCACGCGCGCAGCAAGCGGCGCGCGAACGACGTCTGCGGGCGACTCGCGGGCGGTGTGCCGTATGCGCCGGGCGCACCGGCGAAGGCCGGCACGAACACCGGTGCGGTCGCGACTTCCGGCTTCTTGCGCGCGAGCGCGGCCCGGCGCGCGACGGCCAGACGGTCGGTGGTCGCGGCGGGCAGCGCCGCGGCACGTTCGTCCAGCGCGCGGCGGACCTTCAGCGCGAATTCGTGTTCTCGGTTTACGGGAGCGGAGCTCATAGCGTGATTCCTTTGGCCTTGAGCGCGTGCGCCAGGGCGTGGGTGGCTCGCGAGCAGTGCGTCTTGACGCTGCCTTCGGAGCACCCCATCGCGGCGGCAGTCTCGGCGACATCCATATCTTCCCAATAACGCATCAGGAACGCTTCCCGTTGACGTGTCGGAAGTTTCTGGATTTCTTCGTCGATCAGGGCCAGAACCTGTTCCCGTTCGAGGCGGTGCTCGGTGCTCTCGACGCCTGCATTGTCGTCCGCGGATTCGAGTGTTTCCAGCGGATCGAAGTCGTCGTCGTCCGTGTTGTTGAGCGACGAGAAGAGCGTGACCCACGTGTTGCGGACCTTCTGCCGGCGGAACCAGTCGTGGATCGCGTTCTGCAGGATCCGCTGGAACAGCAGCGGCAGCTCGGCCGCCGGCCGGTCGCCGTATTTCTCCGCCAGCTTGATCATCGCGTCCTGCACGATGTCGAGCGACGCGTCGTCGTCACGCACGGCGTAGGCAGCCTGCTTGAACGCGCGCCTTTCGACGCCCGCCAGAAAGTCGGCGAGTTCCTTGTCTGATGCCATTCCGTAAAGGTATGCGCTGCGGACTGCGGCGTGTGAAAGGTCGAAAAATTTCGTAAAACCCGCGGATGCTAACAAATTTTCGCGCGACTTGGCACCCGGTTGCGGTCCGTGACGTTGCGCGCGCGCCGCGTCCGCGGGCCGCCGGGCGATACCCATGATGCGCTGCGGGATATTTTGCTTGACGCCCCCATCATGACCCGCTATCGTCAACGATTCGCAACATGAAGTGATGGTCTCATTTGAGGCTGGCCCAAGAAGCCCGCCCTTCAAACTGGACGCGCCGCTTGAACCCGAGCCACAAGCCCGGCAGAGAGCACCCGATCAATTTTTTGCCGAAAATTCGAAAGGTCAACATGAACATGCCCAGCGCGGAATTCTCCACGTCGGAACCCCTTTCCCCTCCCGATAGCGACTCCATCGGCGGCACCGTGCTCATGAAGGCACTGGCCGACGAAAACGTCGAATTCATCTGGGGCTACCCCGGCGGCTCGGTACTCTACATCTACGACGAGCTTTACAAGCAGGACAAGATTCAGCACGTGCTGGTGCGCCACGAACAGGCGGCCGTGCACGCAGCCGATGCGTATGCGCGTTCCACCGGCAACGTCGGCGTCTGTCTTGTGACGTCTGGCCCCGGTGTCACCAATGCGGTGACCGGCATCGCCACGGCCTATATGGATTCGATCCCGATGGTCGTGATCAGCGGCCAGGTGCCGACTGCCGCGATCGGCCAGGACGCGTTCCAGGAATGCGATACGGTCGGTATCACGCGTCCGTGCGTGAAGCACAACTTCCTCGTGAAGGACGTGCGCGACCTCGCGGAAACCGTCAAGAAGGCGTTCTACATTGCCCGCACCGGCCGTCCGGGCCCGGTGCTGATCGACATTCCGAAAGACATCTCCAAGACGCCGTGCGAGTACGAGCCGGTCAAGAGCGTGTCGCTGCGGTCGTACAATCCCGTCACGAAAGGCCACTCGGGCCAGATCCGCAAGGCCGTGTCGCTGCTGCTCGCGGCGAAGCGCCCTTACATCTACACGGGTGGCGGCATCATCCTCGCCGACGCGGCGCGCGAACTGAACCAGTTCGCCGACCTGCTCGGCTACCCGGTCACGAACACGCTGATGGGCCTGGGCGGCTATCGCGCGTCGGACAAGAAATTCCTCGGCATGCTCGGCATGCACGGCACCTACGAAGCGAACATGGCGATGCAGCACTGTGACGTGCTGATCGCGATCGGCGCGCGCTTCGACGACCGCGTGATCGGCGACCCGGCGCACTTCGCGTCGCGTCCGCGCAAGATCATCCACATCGACATCGACCCGTCGTCGATCTCGAAGCGCGTGAAGGTCGACATCCCGATCGTCGGCGACGTGAAGGAAGTGCTCAAGGAGCTGATCGAGCAGCTGCAGACGGCCGAGCATGGCCCCGACACCGAAGCGCTCGCGCAATGGTGGAAGGACATCGAGGGCTGGCGCGCGAAGGACTGCCTGAAATTCGACCGCGAAAGCGAGATCATCAAGCCGCAGTACGTGGTCGAGAAGGCGTGGGAGCTGACGGACGGCAATGCGTTCGTGTGCTCGGACGTCGGCCAGCACCAGATGTGGGCCGCGCAGTTCTACCGGTTCAACAAGCCGCGTCGCTGGATCAATTCCGGCGGCCTCGGCACGATGGGCTTCGGCCTGCCGGCAGCGATGGGCGTCAAGATGGCGCACCCGGACGACGACGTGCTGTGCATCACGGGCGAAGGCTCGATCCAGATGTGCATCCAGGAACTGTCGACCTGCCTGCAGTACGACACGCCGGTGAAGATCATTTCGCTGAACAACCGCTATCTCGGCATGGTTCGCCAGTGGCAGCAGATCGAATACAGCAAGCGCTATTCGCATTCGTACATGGATGCGCTGCCTGATTTCGTGAAGCTCGCCGAAGCGTATGGCCATGTCGGCATGCGGATCGAAAAGACCTCGGATGTGGAGCCGGCGCTGAAGGAAGCACTGCGCCTGAAGGACCGCACCGTGTTTCTCGACTTCCAGACCGATCCGACCGAAAACGTCTGGCCGATGGTACAGGCCGGCAAGGGCATCACCGAGATGCTGCTCGGATCGGAAGATCTGTAACGGCGCGACGCGCGCGTGAGCCGGATGCGGCCGCCTTCACGAAGGGCGGTGCGGCGTCGGCCGGCGCGCGGCGCGAGTGAATCGACACGGACACATTCTGGAAGAAGCGAACATGAGACACATCATTTCCGTCCTGCTGGAGAACGAACCGGGTGCGTTGTCACGCGTGGTCGGTCTGTTTTCCGCGCGCGGCTACAACATCGAAACCTTGACGGTGGCGCCGACCGAAGACCAATCGCTGTCGCGGCTGACCATCGTTTCCATTGGCTCTGACGACGTGATCGAACAGATCACGAAGCATCTGAACCGCCTGATCGAGGTGGTGAAAGTGGTGGACCTGACCGACGGTGCACACATCGAACGCGAGCTGATGCTGATCAAGGTACGTGCAGTGGGCAAGGAGCGCGAAGAAATGAAGCGGATGTCGGACATTTTCCGCGGCCGCATCATCGACGTGACCGAAAAGACCTACACGATCGAATTGACGGGCGCGAGCGACAAGCTCGACGCATTCATCCAGGGGCTGGACGCCACCGCGATCCTCGAGACCGTGCGTACCGGCAGCTCCGGCATCGGACGCGGCGAGCGCATCCTGAAGGTGTAATGCCGAAGAGGCACGCCGGGTGCGCCGTCATGTCCCGGCCCGCAGTACTCCATCTGAACGAATTGTTGAATTTTTGAATTAGCGAAGGAACCATCATGAACGTTTTCTACGACAAAGACGCTGACCTCTCCCTCATCAAGGGCAAGCAAGTCACGATCATCGGCTACGGCTCGCAAGGCCATGCACACGCACTGAACCTGAAGGACAGCGGCGTGAACGTGACGGTCGGCCTTCGCAAGGGCGGCGCGTCGTGGAGCAAGGCCGAAAACGCCGGCCTGTCGGTCAAGGAAGTCGCGGAAGCAGTGAAGGGCGCAGACGTCGTCATGATGCTGCTGCCGGACGAGCAGATCGCCGACGTGTACGCACAGGAAGTGCACGCGAACATCAAGCAGGGCGCCGCACTGGCGTTCGCACACGGCTTCAACGTCCACTACGGCGCGGTGATCCCGCGCGCCGACCTCGACGTGATCATGATCGCGCCGAAGGCACCGGGCCACACCGTGCGCGGCACGTACTCGCAAGGTGGCGGCGTGCCGCACCTGATCGCGGTTGCGCAGAACAAGTCGGGCGCGGCCCGCGACATCGCGCTGTCGTACGCGGCAGCGAACGGCGGCGGCCGTGCCGGCATCATCGAGACGAACTTCCGTGAAGAGACCGAAACCGACCTGTTCGGCGAGCAGGCCGTGCTGTGCGGCGGTACCGTCGAGCTGATCAAGGCGGGTTTCGAGACGCTGGTCGAAGCGGGCTACGCGCCGGAAATGGCGTACTTCGAGTGCCTGCACGAGCTGAAGCTGATCGTCGACCTGATCTACGAAGGCGGCATCGCGAACATGAACTACTCGATCTCGAACAACGCCGAGTACGGCGAGTACGTGACGGGCCCGCGCATCGTCACGGAAGAGACGAAGAAGGCGATGAAGCAGTGCCTGACCGACATCCAGACGGGCGAGTACGCGAAGAGCTTCATCCTCGAGAACAAGGCAGGCGCGCCGACGCTGCAGTCGCGCCGCCGCCTGACGGCCGAGCACCAGATCGAGCAGGTCGGCTCGAAGCTGCGCGCGATGATGCCGTGGATCGCGAAGAACAAGCTCGTCGACCAGACGAAGAACTAAGCACGGATCGCGCAAAACGTGCTGTTCCGGCCCTTCGAGTGGAGGGTCGGTATCAAAAAGCCGCCCGAAGGCAGCAGTGCCCCGGGCGGCTTTTGCTATCCTACGGGCTTTGGTGCGACGCGAGTCGCAACGACTGTCGGCGATGAGCCGACCTATTGGTGACCTTTGGTCACCCCTGTGAGAGGTGGGAACCGGCAGCAGTAAGCTGGAACCTACCAGTTGGCGAGGGGCGGTTGAAGTTGACCGTCTATCGCATTGCATTGACCTGATTACCGTCAGGTCCCGCCTAGTTAGCGGCTTCAACTCCGCTAACAAAGCGGGTTGGTGTTTGCAATTTCCCCGTAGCTTCTGGATGCGGGGACGCGATCTTGGTCGAGCGAATGCTCGGCGTGTCATTGTTTTACTTCGCCGGAGCACTGGTGAGGGAGGAAACCCGTTGTACGACCAACGGTAGCCTAGGAAGACATGCGTCACTGGTAACGGTGGGGTATGAAGCTCTTCCGACAACGTAGCCCCCGGAATTTTCGGGCATGCATGGGCCGTGAGGTACGTGTGTGGAGACTCCTAGCAGCGATGGGGTCAAGGAGCAAGGCTGGCCGACATGGTTAACGTAAGTGAACTGCTGATAAACCTCGTAAGTAGGCGAAGTGCCTAAGCTGCTGTCAGGCATGAACCAAAAGGTGTGCGGTCGGATAACCCGCTCAAAGCTCGGGTTACGTCGTCGTTAGACCGTCGGGGGAGAGGCAGAACCTAAATCGGTCGTGTGACATGCCGGGAACGCGGTAAGCCCGTATCGCTGCCAACGCTGTAGGGTTGGCAGGCGAACCGTGAGGGACGCTGTTAGCGGTGCGGGTATGGGAGGACGGAAAAAGCGAATGTCGGGCTGTAATGGTCCGGATAGAGGTTGAGACATTACCTCACGCGAAAGCGGGCAGACTTCCGTCTGGTCTACCGTCGCAAGACGGCTGACTGACCTTTTGACTTGGAGCAACGCGGGCACATGTGTCCGCTTGCAAGTACCAGTTCGAAGTATGGACGCACGTGCCCATACCTAGAACGAGAGTGGTTCCCCAGTGGGGCATATCTGCCCCACTGGGGCAGCTGTGTCCCTACTGGAGGGCTGATCACCCCAAGGTAGGAGAGCAGCATGAGAGTATCCGTTCGAAAGGACGGGTCTGCGCTTTCCCACGCGCCGAACCACTGGCACGCCGTAAATTGGCGTCGCGTGGAACGGAACGTGAGAGGGATGCAGATTCGAATTGCGAAGGCGACGCGGGAAGGTGACTGGCGCAGGGTGAAGGCCCTGCAACGGATGCTGACCCGCACGTTGTCCGCAAAGTTGCACGCGGTGCGACGTGTTACGCAAAACCAAGGTGCGCGAACGGCTGGAGTCGATCGCGAACTATGGGACACGCCTGAGAGCCGATGGGAAGCTGTCGGCAAGTTGAAGCGGCGCGGATACAAGCCTCTGCCACTACGGAGAGTCTTTATCCCCAAAGCCAATGGGAAGTTACGCCCTCTGGGCATACCGACCATGCGGGACAGGGCGATGCAAGCTCTGTATCTGTTGGCTTTGGAGCCAGTGTCGGAATCGACGAGCGACCCGAACTCATACGGGTTTCGGATTAATCGTTCGACGGCCGACGCCATGTCGCAGTTGTTTGTTTCCTTGTCTCAGAAGGCTTCGGCCCAATGGGTCTTGGAGGCAGACATCAAAGGCTGCTTCGACTACATCAACCATGATTGGCTGGTGAACCATGTCCCGATGGACAAGGAGATCCTCCGGAAGTGGTTGAAGGCTGGCCTGATTTACAAGGGGCAGCTACAGGCAACCGAGGCCGGTACGCCACAGGGAGGCATCATTTCCCCAACGCTGGCCAACGTGACGCTGAACGGGTTGGAGCGTGAACTTATCGAGCATTTGCGTGCGAGATTCGGAATCGCGAAGGCCAAGAAGTTGAAAGTAAATGCGGTGCGGTACGCGGACGACTTCGTAATCACCGGCGACTCGCAAGAGATGCTGGCCAGCGAAGTCCAGCCTTGGGTGGAAGCATTCCTTGCGCAGCGAGGACTGCAACTTTCCGAGGAGAAGACGCGCATCGTGCACATTGACGAAGGCTTCGATTTTCTTGGGTGGAATTTCCGGAAGTACTCGGGAACGCTACTCATCAAACCGAGCAAGAAGAACGTGCAGACGTTCTATCGCAAGGTTGCGGAGACGATCAGCGGCAACAAGGCGGCAAAGCAGTCGGACTTGATTAGACTGCTGAGCCCGATGCTACGAGGGTGGGCGCAGTATCACCGCCCCGTGGTGGCGAAGCAGGCGTACAGCCGCATGGAGTCTTTGGTCTTTCAGAGGCTCTGGCGGTGGGCGAGGAGGCGGCACCCGAAGAAGAGGGCCGATTGGGTGAGGAAGAAATATTTCCACACGGTCGGAACTCGACACTGGGTATTTGCTGTCCGAGCGGTTCGCGAAGACGGCAGTCAGGGGCTGAATGAGCTGTACCACCTCAGTGGTACGGAGATCAAACGGCACAAGAAGATCAAGGGCGGCTACAACCCCTTTGATCCGGAGTGGGAGCAGTACGGCGAGCTATTGCGGCAGGAGCGGATGGGAGACACCATGCGCTACCGAAAACAATGGGCAAGCCTGTACATGTCGCAGGGCGGGTTGTGTGCGCACTGCGGCTGTGCCCTGTCGGACGAGACGGGTTGGCACGACCATCATCTGGAATACCGGATGCATGGCGGCACCGATGCTCTGTCCAACCGGGTTTTGCTTCACCCCGACTGCCACCGGCAGGTGCACGCCGGTAAAATTGCGGTAACTAAGCCGGTCCGACCCCAGGTCGGACTTTGATTTACATGTAGGCTCGAGCCGTATGCGGGGAAACTCGCACGTACGGTTCCTAGGGGGCCCCTTCTCCGCAAGGAGAGGGGGCTACCCTACCAATTCACCGAACACCGAACGAATCCATGAACTATCCTCATCCGATCATCGCGCGCGAAGGCTGGCCGTTCATCGCGATTGCAGCCGTCATCGCGTTGTTGATCCACGCCTTCGGGGGCTTCGGCTTCGCGTGGCCGTTCTGGCTGCTGCTCGTCTTCGTCGTCCAGTTCTTCCGCGATCCGCAGCGCCCGATCCCGGCGCAGCCGAACGCGGTGCTGTGTCCGGCGGACGGCCGCATCGTCGCGGTCGAGACCACGCAGGACCCGTACGCGAACCGCGAGGCGCTGAAGATCAGCGTGTTCATGAATGTCTTCAACGTCCATTCGCAGCGTTCGCCCGTCGACGGCGCGATCTCCAAGGTCGAGTACTTCCCGGGCGCGTTCCTGAACGCGGCGATCGACAAGGCGTCCACCGAGAACGAGCGTAACGCGGTCGTGATCCAGACGGCGAGCGGCAAGACCGTCACCGCCGTCCAGATCGCCGGCCTCGTCGCCCGCCGGATCCTCTGCTACGTGCGTGCCGGCGAGCCGCTGTCGCGCGGCCAGCGTTACGGTTTCATCCGCTTCGGTTCGCGCGTCGACGTGTATCTGCCGCTCGGCAGCCGTGCGAAGGTGTCGATCGGCGAGAAGGTCTACGCGTCGTCGACGATCCTCGCCGAGCTCGAACAGTAAGCGGCGGGACGCACGATGGCCGCATTCAAGCCGCGCCGGCCGCGCAACGGCTCCAGCCAGACGCCGCGCCCGTTTCGTCGCAACAAGGTGATGGCACCTGATTCGGTGCCCAGCGAAAGCCGCCGTGCCGCGCGCCAGCGGTTCCTCAAGACGCGCGGCATCTACCTGCTGCCGAACGCGTTCACGACCGCCGCGCTGTTCTGCGGCTTCTTCGCGGTCGTGCAGGCGATGAACGTGCGCTTCGAGATCGCCGCGATCGCGATCTTCGTCGCGATGGTGCTCGACGGGATGGACGGGCGCGTCGCGCGCATGACGCATACGCAAAGCGCGTTCGGCGAACAGTTCGACAGCCTGTCGGACATGGTGTCGTTCGGCGTTGCCCCGGCGCTCGTGATGTACGAGTGGGTGCTGAAGGATCTCGGCCGCTGGGGCTGGCTCGCCGCGTTCGTCTACTGCTCGGGCGCCGCGCTGCGGCTCGCGCGTTTCAACACGAACATCGGCAGCGTCGACAAGCGTTTCTTCCAGGGGCTGCCGAGCCCGGCGGCCGCGGCGCTGATCGCCGGCTTCGTGTGGCTCGCGACCGACAACCGCGTGCCGATGAAGCTCGGCTGGCTGCCGTGGGTTGCGTTCGCGCTGACGATCTACGCGGGCGTGACGATGGTGTCGAACGCGCCGTTCTACAGCGGCAAGGCGCTCGACGTGCGGCACCGCGTGCCGTTCGCGGCGATCCTGCTGGTCGTCGTCGCGTTCGTGCTGGTGTCGTCCGATCCGCCGCTGATGCTGTTCTGCCTGTTCGTGCTGTACGGGCTGTCCGGCTACGTGTTCTGGGCCTACCAGGCCGTGCGCGGGCGGGCGAACCCCGCACGCTCGTCGCAGCGCGATCACTGACGCGCAACCTGCCCGGAAACGGCGGCCCCGGATGCAAATCCGGGCCGCCGTTTTCATTTGCCCCTTTTTCGCATTGCGCGCTCCGGTATCCGGGGTGCCGTCCGATTGCGCACCCAGCGGAATGCCGCTATAGTCTGCGGCATGACTGCATTTCCCCGCCTCTCCCTCCTTCTAGCCGGTGCGCCGCTACGCGCGCTAGCTTTGGCGCGCCTGCCGCGCTGACCGTTCTCGCCCTCCGTCAAGCCTCGTCTGTTGTTGAGCGTCGCCAGCGGTGGCGCGATCTCATTACGTTTGATTTCCGTATAAAGAGCCCCTGGAGCCCCCCATGACAGACAAGCTGATCATTTTCGATACGACGTTGCGTGACGGTGAACAATCGCCCGGTGCATCGATGACGAAGGAAGAGAAAGTCCGCATCGCGAAGCATCTCGAGCGGATGAAGGTCGACGTGATCGAGGCTGGCTTCGCGGCCAGCTCGAACGGCGACTTCGACGCGATCCACACGATCGCCGGTCTCGTGAAGGACAGCACGATCTGCTCGCTGGCGCGTGCGAACGACAAGGACATCCAGCGTGCGGCCGACGCGCTGAAGCCGGCCAACAGCTCGCGGATCCACACGTTCATCGCGACGTCGCCGCTGCACATGGAGAAGAAGCTGCGCATGACGCCGGACCAGGTGTTCGAGCAGGCGCGTCTTGCGGTGCGCTTCGCGCGCAAGTTCACCGACAACGTCGAATTCTCGCCGGAAGACGGCAGCCGTTCGGATCTCGATTTCCTGTGCCGCGTGCTGGAAGCCGTGATCGCCGAAGGCGCGACGACGATCAACATCGCCGACACGGTCGGCTACGGCGTGCCGGAACTCTACGGCAACCTCGTGAAGACGCTGCGCGAACGCATTCCGAACTCGGACAAGGCGATCTTCTCCGTGCATTGCCACAACGACCTCGGGATGGCGGTGGCGAACTCGCTCGCCGGCGTGAAGATCGGCGGTGCGCGGCAGGTCGAGTGCACGATCAACGGTCTGGGCGAGCGCGCGGGCAACACGTCGCTCGAGGAAATCGTGATGGCCGTGAAGACCCGCAAGGACTACTTCGGCCTCGACGTCGGCATCGACACCACGCAGATCGTGCCGACGTCGAAGCTCGTGTCGCAGATCACCGGTTTCGTCGTGCAGCCGAACAAGGCGGTGGTCGGCGCGAACGCATTCGCGCACGCGTCGGGCATCCACCAGGACGGCGTGCTGAAGGCGCGGGACACCTACGAGATCATGCGCGCGGAAGACGTGGGCTGGACCGCGAACAAGATCGTGCTCGGCAAGCTGTCGGGCCGCAACGCATTCAAGCAGCGCCTGCAGGAGCTCGGCGTGTCGCTCGACAGCGAAGCCGATCTGAATGCCGCGTTCATGCGCTTCAAGGACCTCGCCGACCGCAAGGCCGAGATCTTCGACGAGGACATCATCGCGATCGTCTCCGAAGAGTCCGCGTTCGCGCAGGATCAGGAGCACTTCAAGTTCGTGTCGCTGTCGCAGCGTTCGGAAACCGGCGAGCAGCCGCAGGCGAAGGTCGTGTTCGCGGTCGAAGGCCGGGAAGTCACCGGCGAGGCGCGCGGCAACGGCCCGGTCGATGCGACGTTCAATGCGATCGAAGGCGAAGTGGGCAGCGGTTCCGAACTGCTGCTGTACTCGGTGAATGCGATCACGACCGGCACGCAGGCGCAGGGCGAAGTGACCGTCCGTTTGTCGAAGAGCGGGCGGATCGTGAACGGCGTCGGGACCGATCCGGACATCGTCGCCGCTTCCGCGAAGGCGTATATCGCTGCGCTGAACAAGCTGCATTCGAAGGACGACAAGCTCAACCCGCAGCGCTCATAAGCGCCGCGCGTCGAGCGCCCGAAGTGCTCGAAACGCCCCGTGCGGCCGTGTGCCGCCCGGGGCGTTTTTTCATGTCCGGCTCATTCGGCCGCCGGTGCGCGGAACAGCCAGCGGCGCGCGGCGGGGCGGGCCGCCGGGCTGCGGCGGCGGAATTCGACCGCGATCCCGCGCCGCGGCGCATCGGCGACGAACGCGTCGAGCAGCTCGAGCACATCGTGATCGATGTAGTCGGCACGCGTTGCGTCGATGATCACGGCCGCGCGGTCCGGAATGTGCCGCAGGTGATGCTTGACCTGCACCTTGCCGAGGAACGACACGTCCTTGCGGAACGACAGCAGGAAGTGATCGTCGTGCTGCGCGAGCGTGACGGGGCTCTTCAGGTTCGCCACCGCGACCGCCAGCACGCTGCAGGTAAGGCCGAGCGCGATGCCGAACAGCAGGTCGACCGCCAGTACGCCCGCGATCGTCGCGGCGAACGGCACGAACGCGGCCGGGCCCTGCTTCAGCACCGAGCGGAACAGCGCCGGTTTCGCGAGCTTGAAGCCGGTATGGATCAGGATCGCCGCGAGGCTCGCGAGCGGGATCAGGTTGATCAGGCCGGTGAGCGCGAACACGCTGGCGAGCAGCAGCATCCCGTGCACGATCGCCGACATCCGGCTTTGCGCACCCGCATTCACGTTGACCGAACTGCGCACGATCACCGACGTGATCGGCAGCCCGCCGACCACGCCCGCAACGAGGTTGCCGACGCCTTGTGCCTTCAGTTCGCGATCCGGCTGGGTGGGCCGGCGCTTCGGATCGATCTGTTCGACCGCCTCCAGGCTCAGCAGCGTCTCGAGGCTCGCGACGACCGCGAGCGTGATCGCGACGCGCCACACGTCCGGATTGACGAGCTGCGCGAAGTTCGGCCCGAGCTCGGCATGCTTCAGCGATGCGGCGAGCGCCGCGAAGGATTCGAGCTCGGGCAGCGTGACGCGATGCGCGGCACCGGGCGCGACCGACGGCGCGATGACGCCCAGCACCAGCGTGGCGCCGATGCCGAATACGACGACCGCGAGCGGCGCAGGCACCGAGCGCAACCACGCGAAGCGCTTGAGCGCCGGCGTGTCCCACGCGACCAGCAGCGCGAGCGACACGAGCGCGATGGCCGTCGCGGCCCAGGCGGTCGGCAGGGCCGGCCATGACGCAAACGATTGCGCGGCCGGCCCGCCGATACCGAATGCGAACGGAATCTGTTTCACGATCAGCAGCAGCCCGATCGCGGCGAGCATGCCCTTGATGACCGGTGACGGCACGTAGGCGGCGAAACGGCCGGCGCGCAGCATCCCCAGGCCGAACTGCAGCACACCGGACAGCAGTACCGCGAGCAGGAACGCGGAAAAGCTGCCGAGCTGCGCGATCCCTTCGACGACGATCACGACGAGGCCGGCGGCCGGCCCGCTGACCGACAGTGACGAGCCGCTCAGCAGCGCGACGACGATCCCGCCGACGATGCCGGACACAAGCCCGGCGAACGGCTCGACGCCGGACGCATTGGCGATGCCGAGACACAGTGGCAGCGCGACGAGGAAAACGACGATGCCGGCGACGATGTCGCGGGGCAGGGTGGACAAGCGCTCGTTCAGTTTCATGATTGGGGCGGTTGGGACGATTTCGTGGGCGTAGGGAGAGGGCGCGGATCAGCCGAGCGCGGCGGCCATGACGGCATGCTCGGGCTCGGGTTCGGCCGACGGTGTCGTGTAGCCGGAGTCGAGCTCCTTCAGGCGGCCGTCGGCGAGCGAGAAGATCCAGCCGTGCACGAGCGGCGGCCGCTGCCGGCCGTGCACGATCGGCGACGCGCGCAGCAGCCGCACCTGCTCGAGCACGTTCAGCTCGGCCAGGCGGTCGGCGGCGGCCGTGTCGTCGAGTCCGTCGAGCGTGTCGCGATGGCGCCGCGCGAGCGCGCAGAGCGGGGCGATCCGGCGCGCGACGTGCGGCAGGTCGGCCGGCGGCGGCAGCAGCGACGCGCGCACGCCCCCGCATCCGTAGTGGCCGCACACGATCACGTGATCGACCTCGAGCACGCGCACGGCGTACTCGAGCACACTCGCGGAATTGTCGTCGTCGGGATGGAACAGGTTCGCGATGTTGCGATGGACGAACAGCTCGCCGGGCACGCTGTGCGTGATGGTTTCCGCGGGCACCCGGCTGTCGGCGCAGCCGAGCCACAGCACGCGCGGGTTCTGGCCGCGCGCAAGCGCGTCGAAGAAGCCGGGCGTGTGTTCGCGCGTCTCGCGGGCCCAGGCGATGTTGGCAACCAGCATGCTCTTGGGGCGATTCATGAGGATTCCTTTGTGATAAGGACAAGCGAATAGCGGGCGAAGTGGAGCAATAAGATGCTTTCTAAATTGAAAGGTTCCGTTTCGACCGATATTAGGGGTATGCCCTAATGATCTGGTGCACTGAAACAAATTGTTTCAAATGGAGCCGATTGGGTGCATCGGGTGCACCGCGACAAGGCATGACATGTATTGCCTATGCCTGTTTTACTCGCATCGTCCCGCAGGAGGCGGCTCTCCGGCGGCGATCGCCCGAATGCTCGCAATTGGAAAATATTTCCGCCGGAGTCGCGGAATTTCAATAAATGGCAGAAAAAATGAAATGGCCATTCACGCGTTGATGCGTGAATGGCCATTGTGAAAATTGCGCGGGAATGCGTACTCGACGGATCAGAACAGATTGCGGCGGTCGGGGTCGTGCAGTGGGTCCGGCGTCTTCTGCGTGGTGCGCAGGACGCCCTGCGGATCGAAGTAGAAGCTGTACATCATGTACCAGACGTTGTCTTCGAGATACCGGTAGGTCCACACCTCGCGCTTCATCAGCGGGAAGTAGGACGTCTCGACCGGCCGGCCAAAATTGACGAGCACGTCCGTCTTGGTCCACGTGCCGATCCCGGCGCGGTAGAACTCGCTCGGTTGCAGCACCTGGCGCACGTTGATGATCCGGTGGGCCGCGTCGACGTCGGCCGCGATGGTGATCTCGCCCATCGGCTGGGTCGGCCACATCAGCCGCTTGCCGCCGCCCGGCAGGTCGTAGATCTCGCGCGGCGGGCCCATGCGCGCGACGATCGCCGACTCGTCCTGGCCGGCCTGGAATTGCTGCCACGGTTGTGCGCAACCGGCGAGCAGCGCCGCCGCGCAGGCGACCAGCACCGGCAGGCGCACGGGAATGCGAATGCGCATGGGATTCTCCAGAACGTGAACTCGCTAACGATTCAGTTGTATCACGGACGGCGCGCGCCGGTGCATTGCGCCGAAAAAATCGGTGCGGATCGCTGTCCACGTATGTCGTGTGTCGTTCCGCACCGTGCTTGCGGCGGGCGGCGCCGGCGGCCTATGATCCGCGCTTCGCGGACAGATTGAAGGGCAGGTGGCCGATGCAGCTGTGGAAACGAGGCGCGCTCGCGTTGAGCGCGGGATGGATGCTGGCGTCGTCCGCGTTCGCGGCAGGCGAGCCGGTGCGGATTGCGCTGATCGAAGGGATGTCGGGCCCGTTCGCGAACGCGGGCGCGGCGGTCGAGCGCAACCTGCGCTTCGGGATCGAACAGGTCAACGCGGCGGGTGGCGTGAAGCTGCGCGACGGCGCGCATCCGCTCGAATTCGTCGTGCTCGACAGCAAGGGCAGCCCCGAAGAGGCGCTGATGCAGTTGCGCGCGGCGGCGGACCGGCACATCGGCTTCGTCGCGCAGGGCAACAGCTCGGCGGTCGCGGCCGCGCTCGTCGCGGCGCTCGACAAGCTGAACGCGCGCAATCCGGACAGCCGGATGCTGTTCCTCAACTATTCGGCCGACGATCCGGCGCTGACCGGCGCGCGCTGCAGCTTCTGGCATTTCCGCTTCGACGCGCACGCGGGGATGCGGATGGCCGCGCTCGCGGACGTGATGGCGCGCGATCGCGCGCTGCACAAGGTCTACTTGCTGAACCAGGACTACAGCTTCGGCCACGACGTCAGCACGCTGGCGCGGCAGGCGCTGGCCGAGCGGCGTCCCGACGTGGCGATCGCCGGCGACGAATTCCACCCGATCGGCCGCATCAAGGATTTCTCGCCGTACATCGCGAAGATCCGGGCCAGCGGCGCGGACGCCGTCGTGACCGGCAACTGGGGCAACGATCTGACGCTGCTCGTGAAGGCGGCGCGCGAGCAGGGACTGAACGCGAAGTTCTACACGTTCTACGGCAACAGCCTCGGCGCGCCGGCCGCGCTCGGCGACGCGGGCGTCGGCCGCGTGGTGGCCGTCGCGGACTGGCACCCGAACGCGGGCGGCGCGAAGTCCGACGCGTTCTATCGTGCGTTCCGGACCCGTTTCCCCGCACCGCAGGACGACTATCCGGTGCGGCGCATGAGCCTGATGGTCGAGATGCTCGCCGCCGCGATGAACCGGGCCGGCTCGGCGGACCCCGTCGCGGTGGCGCGCGCGCTGGAAGGGCTGTCGTTCGACGACGGCTTCCATGCGTCCACGATGCGCGCGCAGGATCACCAGCTGATCCAGCCCCTTTATGTGATGGAAATGGACAAGGTCGGCACGCCGGGCGTGCGCTTCGATAATGAGGGCTCGGGGTACGGCTTCCGGACCGTTCTTGCGGTGCCCGCGCAGCGCACGCAGATGCCGTCGACCTGCTCGATGACGCGCCCGTGACAGGGGCGATAGGAACGGCGTGCGGTTGTGTTACAATGCCCGCCGGTTGTAAGTCACGGCACGGCCATTCTTCCGTGTCCGCCTGTTAGTTAGCCAGTAGGAAACAAAGGAAATCACATGTCTGTCGCAGATATCAAGAAGTCGGAAGTCGTTGCTCAGTTCGCCCGCGGTACCAACGACACGGGTTCGCCCGAAGTCCAGGTCGCACTGCTGACCGCACGTATCGTCGAACTGACGGGTCACTTCAAGACCCACGCGAAGGATCACCACAGCCGCCGCGGCCTGCTGCGCATGGTGAGCCGCCGCCGCAAGCTGCTCGACTACCTCAAGGGTAAGGATGCCGACCGTTACCGCGCGCTGATCGAGAAGCTGGGTCTGCGTAAGTAATCGAGGCGATTGCCGCCAGCAAGATGCCTGTGTCAGTCCGCTGATGCAGGCATTTTGTTTTTGCACGGTGCGTAGCGTCACACGCACCGCAGGTTGTCCGGCGCACGGTTGCCGGGCTGCCGGAACGGCTGATGCCGGGGTCGGGATTTGTGTCATTCCAGCGCGTTGCTCGACGAGCGCCGCGCTGGAATGGCATAAAAAACACACCTTGCTCCGGGTGATTCGGTCGGGACGCCGCCGCGCGGGATGGCCCGGGTGGCGAATGAAATGAATGAATTCAAAGGAGCAACCATGTCCATGTTCAACAAGGTCGTGAAGGAATTTCAATGGGGCCAGCACAAGGTGCGCCTCGAAACCGGTGAAGTCGCCCGCCAGGCGAGCGGTGCCGTGATCGTCGACGTGGAAGACACCGTCGTGCTGGCAACCGTCGTCGGCGCGAAGTCGGCGAAGCCGGGTCAGGATTTCTTCCCGCTGACCGTCGATTACCTCGAAAAGACCTACTCGGCCGGCAAGATCCCCGGCGGCTTCTTCCGTCGCGAAGGCCGCCCGTCGGAGCACGAGACGCTGACGTCGCGCCTGATCGACCGTCCGCTGCGCCCGCTGTTCCCGGAAGGCTTCTACAACGAAGTCCAGGTCGTGATCCACGTGCTGTCCGTGAACCCGGAAATCCCGGCGGACATCCCCGCGCTGATCGGCGCATCGGCTGCGCTCGCCGTGTCGGGCCTGCCGTTCAACGGCCCGGTCGGTGCCGCGCGCGTTGCCTACATCGACAACGCTTACGTGCTGAACCCGACGCGTGACCAGCTCAAGGCATCGAGCCTCGACCTCGTCGTGGCCGGTACGGAGCGTGCGGTGCTGATGGTCGAATCGGAAGCCGACCAGCTGCCGGAAGACGTGATGCTGGGCGCGGTCGTGTTCGGCCACGAGCAGATGCAGACGGCGATCGACGCGATTCACGAACTCGTGCGCGAAGGCGGCAAGCCCGAGTGGGACTGGCAGCCGGCACCGAAGAACGAAGCGCTGATCGCGCGCGTGACGGAACTGGCGCACGGCGATCTGCTCGCCGCTTACCAGTTGCGCGACAAGCAAGCACGCTCGACGAAGCTGAAGGAAGTCTACGCGGCGACCTCGGCGAAGCTCGAGGCAGACGCGCTGGCAGCCGGCACGGTTGCAGCCGACAAGGCCACCGTCGGCAACGTCCTGTTCGACATCGAAGCGAAGATCGTCCGCTCGCAGATCCTGAACGGCGAGCCGCGCATCGACGGTCGCGACACGCGCACCGTGCGTCCGATCGAGATCCGCACCGGCGTGCTGCCGCGCACCCACGGTTCGGCGCTGTTCACGCGTGGCGAAACGCAGGCGCTGGTCGTCGCGACGCTCGGCACGAAGGGTGACGAGCAGATCATCGACGCGCTCGAAGGCGAATACCGCGAGCGCTTCATGCTCCACTACAACATGCCCCCGTTCGCGACCGGCGAAACGGGCCGCGTCGGCTCGCCGAAGCGTCGCGAAATCGGCCACGGCCGTCTCGCGAAACGCGCGCTGGTCAAGTGCCTGCCGAGCGCCGACGAGTTCGGCTACTCGATCCGCGTCGTGTCGGAAATCACCGAATCGAACGGTTCGTCGTCGATGGCATCGGTGTGCGGCGGCTGCCTCGCGCTGATGGATGCCGGCGTGCCGATGAAGGCGCACGTCGCGGGTATCGCGATGGGCCTGATCCTCGAAGGCAACAAGTTCGCGGTGCTGACCGACATCCTCGGCGATGAAGACCACCTCGGCGACATGGATTTCAAGGTGGCCGGCACGGAACAAGGCGTGACGGCACTGCAGATGGACATCAAGATCCAGGGCATCACGAAGGAAATCATGCAGGTCGCGCTCGCGCAGGCGAAGGAAGGCCGCATGCACATCCTCGGCAAGATGACGTCGGCGGTCTCGGGTGCGAACACGCAACTGTCGGAATTCGCGCCGCGCATGATCACGATCAAGATCAACCCGGAAAAGATCCGGGACGTGATCGGCAAGGGCGGTTCGGTGATCCGCGCGCTGACGGAAGAAACGGGTACGACCATCGACATCTCGGATGACGGCGTCGTGACGATCGCGAGCACGAACAGCGAAGGCATGGCGGAAGCGAAGAAGCGCATCGAGCAAATCACGGCCGAGATCGAAGTCGGCCAGGTGTACGAAGGCACGGTGCTCAAGCTGCTCGATTTCGGCGCGATCGTGAACCTGCTGCCGGGCAAGGACGGCCTGCTGCACATCTCGGAAATCGTCAACGAGCGCGTGAAGGACATCAACGACTACCTGAAGGAAGGCCAGCAGGTCAAGGTCAAGGTGATCCAGACGGACGAGAAGGGTCGTGTGCGTCTGTCGGCGAAGGCGCTGCTGAACGAAGCAGCGGCGTCGTCGCAGTCGGATACGCCGCCGCAGCAGTAAGCGGACAGGCGTGAAAACGGCCGGCAGTGCGAAAGCGCGCCGGCCGTTTTTTCTGTAGCATCGTTGTGCGGCGCAGCAGCGCCGGCGAGGCGCTCGTGCCGCGCACGGGCGGGCCACCCGATTCCGATCCTGGAGCAACCCCCATGAAAGCCATCGAAATCACCGAATTCGGCGCTCCCGACGTGCTGAAGCTCGCGGAGCGTCCGCGCCCCGAGCCGCAGCGCGGCGAAGTGCTGATCAAGGTGGCGGCTTCCGGCGTGAACCGGCCGGACGTATTCCAGCGCAAGGGCGCCTATGCGCCGCCGCCGGGCGCGTCGGATCTGCCGGGCCTCGAGGTCGCGGGCGAGATCGTCGGCGGCGACCTGTCGGATGCCGCGTTGAACCCGTTCGGCCTGAAGCTCGGCGATCGCGTGTGTGCGCTGCTCGCAGGCGGCGGCTACGCAGAATATGCGGTCGCGCCGCTGCCGCAATGCCTGCCGGTGCCCGCCGGGCTGACCGATATCGAAGCCGCGTCGTTGCCCGAAACGTTCTTCACGGTGTGGAGCAACGTGTTCGACCGTGCGCTGCTCGGCGCGGGCGAGGGCGGCGAGCAGGAAACGCTGCTCGTGCAGGGTGGCTCGAGCGGAATCGGCGTGACGGCGATCCAGATCGCGCACGCGCTCGGCTTCCGCGTGTTCGCCACGGCCGGGAATGCCGACAAATGCCGCGCATGCGAGGCGCTCGGCGCCGAGCGTGCGATCAACTACAAGACCGAGGACTTCGTCGAGGTCGTCAAGTCGCTGACGCACGATCGCGGCGTCGACGTGATTCTCGACATGGTCGCGGGTTCGTACGTGCCGCGCGAACTGTCCGCGCTCGCGGATGGTGGCCGCCTCGTGCTGATCGCGCTGCTCGGCGGCGCGAAGGCCGAGGTCAACCTGAACGAGATCCTGCGCCGCCGGCTCACGGTGACGGGCTCGACGCTGCGCCCGCGCCCGATCGAGTTCAAGGCGCGCATCGCCGCGCAGTTGAAGGCGCGGGTGTGGCCGCTGCTGGCCGACGGTCGCATCAAGCCTGTCATCTACCGTGTGCTGCCGGCCGGCGAGGCCGCGCAGGCGCATGCGCTGATGGAGGGCGGCGAGCATATCGGCAAGATCGTGCTCGATTGGGGCGCGAACGCGTAACGCCCGCGCGACGGCGCTTGACATGCGCGGTTTGACCGGTTCAAGCCGCGCGCAGTAAAATCGCGGGTTTGCTTCGCCAGATCAAACTAGGCGGCCGGTTCCCGGTACGTTAATGACACGATAGTGACGAGACAGACACGATGTCGAAACAACGAACAAAGCGAGTGATCGGTAACTGGAAGATGCACGGCCGGCTGGCCGGCAACCAGACGTTGCTGAACGAAGTGGTGCAGGGCGCCGGTGCGGTGGCGGCCGAGACGTCGATCGGCGTGTGCGTGCCGTTCCCGTATCTCGCGCAGGTTCAGGCGCAACTCGGCGGCGGCCGTGTCGGGTTCGGCGCGCAGGACGTGTCCGCGCACGAGCAAGGCGCGTTCACCGGTGAGGTGGCGGCTGCGATGGTGGCGGAGTTCGGCGCGCGGTATGCGATCGTCGGTCACTCGGAGCGTCGCGCCTATCACGGCGAGCGTAACGAGACGGTCGCGGCGAAAGCGCAGCGTGCGCTTGCGGCAGGCCTCACGCCCGTCGTGTGCGTCGGCGAAACGCTCGACGAGCGTGAAGCGGGGTCGACCGAGCAGGTGGTCGGTGCCCAGCTCGACGCCGTGCTGGCCGTGCTGACGGCTGACGAAGCGGCACGCATCGTCGTCGCGTACGAGCCGGTCTGGGCGATCGGCACGGGCAAGAGCGCGACGTCGGCGCAGGCGCAGGACGTTCACGCATTCCTGCGTGCGCGTCTCGCGGCGAAGGGGGCGGCGGACGTATCGGTACTGTACGGCGGCAGCGTGAAGCCGGACAACGCGGAAGAGCTGTTCTCGCAGCCGGACATCGACGGCGGCCTGATCGGCGGCGCGTCGCTGAAGGCGGAAGATTTTCTGGCGATCTGCCGGGCTGCGCGTTGAGCGGTCCGGGGTCGAATTGAACCATGATGGCGGCCGGTCGGTCCGGTTGCCTGATCCAATCGGGTGGGTGTGATGCTGTTATTCAAGACGCTGATTATTGTCGTGCAGGTGCTGTCTGCATTCGGTGTGATCGGGCTCGTGCTGCTGCAGCACGGCAAGGGTGCCGACATGGGCGCTGCATTCGGTAGCGGCGCGTCGGGCAGCCTGTTCGGTGCGACGGGGTCCGCGAACTTCCTGTCGCGCACGACGGGCATTCTCGCGACGATCTTCTTCGTCGCGACGCTCGCGCTGACGTACCTCGGCTCGTACAAGTCGACGCCGTCGGCAGGCGTGCTCGGCGCGGCAGCGACCGCACCGGCATCGGCGCCTGCAGCGTCGGCTCCGGCCGTTGCTGCATCCGCTGCAGCGGGTTCGGCTGCGAGTGCGCCGGGCCAGGACGTCCCGAAATAAAAAGTTAATTTTTTTGCGTTTGTGCGTTGAACAAATCTGGAACTCGGGTTAGAATTTAATTCTTGAAGCGATTCGCGGGAAACAAGCAACACGACCCGAGTTGCATGCAGTGCCGACGTGGTGAAATTGGTAGACACGCTATCTTGAGGGGGTAGTGGCGAAAGCTGTGCGAGTTCGAGTCTCGCCGTCGGCACCAAAGTTACTCAATGCCAGCCGCTTCTAGTGGCTGGCATTTTTCATTTCTGGGGTGTGCTTGCAATTGTCTTGCGATCGAATGCACTCCGAAATGATTCCTTCCGCCGGAAGTGGTATTCTCCGGACGCTCAGAACCAACCGATAGAGGATTGCCTTGAACCTCGCAGCCTATTACCCCGTCTTGTTGTTCCTCCTCGTGGGCACTGGTTTAGGTATAGCGCTGGTCAGTATCGGCAAGCTCCTTGGTCCCAACAAGCCGGACGTCGAGAAGAACGCACCGTACGAGTGCGGCTTCGAAGCCTTTGAAGACGCCCGGATGAAATTCGACGTCCGGTACTACCTCGTCGCCATCCTGTTCATCATCTTCGATCTCGAAACCGCATTCCTGTTTCCGTGGGGCGTCGCGCTCCGGGATATCGGCTGGCCGGGTTTCATCGCAATGATGATTTTTCTGCTCGAATTCCTGCTGGGCTTTGCCTATATCTGGAAGAAAGGCGGCCTCGACTGGGAGTGATGGGTTAATCGCCGGTTTGCATGGGCGGCCACGCTGGGCCGCTCGTCTGGAGTGGAAAGCAAATGAGTATCGAAGGGGTCTTGAAGGAAGGGTTTGTCACCACGACGGCTGACAAGCTGATCAACTGGACGCGTACCGGCTCGCTGTGGCCGATGACGTTCGGGCTCGCGTGTTGCGCCGTCGAGATGATGCATGCGGGCGCGGCCCGTTACGACCTGGACCGGTTCGGGGTCGTGTTCCGCCCGAGCCCGCGTCAGTCGGACGTGATGATCGTCGCCGGCACGCTGTGCAACAAGATGGCGCCAGCCCTGCGCCGCGTGTATGACCAGATGGCCGAGCCGCGCTGGGTGATCTCGATGGGGTCGTGCGCGAACGGCGGTGGCTACTACCACTACTCGTACTCGGTGGTCCGCGGCTGTGACCGGATCGTGCCGGTCGACGTCTACGTGCCGGGCTGCCCGCCCACGGCCGAGGCGCTGGTCTACGGCGTGATCCAGCTGCAGGCGAAGATCCGCCGCACCAACACCATCGCCCGTCAATAAAGCCCCGAGCGTCCCCTCAATATGGCAAGCAAAATCGAGACCCTCAAGGCAAACCTCGAAGCCGCGCTCGGCGCGCGCGTGGTGAGCCTCACCGAAGCGATCGGTGAACTGACGCTCGTCGTGAAGGCGAGCGATTACCTCGAAGTCGCAAAGATGCTGCGCGACGATCCGAAGCTCCGTTTCGAGCAACTGATCGACCTGTGCGGCGTCGACTACCAGACCTTCGGCGACGGCGCCTACGACGGCCCGCGTTTCGCGGCCGTGTCGCACCTGCTGTCGGTCACGAACAACTGGCGCCTGCGCCTGCGCGCATTCGCGCCGGACGACGATCTGCCGATCGTGGCATCGCTGGTCGACATCTGGACTTCCGCGAACTGGTACGAGCGCGAAGCGTTCGACCTGTACGGCATCGTGTTCGAAGGTCACCCCGACCTGCGCCGCATCCTCACCGACTACGGCTTCATCGGTCACCCGTTCCGCAAGGACTTCCCGGTGTCGGGCTATGTCGAAATGCGTTACGACCCGGAAGAGAAGCGAGTGGTCTACCAGCCGGTGACGATCGAGCCGCGCGAAATCACGCCGCGCGTGATCCGCGAGGATCGCTATGGCGGTCTGAAACATTAAGGGGGCGTCATGGCAGAAATCAAGAACTACACGCTCAACTTCGGCCCGCAGCACCCGGCAGCGCACGGCGTGCTGCGCCTCGTGCTCGAGCTCGACGGCGAAGTCATCCAGCGTGCCGATCCGCACATCGGCCTGCTGCACCGCGCGACGGAAAAGCTCGCGGAATCCAAGACCTTCATCCAGTCCGTGCCGTACATGGATCGTCTCGACTACGTGTCGATGATGGTCAACGAGCACGGCTATGTGCTCGCGATCGAAAAGCTGCTCGGCATCGACGTGCCGGAGCGCGCGCAATACATCCGCGTGCTGTTCGACGAGATCACGCGCGTGCTGAACCACCTGATGTGGATCGGCGCACACGCGCTCGACGTCGGCGCGATGGCCGTGTTCCTGTACGCATTCCGCGAGCGCGAAGACCTGATGGACGTGTACGAAGCGGTGTCCGGTGCCCGGATGCACGCGGCGTACTATCGTCCGGGCGGCGTCTACCGCGACCTGCCTGACGCAATGCCGCAATACAAGGCGTCGAAGATTCGCAACGAGAAGGCGCTCGCGAAGATGAACGAAGCGCGCAGCGGCTCGGTGCTCGACTTCATCGACGACTTCTTCACGCGCTTCCCAAAGTGCGTCGACGAATACGAAACGCTGCTGACCGACAACCGGATCTGGAAACAGCGCCTGGTCGGGATCGGCGTGGTCAGCCCCGAACGTGCGCTGCAGATGGGCCTGACGGGCCCGATGCTGCGCGGCTCGGGCATCGCATGGGACTTGCGCAAGAAGCAGCCGTACGAAGTGTACGATCGCATGGATTTCGACGTGCCGGTCGGCGTGAACGGCGATTGCTACGACCGCTATCTGGTGCGCGTCGAAGAAATGCGCCAGTCGATCCGCATCGCGAAACAGTGTATTGAGTGGCTCCGCAAGAATCCGGGCCCGGTGATGACCGACAATCACAAGGTTGCACCGCCGTCGCGCGTCGGCATGAAGACCAACATGGAAGACTTGATTCACCACTTCAAGCTCTTCACCGAAGGTTTTCACGTGCCGGAAGGCGAGGCGTACGCAGCAGTCGAGCATCCGAAGGGCGAATTCGGCATCTATCTGGTGTCGGATGGTGCCAACAAGCCGTATCGCCTCAAGATTCGCGCTCCGGGCTTCGCGCACCTCGCGTCGCTCGACGAAATGGCGCGCGGTCACATGATTGCCGACGCCGTCACGATCATCGGTACGCAGGACATCGTGTTCGGCGAAATCGATCGCTAATGGTTGCGCCGTCCGCGCGAGCGGGCGGCGAGCAGTCAGTCACACGCGAAGTCACATGCGGTATGCGCCGAACCGGCGCGGCTTCGCAAGCTGTCAACAGTGAGCGCCAGGTCTGCCGTCCTTGCACAGCAGTGCGGCAGGTTGTTCGTTCGGTAGGAATTGAAAGAGTCGTGTCTGAAAATGATCTCAGCTGAAGGCCTGAAGGAAATCGATCGAGCGTTGACGAAGTATCCCGCCGATCAGAAACAGTCCGCCGTGATGTCGGCGTTGGCCGTGGCTCAAGAAGAGCACGGCTGGCTGTCGCCCGAACTGATGCAGTTCGTCGCGGACTATCTCGGCATGCCGGCCGTCGCCGTGCAGGAAGTCGCGACGTTCTACACGATGTACGAGCTCAAACCGGTCGGCAAGCACAAGATCACGCTCTGCACGAACCTCCCGTGCCAGCTCGGTCCGCATGGCGGCGCCGAAGCGACGGCCGACTACCTGAAACAGAAGCTGGGCATCGGCTTCGGCGAGACCACGCCCGACGGCAAGTTCACGCTGAAGGAAGGCGAATGCATGGGCTCGTGCGGCGATGCGCCGGTGCTGCTGGTGAACAATCACAGAATGTGCAGCTTCATGAGCCGCGAGAAGATCGACCAGCTGCTTGAGGAGCTTTCGAAATGACGTCCCTCCACGACCGTCACATCAAACCGCTGATCCTTGCTGGTCTGAACGGCGAGAACTGGCATCTCGAAGACTACGTTGCGCGCGGCGGCTACAAGCAGCTGCGCCGCATTCTCGAAGAAAAGATTACCCCCGAGCAGGTGATTGCCGACGTGAAGGCGTCGGGCCTGCGTGGCCGTGGCGGTGCGGGCTTCCCGACCGGCCTGAAGTGGAGCTTCATGCCGCGTCAGTTCCCGGGGCAGAAGTACCTCGTCTGCAACTCGGACGAAGGCGAGCCGGGCACGTTCAAGGATCGCGACATCCTGCGCTGGAATCCGCACGCGCTGATCGAAGGCATGGCCATCGGCGCATACGCGATGGGCATCACCGTCGGCTACAACTACATCCACGGCGAAATCTTCGAAGTGTATCGACGCTTCGAGGCCGCGCTCGATGAAGCGCGTGCCGCGGGTTTCCTCGGCGACAACATCATGGGCTCGGAATTCTCGTTCCAGCTGCACGCGCACCACGGTTACGGCGCGTACATCTGCGGCGAGGAAACGGCACTGCTCGAGTCGCTCGAGGGCAAGAAGGGCCAGCCGCGCTTCAAGCCGCCGTTCCCGGCGAGCTTCGGCGTGTACGGCAAGCCGACCACGATCAACAACACCGAGACGTTCGCCGCGGTGCCGTTCCTGTTGTCGATCGGGCCGCAGAATTACCTCGAGATCGGCAAGCCGAACAACGGCGGCACGAAGATTTTCTCGGTGTCGGGCGACGTCGAACGTCCGGGCAACTATGAAGTGCCGCTCGGCACGCCGTTCGCGACGCTGATGGAGCTGGCAGGCGGGATGCGCGGCGGTCGCAAGATCAAGGCCGTGATTCCGGGCGGTTCGTCGGCGCCGGTGATCCCGGGCGACATCATGATGCAGACCGATCTCGATTACGACGCGATCGCGAAGGCGGGCTCGATGCTCGGTTCCGGCGCGGTGATCGTGATGGACGAGACGCGCTGCATGGTGCGTTCGCTGCTGCGCCTGTCGTACTTCTACTACGAGGAATCGTGCGGCCAGTGCACGCCGTGCCGCGAGGGCACCGGCTGGCTGTATCGCGTCGTGAATCGTATCGAGCACGGCGAAGGGCGCCAGGAAGATCTGGACCTGCTGAACTCGGTTGCCGAGAACATCATGGGCCGCACGATCTGCGCGCTCGGCGATGCGGCGGCGATGCCGGTTCGCGGGATGCTCAAGCATTACTGGGACGAATTCGCGTACCACGTCGAGCACAAGCACTGCATGGTCGGCGGCCATGCGCACGCGGCGGCAGCCTGAAGCGAATCACCCGGTTGCGGAATTTGAGCGCACGGTCGGGCGAAGGCGCGAACGGGCGGAAATAGGTTAAGGACCATTCACCATCATGGTTGAACTTGAAATAGACGGCAAGAAGGTCGAGGTGCCCGAAGGCAGCATGGTGATCCAGGCTGCGCACAAGGCGGATACGTACATTCCTCACTTCTGCTATCACAAGAAACTGTCGGTCGCGGCCAACTGCCGGATGTGTCTCGTCGAAGTCGAGAAGATGCCGAAGGCCGTGCCTGCCTGCGCGACGCCCGTGTCGGCCGGCATGATCGTGCACACGCAGTCCGACAAGGCCGTGAAGGCCCAGCAGTCGGTGATGGAATTCCTCCTCATCAACCACCCGCTCGACTGCCCGATCTGCGATCAGGGCGGCGAATGCCAGCTGCAGGATCTGGCGGTCGGCTACGGCAAGTCGTCGTCGCGCTACTCGGAAGAGAAGCGCGTGGTGTTCCACAAGAACGTGGGCCCGCTGATCTCGATGGAAGAAATGTCGCGCTGCATCCACTGCACGCGCTGCGTCCGCTTCGGCCAGGAAGTCGCCGGCGTGATGGAGCTCGGCATGCTGGGTCGTGGCGAGCACTCGGAAATCACGACGTTCGTCGGCAAGACGGTCGACTCCGAACTGTCGGGCAACATGATCGACCTGTGCCCGGTCGGCGCGCTGACCAGCAAGCCGTTCCGCTACAGCGCACGTACCTGGGAACTGTCGCGCCGCAAGTCGGTGAGCCCGCACGATTCCGTCGGCGCGAACCTCGTCGTGCAGGTGAAGAACAACCGCGTGATGCGCGTGCTGCCGTTCGAGAACGAAGCGATCAACGAATGCTGGATCTCGGACAAGGATCGTTTCTCGTACGAAGGCCTGAACAGCGAAGAGCGCCTGACGAAGCCGATGCTGAAGCAGGGCGGCCAGTGGATCGAAACCGACTGGCAGACCGCACTCGAATATGTCGCGAAGGGCCTGAAGGGCATCGCCGCGGATCACGGCGCGAACGCGCTGGCGATGCTCGCGAGCGCGCACAGCACCGCTGAAGAGCTGTTCCTCGTGAAGCAGCTTGCCAACGAACTGAAGACGCCGAACGTCGACTTCCGTCTGCGCCAGCAGGATTTCTCGGCGCCGGTCCAGGGTGCACCGTGGCTCGGCATGCCGATCGCCGACCTGTCGAACGTGAATGCCGCGTTCGTCGTCGGTTCGTTCCTGCGCCGCGACCACCCGCTGTTCGCCGCGCGCCTGCGTCAGGCCGCGAAGAACGGCGCGAAGCTGCACTTCCTGCACGCGACCGCCGACGATTCGCTGATCCCGACCGCGCAGCGCATCGTCGCCGCGCCGTCGGCATGGCTCGACGAACTGGCCGGTGTGGCCGCAGCCGTCGCGCAAATGCGCGGCGTCGCGCTGCCGGACACGCTCGCGGGCGTCACGGCTTCGCCGGCTGCCCAGGCAGTCGCCCAGTCGCTCGCGAACGGCGAACGTCGCGCAGTGCTGCTCGGCAACGTGGCCGTCCGTCACCCGCAATTCGCGAAGCTGCACGCCATCGCACAGTGGATCGCCGAGAACACCGGCGCCACGTTCGGCTTCCTGACGGAAGCGGCGAACACGGTCGGCGCGCACGTCGTCAACGCACTGCCGGGCGAAGGCGGCCTGAACGCACGCGAAGCGTTCGCGCAGCCGCGCAAGGGCTACGTGCTGCTGAACGTCGAACCGGAATTCGACACGGCCGATCCGGCGCAGGCGCTTGCCGCGCTGAACCAGGCTGAAATGGTCGTCGTGATGTCGCCGTTCAAGCACGGCCTCGATTACGCCGACGTGCTGCTGCCGATCGCTCCGTTCACGGAAACGGCCGGTACGTACGTGAACGCGGAAGGCTCGGTGCAGAGCTTCAACGGCGTCGTGCGCCCGCTGGGCGACACGCGTCCGGCATGGAAGGTGCTGCGCGTGCTCGGCAGCCTGCTCGGCCTGCCGAACTTCGAATACGAGACGGCCGAGGATGTGCGTGTCGCGGCGCTCGGCGACGCAGGCGTCGCGAGCCGCCTGTCGAACCAGGCGTCGGTCGCACCGGCGCGCGTCGCGGCGGCTGCCGCGAACGGCAGCTTCGAGCGCCTCGCCGACGTGCCGATCTATCATGCCGACGCACTCGTGCGCCGCGCAGGTGCGCTGCACCTGACGGCCGCCGCGAAGGTGGCGAATGCCGCAGCCCTGCCGGCCGCGCTGTTCGACAAGCTGGGCTTGAAGGAAGGCGACGCGGTGCGCGTGCGCCAGGGCGAGCGTGCGGTGCAGTTGCCGGCCGTGCGCGACGCGAATCTTGCGGAGACGGTCGTTCGCGTGTCGGCGGCAACGCCTGCCGGCGCAGCGCTCGGCAGCCTGTCCGGTGAACTGGTGGTGGAGAAGGCGTAAATGAGCTTGTTCGATACGATCAACGCGGGCGGCGCCCAGCTTCTCGGCGTCGCGTGGCCGACGGTGTGGGCCATCGTGCGCATCCTCGTCGTCTCCGTCGTCATCCTGCTGTGCGTTGCATACCTGATTCTGTGGGAACGCAAGCTGATTGGCTGGATGCACGTACGTCTCGGCCCGAACCGCGTCGGCCCCGGCGGCTTGCTGCAGCCGATCGCCGACGTGCTGAAGCTGCTGCTGAAGGAAGTGATTCAGCCGAGCGCCGCCAGCCGCTGGCTGTACCTGATCGCGCCGGTCATGACCGTCGTGCCGGCGTTCGCCGTGTGGGCCGTGATCCCGTTCCAGGCCAAGGCCGTGCTCGCGAACATCAACGCGGGCCTGCTGTACGCGATGGCGATCTCGTCGATCGGCGTGTATGCGGTGATCCTCGCAGGCTGGGCGTCGAACTCGAAGTACGCATTCCTCGGTGCGATGCGTGCCGCGGCGCAGATGGTCTCGTACGAAATCTCGATGGGCTTCGCGCTCGTGCTCGTGCTGATGACGGCCGGCAGCCTGAACATGTCGGAAATCGTCAATTCGCAGCAGCATGGCTTTTTCGCCGGCCACGGGGTGAACTTCCTGTCGTGGAACTGGCTGCCGCTGCTGCCGGCGTTCGTCGTCTACTTCATCTCGGGCATCGCCGAAACGAACCGCCACCCGTTCGACGTGGTGGAAGGGGAGTCGGAGATCGTCGCGGGTCACATGATCGATTACTCGGGTATGGCGTTCGCGCTGTTCTTTCTCGCCGAGTACATCAACATGATCGTGATCTCGGCGCTGGCTGCGACGCTGTTCCTCGGTGGCTGGGATGCACCGTTCGAATTCCTGTCGTTCATTCCGGGCATCTTCTGGCTGGTGCTGAAGGTATTCGCGCTGCTGTCGGTGTTCATCTGGGTGCGCGCGACGTTCCCGCGCTACCGTTACGACCAGATCATGCGTCTGGGCTGGAAGGTGTTCCTGCCCGTCACGGTGATCTGGGTGGTCGTGGTCGGCTTCTGGATGATGTCGCCGCTCAACATCTGGGTGAAGTAAAGATCGGACGAAATCATGACGGCAATCCAACACTTCTTTAAGACCTTCTTCCTGACGGAGCTGCTGAAGGGGCTCGCGCTGACCGGTCGTTACACGTTCCGGCGCAAGTTCACCGTGCAGTTCCCGGAAGAGAAGACCCCGATCTCGCCGCGTTTTCGCGGGCTGCACGCGCTGCGCCGCTATGAAAACGGCGAAGAGCGCTGCATCGCGTGCAAGCTCTGCGAGGCCGTGTGCCCCGCAATGGCGATCACGATCGAATCGGAAACGCGCGCGGACAACACGCGCCGCACGACGCGCTACGACATCGACCTGACGAAGTGCATCTTCTGCGGTTTCTGCGAAGAAAGCTGCCCGGTCGATTCGATCGTCGAGACGCAGATTCTCGAGTACCACGGCGAAAAGCGCGGCGACCTGTATTTCACGAAGGATATGCTGCTCGCGGTGGGCGATCGCTACGAGAAGGACATCGCTGCGGCGAAGGCTGCCGACGCGCCGTATCGTTGATTGTGTTTGCAGTGCCGGCCCGGCATGAACGGGCCAGCCGCCGCGACGGGTGCGGCACGCGAGAGCGTCCCGCAAGCCGCGCCTGACTATGGCCTAACGATGAACCGGTAATCATGGAATTCACGACCGTACTGTTCTACATCTTCGCGCTGCTCCTGGTGGTATCAGGGCTGAAGGTGATCACTTCGCGCAACCCGGTGGCGTCTGCGCTTTTCCTTGTGCTGGCGTTCTTCAACGCCGCCGCGATCTGGATGCTGCTGGAAGCGGAGTTCCTCGCGATCCTGCTGGTGCTGGTGTACGTGGGCGCCGTGATGGTGCTGTTCCTGTTCGTCGTGATGATGCTGGACATCAACATCGATTACCTGCGTCGCGACTTCAAGCGCTTCGTGCCGATGGCAACGGTCGTCGGCGCGATCATCGTGGTCGAGACCGCGCTGATCCTGTGGCGCGGCTACGGCGACACGCACACGGTGCACGCAATGGCGACGGGCGCGATGGCCGACTGGTCGAACACGCGACTGATCGGCAAGGTGATCTACACCGACTACATCTTCGCGTTTGAAATCGCCGGCCTGGTGCTGCTGGTCGCGATCATCGCCGCAATCGGGCTGACCGAGCGCAAGGGCAAGGACAGCAAGCGCCAGCGCGTGTCGGATCAGGTCAAGGTGCGCCGCGACGACCGCGTGCGCCTTGTGAAGATGGAAGCGGAAAAGCCGCAGCCGGAAACGGCGCAGAGCGAAGCCGGTTCGAGCACCAACGGCTAAGCGGAGGAAAGGAAAACCATGCTGACTCTTGCTCATTACCTCGTGCTCGGCGCGATCCTCTTTGCGATCGCGATCGTCGGGATCTTCCTGAACCGCCGCAACATCATCATCATCCTGATGGCGATCGAACTGATGCTGCTGGCGGTGAACACCAACTTCGTCGCGTTTTCGCATTACCTCGGCGACGTGCACGGCCAGATCTTCGTGTTCTTCGTGCTGACCGTCGCCGCAGCGGAAGCCGCGATCGGTCTTGCGATTCTGGTGACCCTGTTCCGTAAGCTCGACACGATCAATGTCGAGGATCTCGATCAGCTCAAAGGTTAATTTCAGGCAACGCTGTTATGTCAACGACACTCAATGAAAACCTGCTGCTGGCGATTCCGCTCGCTCCGCTGGCCGGCTCGCTGATTGCGGGGCTGTTCGGGAACGCAGTCGGGCGCAAGGGCGCACACCGGATCACGATCCTCGGCGTAATGATCGCGTTCCTCCTGTCGGCGAAAGTCTTCTTCGACGTGATGGGCGGCGCAAGCTTCAACGCGACCGTCTATGAATGGATGAACGTCGGCTCGCTGAAACTCGAAGTCGGCTTCCTCGTCGATTCGCTGACCGCGATGATGATGGTCGTCGTGACCTTCGTCTCGCTGATGGTGCACGTGTACACGATCGGCTACATGGCGGAAGAAGACGGCTACCAGCGCTTCTTCTCGTACATCTCGCTGTTCACGTTCTCGATGCTGATGCTCGTGATGAGCAACAACTTCCTGCAGCTGTTCTTCGGCTGGGAAGCGGTGGGTCTGGTGTCGTACCTGCTGATCGGCTTCTACTTCACGCGTGAGAGCGCGATCTACGCGAACATGAAGGCGTTCCTCGTGAACCGCGTGGGCGACTTCGGCTTCCTGCTGGGTATCGGCCTGCTGCTCGCGTTCGCGGGTTCGATGAACTACGGCGAAGTGTTCGCGAAGCGCGCCGAACTGGCGAGCCTGCACTTCCCGGGCACCGACTGGGGCCTGCTGACCGTTGCCTGTATCTGCCTGTTCATCGGCGCGATGGGCAAGTCGGCGCAGTTCCCGCTGCACGTGTGGCTGCCTGACTCGATGGAAGGCCCGACCCCGATCTCGGCGCTGATTCACGCGGCGACGATGGTGACGGCCGGCATCTTCATGGTGTCGCGCATGTCGCCGCTGTTCGAGCTGTCGGATACCGCGCTGTCGTTCATCACGGTGATCGGCGCGATCACGGCACTGTTCATGGGCTTCCTCGGGATCGTCCAGAACGACATCAAGCGGGTCGTCGCGTACTCGACGCTGTCGCAGCTCGGCTACATGACCGTCGCGCTCGGCGTGTCCGCCTACCCGGTCGCCGTGTTCCACCTGATGACGCACGCGTTCTTCAAGGCACTGCTGTTCCTCGGCGCCGGTTCGGTGATCATGGGCATGCACCACGACCAGGACATGCGCAACATGGGCGGCCTGCGCAAGTACATGCCGATCACGTGGATCACGTCGCTCGTCGGTTCGCTGGCGCTGATCGGTACGCCGTTCTTCTCGGGCTTCTACTCGAAGGACTCGATCATCGACGCGGTGAAGCTGTCGCACCTGCCGGGTTCGGGCTTCGCGTACTTCGCGGTCGTCGCGAGCGTGTTCGTCACGGCGCTGTACTCGTTCCGCATGTACTTCCTGGTGTTCCACGGCGAAGAGCGCTTCCGCAAGCCGAAGCATCCGGAATCGCCGATGGGCATGGCAACTGCGCACGGTCATGACGATCACGGCCACGATCACGGCCACGGTCATGACGACCACGCGCACGAGCCGCACGAGACCCCGTGGGTCGTGTGGGTGCCGCTGGTCCTGCTGGCGATTCCGTCGATCATCATCGGTGCGATCGCGGTCGGCCCGATGCTGTTTGGCGACTTCTTCCAGCACGGCGTCGCGTTCGACAAGGTGATCTTCATCGGCGCGAACCATCCGGCCCTGTCGGAGATGGCCGAAGAGTTCCACGGTTGGGTCGGCATGGGCCTGCACTCGGTGTCGGGCCTGCCGGTGTGGCTGGCGCTCGCGGGTATCGTCGTCGCGTGGTTCCTGTACCTGAAGCGTCCGGATCTGCCGGCGTCGATCCGCCGCGCGTTCGGTCCGATCTACACGCTGCTGGACAACAAGTACTACATGGACAAGATCAACGAAGTGGTGTTCGCCCGTGGTTCGGTGGCGATCGGCCGCGGCCTGTGGAAGGAAGGCGACGTCGTCGTGATCGACGGCCTCGTCAACGGCAGCGCCCGGTTCATCGGCTGGTTTGCCGGCGTGATCCGCTTCCTCCAATCCGGTTACATCTATCACTACGCGTTCGCCATGATCATCGGCATGCTGGGGCTCCTGACCCTGTTTGTAACGCTCGGCGGCAAATAAGGCGGGGGGACAACACTAATGCACGCTTTTCCGATTCTCAGTACCGCGATCTGGCTGCCGATCGTTTTCGGCCTCCTCGTGCTCGCGGTGGGTAACGACAAAAATCCGGGGACGGCCCGCTGGATCGCGCTGATCGGTTCGCTGCTCGGCCTTGCGGTCACGATCCCGCTGATCACGGGCTTCGACTCGAGCACGGCTGCGCTGCAGTTCGTCGAGCAGTCGACGTGGATCGAACGCTTCGATATTTCGTACCACCTCGGCGTCGACGGCATCTCGATGTGGTTCGTCGTGCTGACCGCGCTGATCACGGTGATCGTCGTGATCGCCGCGTGGGAAGTGATTACCGAGAACGTCGCGCAGTACCTCGCGGCTTTCCTGATCCTGTCCGGGATCATGATCGGCGTGTTCTCGGCGGCCGACGGCCTGCTGTTCTACGTGTTCTTCGAAGCGACCCTGATCCCGATGTACATCATCATCGGCGTGTGGGGCGGCCCGAACCGCGTGTATGCGGCGTTCAAGTTCTTCCTGTACACGCTGGCCGGCTCGCTGCTGATGCTGGTCGCGCTGATCTACCTGTACACGCAGACGCATTCGTTCGACCTCGCGACGTGGCAGAACGCCAAGATCGCGATGACGCCGCAGATCCTGCTGTTCATAGCGTTCTTCCTCGCATTTGCGGTGAAGGTGCCGATGTGGCCGGTGCACACCTGGCTGCCGGACGCGCACGTGGAAGCGCCGACGGGCGGCTCGGTCGTGCTGGCAGCGATCATGCTGAAGCTCGGCGCGTACGGTTTCCTGCGCTTCTCGCTGCCGATCACGCCTGACGCAAGCCACTTCCTGGCACCGGTCGTGATCACGCTGTCGCTGATCGCGGTGATCTACATCGGCCTCGTCGCGATGGTGCAGTCCGACATGAAGAAGCTGGTCGCGTATTCATCGATCGCGCACATGGGCTTCGTCACGCTCGGCTTCTTCATCTTCAACCAGCTCGGCGTCGAAGGCGCGATCATCCAGATGATCTCGCACGGCTTCGTGTCGGGCGCGATGTTCCTGTGCATCGGCGTGCTGTACGACCGCTTGCACTCGCGCCAGATCGCCGATTACGGTGGCGTCGTGAACGTGATGCCGAAGTTCGCGGCATTCGCGATGCTGTTCTCGATGGCCAACTGCGGCCTGCCGGGTACCTCGGGTTTCGTCGGCGAGTTCATGGTGATTCTCGCCGCCGTCCAGTACAACTTCTGGATCGCATTCGGCGCGGCATTCACGCTGATCCTCGGCGCGGCCTACACGCTGTGGATGTACAAGCGCGTGTACTTCGGCGCGGTCGCGAACGATCACGTTGCCAAGCTGAAGGACATCGGCCGTCGCGAATTCGTGATGCTGGCCGTGCTCGCCGCGTTCACGATGCTGATGGGCCTGTATCCGAAGCCTTTCACCGACGTGATGCACGTTTCCGTGGAAAACCTCCTCTCCCACGTCGCGCAGTCGAAGCTGCCGCTGGCCCAGTAATCGCGAGCGGAGGAACTCAAGATCATGAACGCTCCTATGAATGTCCTGTTGCCTGACGCGCTGGTGATGGCCGCCGTCGTCGTCGCATGGCTGAACGACACCTTCACCGGTGCCGGCGGCCGCCGCCTGACCTATCTGATCGCGGTGGTTTCGTCGGTCGTCGCCGGCGTGTGGTTCGCCGTGCAGGCGCTGGACCCGCAGCAGTACTACTTCTTCTCGCGGATGATCGTCGTCGACTCGTTCGCGAGCATGATGAAGGCCGTCGTGTCGATCGGCTTCGCGGTCACGCTCGTCTATTCGCGCAAGTACCTCGAAGACCGCGACATGTTCCGCGGCGACGTGTTCCTGCTGGGCATGTTCTCGCTGCTCGGTCAGCTGGTGATGGTGTCGGGCAACAACTTCCTGACGCTGTATCTCGGCCTCGAACTGATGTCGCTGTCGCTGTACGCGATCATCGCGCTGCGCCGCGATGCCGCGCAGTCGAGCGAAGCCGCGATGAAGTACTACGTGCTGGGCGCGCTCGCGTCGGGCTTCGTGCTGTACGGCATCTCGATGCTCTATGGTGCGACCGGCTCGCTCGAGCTGGGCGAGGTGTACAAGGCGGTCGGCGGCAACACCGACGCAGCCGTGCTGATGTTCGGCGTGATCTTCATCGTCGCCGGTATCGCGTTCAAGCTCGGCGCCGTGCCGTTCCACATGTGGGTGCCGGACGTCTACCAGGGCGCACCGACCGCGATGACGCTGTTCGTCGGCGGCGGTCCGAAGGTTGCCGCGTTCGCGTGGGGCCTGCGCTTCCTGGTGATGGGCCTGCTGCCGCTCGCACAGAACTGGCAGACCGCGCTCGTGATCCTCGCTGCACTGTCGCTGATCGTCGGTAACATCACCGGTATCGTCCAGCGCAACATCAAGCGGATGCTCGCGTACTCGGCGATCTCGAACATGGGCTTCGTGCTGCTGGGCCTGCTCGCCGGCATCGTGAAGGGCGACGCGGCCGCACCGGCGAACGCGTACAGCTCGGCGATGTTCTACGCGATCGTCTACCTGATCACGACGCTCGGCTCGTTCGGCGTGGTGATGCTGCTCGCACGCCGCGATTTCGAAGCCGAAACGATCGACGACTTCAAGGGTCTCAACAAGCGCAGCCCGGTGTTCGCGTTCGTGATGATGGTCATGATGTTCTCGCTGGCCGGCATTCCGCCGACCGTCGGCTTCTACGCGAAGCTCGCGGTGCTCGAGGCGACCGTCAACGCGGGTCTCACGTGGCTGGCCGTGCTGGCCGTGATCACGTCGCTGTTCGGCGCGTTCTACTACCTGCGCATCGTCAAGCTGATGTACTTCGATGCACCTCAGGATTCGGCCCCGATCACCGGCGATTTCTGCAAGCGCACGATCCTCGTGCTGAACGGCCTTGCGGTCGTCGTGCTCGGCCTGATCCCGAGCCCGCTGCTGACGGCCTGCCTGCAGGCGATCCGTCACACGCTGCCGCTGTAATGTCGGCAGCCGGCTGGTTCATCGTGCTGTTGGCGTTCGTCTGCGCCAACCTGCCGTTCCTGAACCAACGCCTCTTCGCCGTCGTGCCGTTCGGCACGACGAAAAAGAACGCGTGGGTTCGGATCGGCGAGCTGATCGTGCTGTATTTCGTCGTCGGTGCGCTCGGCTTCTGGCTCGAGTCGCGCGCCGGCAACCGCTTCGAACAGGGCTGGCAGTTCTACGCGATCACGTTCAGTCTCTTTGTCGTGTTCGCGTTCCCCGGCTTCACCTTCCAGTATCTCGTCAAACGACGCTGACGGCTTCGGCCGTCGCGCTCATTCTTGGAGCCGCCGATGGCCGAACTACCCAATCACGACGCCGCACTGACCGAAACCTGCCTCGAGAGCGAGGCGATTTTCGAAGGCTCGTTCCTCAAGTTGAAGCGCGATACCGTCCGTCTGCCGGACGGCAAGCAGGCCACGCGCGAATACGTCCAGCACCCGGGCGCGGTGATGGTGATCCCGCTGTTCGACGACGGCCGCGTGCTGATGGAAAGCCAGTATCGCTATCCGATCGGCAAGGTCATGGCCGAATTCCCGGCCGGCAAACTCGATCCGAACGAAGGCGCGCTTGCCTGCGCGGTGCGCGAGCTGCGCGAGGAAACCGGCTACACGGCACGCGAATACGTGTTCCTGGCCCGGATTCACCCGATCATTTCCTATTCGACCGAGTTCATCGACCTGTATCTCGCGCGCGGGCTGACGGCCGGCGAGCGCAAGCTCGACGAAGGCGAATTCCTCGAAACCTTCACCGCGACGCTGCCGGACCTGCAGGAATGGGTGCGCACGGGCCAGATCACCGACGTGAAGACGATCATCGGCACGATGTGGCTCGACAAGGTGCTGTCCGGCGCCTGGCCGCTCGGCCCGGTCGAGAAGCCCTGACCGCGTGTCAGCGGCGGCTGGGGCGCCGCGTTACAATCCGGTGACGCGGCCGGCGTCCGGCCGCGCGATCCTGATTTAGCACGATCGTTCACAAAAGCGCATTTTGCGCTACACTCGTCACACGCCCTGATTCAGCATGAAGGTCCTCGATTTACAGTGCCCGCACGGTCATCGGTTCGAAGGCTGGTTCGCTTCTGCCGATGAGTTCGAAGCGCAGTTGTCCCGCAAGCTGGTCGAATGTCCGGTGTGCGGAACGACCGAGATCAACCGGATGCCGTCGGCGCCGCGCCTGAACCTGTCGGGCGCGACGCAGGCCCAGCCGGCCGATCCGCGTGCGCTGCAGGCGCAGGTGATGCGCGCACTGCGCGAGGTGCTGGAGAAGACCGAGAACGTGGGCGAGCGCTTCGCCGAGGAAGCGCGGCGCATCCATTACAACGAGGCGCCCGCGCGCAGCATTCGTGGCGTCACGACGCCGGAGGATGCGCAATCCTTGGCCGAAGAAGGCATCGACGTGATGCCGCTGCCGATTCCTGACGCGCTGAAAGAACCGCTGCAATGACGTACGCAGTGTGTCCTTGGCCGGGGACGGCCGCGGTCAGGAGACACTGCGCATGGATCTGGATTATTCCCCCGCCGACGACGCATTCCGCGTTGACGTCCGCGCCTGGCTCGAGGCCAATCTGCCTCATGCACTGCGCGCCAAGGTACTCGATCACAAACGACTCGACCGCGAGGATTTCGCGAGCTGGCACCGGATACTCGGCCAGCGTGGCTGGTCCGCACCCGCATGGCCGACCGAATACGGCGGCCCCGGCTGGAACGCGACGCAGCGGCACATCTGGGACGAAGAGTGCGCACGCATCGGCGCGCCGACCGTGCTGCCGTTCGGTGTGTCGATGGTCGCGCCGGTGCTGATGAAATACGGCAGCGAAGCGCAGAAGCGCCACTATCTGCCGCGCATCCTCGACGGCACCGACTGGTGGTGCCAGGGTTATTCGGAGCCGGGCTCCGGCTCGGACCTCGCATCGCTGCGCACGCGCGCCGAACGCCATGGCGACCACTACGTCGTCAACGGCCAGAAAACCTGGACCACGCTGGGCCAGTACGCGGACATGATGTTCTGCCTCGTGCGTACCGATCCCGCGGCGAAGAAGCAGGAGGGCATCTCGTTCCTGCTGATCGACATGCGGACGCCCGGCATCACCGTGCGGCCAATCATCACGCTCGACGAGGATCACGAAGTCAACGAGGTGTTCTTCGAGGACGTGAAGGTGCCCGTCGAGAATCTCGTCGGCGACGAGAACCGCGGCTGGACTTACGCGAAATACCTGTTGGGTCACGAGCGCACCGGCATCGCGCGCGTCGGCGGATCGAAGCGCGAGCTCGCGTTCCTGAAGCGCGTGGCGTCGAACCAGCGCAAGAACGGCAAGCCGCTGCTCGCCGATCCCGTGTTTGCCGCGAAGGTCGCGGCGCTCGAAGTCGAGCTGATGGCGCTTGAAGTGACGGTGCTGCGGGTCGTGAGCCGCGAGACCAGCGGCAAGGGGCCGGGCCCCGAGGCGTCGATGCTGAAGATCAAGGGCACCGAGGTGCAGCAGGCGCTCACCGAGCTGATGTTCGAGGCGATCGGGCCGCTCGCCGCGCCATTCGACGTGCCGTTCCTCGAGGGCGAGCGCGAACACAGCAGCGCCGGCGACGACGATGCGGCCCCGCTCGCCGCGTATTACTTCAATTACCGGAAGACGTCGATCTACGGCGGCTCGAACGAGATTCAGAAGAACATCATCGCGCAGATGATCCTGGGGCTGTGATCAGGGAACGGAGACAACCATGGATTTCAGCTTTACCGATGAACAGCAGCAGTTCGCCGACGCGCTGCGTCGCTATCTCGGCGAGCAATACGGTTTCGACGCGCGCCAGGCCATCGTGCGCAGCGATGCGGGCGTATCGGACGCGCAATGGAGCGCCTTCGCCGAGCTGGGCCTGACTGCGCTACCCGTGCCGGATGCACAGGGTGGCTTCGGCGGCGGCCCGGTCGACATGCTGGTCGCGATGCAGGAGCTCGGCCGCGTGCTCGTGGTCGAGCCGTACTGGGCGACGGCGGTCGGCATCGAGGCGCTGCGTGTTGCCGGCTCGGGCACGGGCGACGACGCCGCGCTGCTGGAAGCGATCGCACAGGGGCAGAAACGCGTGGCCGTCGCCTTCCACGAACCGCGGGCGCGCTACGACCTGTATGAACTCGCGACGCACGCGCACGAGCAGGGCGGCGCATACCGGCTGACCGGCACCAAGTCGGTCGTGCAGCACGGTGCGCAGGTACACGCGTGGATCGTGCCCGCGCGCGTCGACGGCGGCGGCATCGGCCTGTTCGTCGTCGAGCGCGATGCCGCGGGCGTGAAGCTCGTCGACTACCGGACGATCGACGGTCAGCGCGCCGCGACGATCGAGCTGCATGACACGCCCGCACGGCAACTGACGGGTGGCGCACGCGATGCGGCCGCGCTCGAGCAGATTGCCGATTACGCGACCTTCCTGCTGTGCGCGGAAGCGGTCGGCGCACTCGACGAACTGAATCGCGCGACGGTCGAATACACGAAGACGCGCGAGCAGTTCGGCGTGCCGATCGCGCGTTTCCAGGCGCTGCAGCACCGGATGGTCGACATGCTGATCCACGCGGAGCAGGCGCGTTCGCTGACGTACCTGGCCGCGGTGCGTTACGCGGGCGGCGATGCCGATGCGCGGCGCAAGGCGGTGTCGGCCGCGAAGGCGCGGGTCGGCGCGGCCGCACGCTTCGTCGGCCAGCAGGCCGTGCAACTGCACGGCGGCATGGGCGTGACCAACGAGGTCGCCGCCGCACACCTGTTCAAGCGGCTGTCGATCATCGAGACGACCCTCGGCGACACCGATCATCACCTTGCGCGCATCGCGGCCCTGCCGGATTTCGCGCAGGCCGACGCGGCATGACGGCGACGCGCGAGCGCGCCACAGGAGGCACACAGTGGGTATCAGTTACGAAGATATGGAAGTCGGCAGTACGACCGAAATCGGCCGCTACACGTTCGACGCGGACGACATCAAGGCGTTCGCGCAACGCTACGACCCCCAGCCGTTCCATCTCGACGAGGAGGCCGGCAAGGCATCGCCGTTCGGTGGACTGGTGGCGAGCGGCTGGCATACGTGCTCGGTGTTCATGAGCCTGCTCATCAAGAAGCTGGGGCCGGATTCGACGAGCATGGGCTCGCCCGGCATCGACTCGATCCGCTGGCTCAAGCCGGTGCGCGCCGGCGACACGATCACGATGCACCAGAAGGTCCACGACAAGCGCGTGTCGGCGAGCAAGCCCGATCGCGGCATCGTGTCGACCGAATGGATCGGCACCAACGGCGCCGGCGACACGGTGATCACCGTGCACACCAAGGTGATTTTCGGGCTGCGCCATCCGCAAGGAGCGAGCGCATGACCGACGTGACGTTGCCGCTGATCGCGTCGGCGCAAGCGCTGCATGCGCGGGTCGGCGCGGAGCCGCTCGCGAGCGGCTGGGTCGAGATCGACCAGCGTCGGGTCGACGGTTTCGCCGACGCGACCGGCGATCACCAGTGGATTCACGTCGATCCCGAGCGCGCGCGGCGCGAGTCGCCGTTTGGCGGCCCGATCGCGCACGGGTTCCTGACGCTATCGCTGATTCCCGCGCTGATGACCGATGCGATGCGCCTCGAGCAGAAGATGGGCGTGAACTACGGACTGAACCGCGTGCGGTTCCTGAAGCCGGTGCCGGTCGGCGTACGCGTGCGCGCGCTGTTCGCGGTGAAGGAAACCGCGGATGCCGCGCGAGGCGGTGTGCAGGTGACGTGGTCGGTGTCGATGCAGGTCGAGCGTCCCGACGCGCCGTTGCCGGTGTGTGCGGCCGAATTCATCACGCTGCACTACTTCTGAACGGGCGCGGCGGCATCGACGGAGGCCGCCGCGTTGCACGCCGCGTGCTCGTTCAGTGCTTCGCGTATTGCGTGGCGCCGAACAGCACCTCGCGCGCCTTGTCGTCCTGTAGTGCCTTGCGCAACGATGCGAGGACTTCGACGCCGCGCTGCACGGCCGGGCGCGCGGCAATCGCTTCGTGCCAGCGCTTCACGTTCGGCAGTTCGTCGAGCACGATGCCCTGGTTCTGCCACGAGCGCGTCCACGGGAACGTCGCAATGTCCGCGATCGTATACGTGTCGCCAGCAAGATATTCGGATTCGCCGAGGCGTTTTTCCATCACGTTGTACAGGCGCTTCGCTTCGTTCGTATAGCGATTGACCGCGTATTCGATCTTCTCAGGCGCGTACAGGCGGAAGTGGTGCGCCTGCCCGAGCATCGGGCCGATGCCACCCATCTGGAACATCAACCATTCGAGCGTCGCGTAGCGCGCGGCCGGGTCGGTCGGCAGGAACTGGCCGGTCTTTTCCGCCAGGTACACGAGGATCGCACCCGATTCGAACAGCGAGATCGGCTTGCCACCGGGGCCGTCCGCGTCGACGATCGCGGGGATCTTGTTGTTCGGGCTGATCTTCAGGAATTCGGGCTTGAACTGGTCGCCCGTACCGATATCGATCGGATGCGCACGATACGCGAGGCCGGTTTCCTCGAGCATGATGTGTACCTTGTGGCCGTTCGGGGTCGCCCAGCTGTAGACGTCGATCATCGTCAACTCCTTCGTTGCATGCACGAAAACGGCGCCGGCGGGGCGCCGCGACAGGCGGTCATTAGAGCATGGATCGATGCGCGCTGCAGACGGCGGGAACGTGCGGCCGCACGCCCGCGCGTGCGCGCCGCTGCGGCGACGGCCGCGCCGTTTCAACGGCGGGATCGCGCCGGATCAGCGCTTGTAGCGGGGCTGGCGCTTCTCGAGAAACGCGGTAATGCCTTCGAGCGCGTCGGCGTGATGCAGCGATGCGACGAAGTGATCGCGCTCGGTGCCGAGATGCGCGTCGAGCGACTGTGCGCTCGCATCGTCGAGCAGCGACTTGATGCGCGTGAGCGCGTTCGGCGAGATGCCGGCAAGCGAGTCGGCCCACGCGAGCGCATCGGACAGCGCGGCACCCGGCACGGCGAGCCGGTTGACGACGCCGAGCGCATGCAGGCGTTCGGCCGCGACGGGCTTGCCCTCGAACAGGATTTCTGCGGCCAGCGCGCGCGGCAGCGCACGCGCGAGGAACCACGAGCCGCCGCCGTCGGGCGTGAGGCCGACGCGTGCGTACGACATCACGAACTTCGCGTCGTGCGCGGCGACGATCAGGTCGCATGCGAGCGCGAGCGAGAAGCCCGCGCCGGCCGCCGCACCTTCGACCGCCGCGATCACGGGTTTCGTCGATGCGCGGATCGCCGTGATCCACGCGGCGAGCTGGTCGATGCTGTCGGCCTGACAAGACGGATCCTTCGCGCGGTTGTCGAGCAGCCGGTTCAGGTTGCCGCCCGCGCAAAAGAAACGATCGGCGCCCGTGAGCACGACGGCGCGAATCGCGGGATCGCGCTCGGCAGTGGCGAGCGCTTCGACGCCGGCCGCGTACATGTCGGGATGCAGCGCATTGCGCGCGCCGGGATTGGACAGCGTCAGGACGAGCGTCGATTCGCTCTCGGGTGGACGCGAGGCCAGCAGTTCTGCACTCATGCGAGTGTGTCTCCATCGAATGGCGAGGCTGCGGCGCCGCGTGTTGCGCGGGCACGTGCGCATGCGGATGAGCGTGCTGCCACAGCGGATGTAATGTTGTCGTAGCGACGCGAAACTGCTTTAGACTAGCACGAACGTGCTTTTCAGCGCGACGAATCCCGATGCGGCCGATATCGCCATGCTGCGGCCGCGCTTCAGCAAGGAAGGAGACTCCGATGCTACAGCTGTGCGGTATTCCGTTGTCCAACTACTACAACAAGGTGAAGTTCGTCCTGCTCGAACATGACATCCCGTTTGAGGAAGTGTCATGCGGCTTGCCGATCAGCGATCCGGCACTGCTCGCCGATTCGCCGCTCGGCAAGATTCCGTTCTTGAAGACGGAAGAGGGCGCGCTCTTCGAGTCGCAGGTGATCGTCGAGTACCTGGCCGCGCGTTATCCCGACAAGGCCATTTTTCCGTCCGGTCCGTTCGCGGCCGCGAAGGTGCGCGAACTCGTCGAGACGCTCGAGCTGTATCTCGAATGGACCGCGCGCGAGGTCTACACGGAAGCGTTTTTCGGCGGCAAGGTCAGCGATGGGATGAAGGCACACGTCGAAAAGCGCCTGCCGCGCGCGATCGATGCGTTCAAGCGGATGGCGCAGTTCTCGCCTTACGTGCTCGGCGATACGTTCGGCCTGGCCGACATTGCCGCATCGATCCATCTGCCGGTGATCGGCATGGCGACGAAGGCCATCTTCGGTCGCGATTTCCTGCTCGACGCGGGCATCGACTGGAAGGCGCACGCCAAGCTGGTGGGCGAGCGGCCGGCCGCGCAGCGCGTGGCCGCCGATCGCAAGGCCTATATCGAGGCGACGAGCGGCGCGCGTTCGTAACTGCGACCGGGCGCGGCACCGGGCCGCGCCTGGCTACTCGTACCGGCTTACAGGCGCGCGAGCCGTTCGAGTGCGGACGCGAGCGTGCTTTCCTGTTTTGCGAAGCAGAAGCGCACGACGCCCGATTCGTGCGGCTCGTGATAGAACGCCGACACCGGAATTGCCGCCACGCCGATCTCCGACGTGAGCCACTTCGCGAATTCGGCTTCGGACAGATCGCTGATCGCCGAATAGTCGACGCACTGGAAGTAGGTGCCCGGACACGGCAGCAGCTTGAAGCGCGTGCGCTCGAGGCCGGCGCGGAAGAAGTCGCGCTTCTTCTGGTAGAAGTCGGGCAGCGTGAGGTACGGTGCCGGATCGCGCAGGTAGTCGGCGAGCCCGATCTGCATCGGCGTGTTCACCGTGAACACGTTGAACTGGTGGACCTTGCGGAACTCCGCGGTCAGCGCCGCCGGCGCCGCCACATAGCCCATCTTCCAGCCCGTCACATGGTAGGTCTTCCCGAAGCTCGACACGATGAAGCTGCGCGCGGCCAGTTCCGGGTAGCGCGCGACGCTCTCGTGCCGCGCGCCGTCGTAGACCATGTGTTCGTACACTTCATCCGACAGGATCAGCACGTTGGTGCCGCGCACGATCTCCTCGAGCTTGTGCATGTCGGCCTCGCGCCACACGGTGCCGGTCGGGTTGTGCGGCGTGTTGATCATGATCATCCGCGTCTTCGGCGTGATCGCGGCCGCGAGGCGATCGAACGGAATCGCGTAGTCGGGCGCTTCCAGCGTGACGAACACGGGCTTGCCGCCAGCGAGCTCGATCGACGGCAGGTAACTGTCGTAGGTCGGTTCGACGACGATCACCTCGTCGCCCGGATGCACCGCGCACAGGATCGCCGTCAGCAGCGCCTGCGTTGCGCCCGCCGTCACCGTGATCTCGGTGGCCGGATCGTAGCGCCGGCCATAGACGTGCGCGATCTTGTCGGCGATCGCGTCGCGCAGCGGCGCGACGCCTGCCATCGGCGGATACTGGTTGTGACCGTTGCGCATCGCGGCCGCGACCGCGTCGACGATACGCGGATCGCAGTCGAAATCGGGGAAGCCCTGGCCGAGGTTCACTGCGCGTTTCTCGGCGGCGAGCGCGCTCATGACCGTGAAGATCGTCGTGCCGACGTTCGGCAGGCGCGAGGGGAAAACGGGATTCGTGGGCATGTCGGAAGGAGCGTTCATCGATACGGTCGCAAGCGGGTGGCGCCGGGGTCGTCAGGCCGGCGAGGTGGTGGTGGCCGACGCGGCGTCGAGCGCGCAGGCTTCGGTAAATGGCGCGGGCTGCGCGATCCGGAAGCCGAAGTCGCGCGCGGTGCGCTTGGCGAGCTTGAGCAGCGCGCGGTCCTTCGACACGAGCCAGTCGGCCTGCGCGGCGCGCGCGAGCTCGAGAAACTTCTGATCGTCGCGGTCCTTGCACTTCGGCAGCGGCGGCGCGGCGGCGTCGACGGGCGGCGGGTCGACGAGACGCGTCAGGCGGGCCACGATCGCGAGCGCGGCGGCCTTGTCGATGGCGCGCGCCTGGAACTGCGGGTAGTCGAGCACGAGCTCGAGTTCGTTCAGGCAGCGGCCGTCGATCACGGCGGCCAGCGTGCCGCGTTCGAGCGCAGCCCGGATCGGGCGTGTGGCAGGGTCGTCGAATACGAGTATGTCGATCCAGACGTTCGAGTCGAGCACGACGCGATGTGCGGCATGCAGGGCGAGGGAGTGGGTCATTCGTTACAATCGGTGGTTTTCGTCCGACCGCAAGGCACGGCGTGCCAGCGAGCCTCTATGATAATCGTTCTCTCCCCCGCCAAATCCCTCGACTACGATACGCCCGCCCACGTGCCGTCTTACACGAAGCCTGCATTCGTCGACGATGCGTCGGAATTGATCGATGGCCTGCGCAAGCTGTCGCCGCAGGACATCGCGACGCTGATGGACATTTCCGACCCGCTCGCGCGCCTGAATTTCCAGCGCTATGCGGACTGGTCGCCGGCCTTCACGCCGGCCAACGCGAAGCAGGCGGTGCTCGCGTTCAACGGCGACGTGTACGAAGGGTTCGATGCCAAATCGCTGTCGGCCGCCGATCTCGACTACGCGCAGCAGCACGTGCGCGTGCTGTCCGGGCTGTACGGACTGCTGCGCCCGCTCGACCTGCTGCAGCCGTACCGGCTCGAGATGGGTACCCGTTTCGCGAACGCGCGCGGCAAGGATCTGTATGCGTTCTGGGGCGACCGGATCACGCGGGCGCTGAACGAGCAGCTCGAGACGCGCAGCGGCGCGTCGCGCGTGCTGGTCAACTGCGCGTCCACCGAGTACTTCAAGTCGGTCAAGCCGAAGCTGCTGGCCGCGCCCGTCATCACGCCGGTGTTCGAGGACTGGAAGGGCGGCCGCTACAAGATCATCAGCTTCCATGCGAAGCGTGCGCGCGGCCTGATGGCGCGCTATATCGTCGAGAACCGCATCGCCGAACCGGGGGCGCTGAAGGATTTCGCGATCGAGGACTACGCGTTCGACGCAGCCGCATCGAACGATTCGACTTACGTATATCGCCGGCGAATCGGCGAATGACCATGCCGGCCGTTCACGAGACGGCAGGCACATGCCTATGGCCGGACACGCGGCAAACCGTCCGTTCCGGTCGATTCTGGAGAGATAGATGACCCTTTCGATCACCAGCAATTTCGACGCGGGCGCGATCGACGTCGTGTCGTGCGACAGCCCGGACGCGATCCGGTTGCGCGTGCGCGGCGACAGCCGCTCGGAATTCGCGCAATGGTTCTACTACCGCCTGACGGGCGCGCGCGGCGAGCGATGCGTGATGTCGTTCGAGAATGCGGCCGAATGTGCGTATCCGTCGGGATGGCGCAACTACAGCGCGGTCGCGAGCTACGACCGGGTCGACTGGTTCCGCGTGCCGACGACCTTCGACGGCAAGACGATGACCATCGACCATACGCCCGAGTTCGACAGTATCTACTACGCGTATTTCGAGCCCTACTCGGAAGAGCGTCATGCGGCGTTCCTCGGCGCGGTGCAGCAGTTGCCGCAGGCGAGCGTCGTCGAGCTCGGCCGCACGGTCGAAGGCCGTCCGATGTCGCTGCTGACGCTCGGTACGCCGGAGCGCGATGGTGCGCCGAAGAAGAAGGTGTGGATCATCGCGCGCCAGCATCCCGGCGAGACGATGGCCGAGTGGTTCGTCGAAGGGCTCGTCAAGCGGCTGGCCGGATGGGGCGACTGGGCCGGCGATCCGGTGGCGCGCAAGCTGTACGATCGCGCGACGTTCTACATCGTCCCGAACATGAACCCGGACGGCAGCGTGCACGGCAACCTGCGCACCAACGCGGCGGGCGCGAACCTGAACCGCGAGTGGATGGAGCCCGATGCCGGGCGCAGCCCCGAAGTGCTGGCGGTGCGCGACGCGATCCATGCGACCGGCTGCGACATGTTCTTCGACATTCACGGTGACGAAGATCTGCCGTACGTGTTCGTCGCGGGTTCGGAGATGCTGCCGAGCTTCACCGAGCAGCAGGGCAAGGAGCAGACCGCGTTCATCGACGCGTTCAAGGTCGCGAGCCCGGATTTCCAGACCGAACATGGCTATGCGGCGAGCAAGTACAAGGAAGACGCACTCAAGCTCGCGTCGAAGTACATCGGCCATCGGTTCGGTTGCCTGTCGCTGACGCTCGAGATGCCGTTCAAGGACAACGCGAACCTGCCCGACGAGCGGGGCGGCTGGAACGGCGAACGCAGCGCGGCGCTCGGCGCGGCGATGCTTGCGGCAATCCTGGTGCATGTCGAGACGTTCGCGTAAGCGTACCGTCGTCGATATGAAAAAAAGCCGGCGCATCGCACGATGCGTCGGCTTTTTTGCTGCTGTCGTTGCCGCTTCGCCGTATCAGGACTTCTTCGCGGTTTTCTTCTTCACGGCCTTCTTCTGGCCGCTCGATTTCTTCGTTGCGACGGCTTTCTTGCCGGAGCGGCCTGACGCCTTGGCCTTCACCTTGCCGTGGTGCGACTTGCCCTTGAACTTCTTGGTCGATGACGACGGGCGCTCGACGTGCGGCTTCAGCGGCGGAACCGGATCATTCCAGCTGAACGCGAGCATTTGCTGGCCGACGTAGCCGCAGCGGAATTTCAGCGGTGTCGGCTCGCTGCCGTCGCTGTGGATCCCGAGGCCATCCACGGTGACGATATTGTCGACCTTGACGCGCTGCTTGCCCTGATCGAACGAGTCGTTCCACGGTGTGATCGTGGCGTTGCCGCTTTCGAACGCGTTCGGCGCGAAGTCGACGCGGTCGAAGGCCGACGACGTGCTGGCGATGAAGCTGCCGTGCGCCGCACAATCGGCAACGATCGGATCGGCATGCATCTCGTTGACGAATTTGTTGATCAGCTCGGAGCGCTGGTCGAGGAGGTCGGCGAATGCCGGTGCCGGAAGTGCAAGTGACAGGCCCGCGACACAGGCCGCCAGCTTGCCGAACGCCCGGACAATCCGGAGCGAGGCAGGAGAGCTGTCCATCTGGTTATTGGTGAGGAGCAAATGAGGCATCGGGCACGTATAGATGCCCGATGAAGATCAGGAGTTCAATCTTAGCGTAAAAAAGTTGTGCCGCAGTAGATGCCGTACTCTCCCGCGCTGCGGAAGCAGCGCACCAATTGCCCCCGGACAGGAAGCGCAGTCAGGCGCGCGGGCCGCCGAGACGATAGCGCCGGACGTCGAACGTCGTGACCCACGCCGGGCGATAGACGGCGATGAGCGCGGTCGCCATGCCGGTGAACCACGCTTCGCCCAGCGCGAGCAGCGCCGTGTTCAGCAAATAGCCGGCGGGAATCACGACGGGCACGCCGTCCGCGAGCGCGAGCTGCACGCCGGCTGCTGCGGCGGCGACCGCGATGATCGCGATGGCCGGCGACAGGAAACCCTGGCCGGTAATGAACGATGCGAGGTTATGCGGCAGCCACGCGATCGCCGCGCGCTGCAGCAACGCGGACACGGCGACCGGCAGCGCACCGTACACCAGATAGGTGAGGCCGATACCCTGCCACGACGCATCGAAGACGATGGCGGCGACGGCCGTGACCGCGCCCATCGCGATCAGCGCAAGCGTCCAGTCGAACAGCGTGACGAGTAGCGTCGCGCCGAGCAGGTGCATCACGATGCCGTCTTCGAGCCAGGCATTCGAGGCCCAGAGAACCGTGATCGCAGTGACGAGCGCGAGCCACACGTGCTGGAGCGTTGCGTCCTGCAGGCGGACGAACGGACGATTCCAGATCGCGAGCGCGAGCAGTGCCACGGTAGCGATCCAGCCACCGACGCCTACCCAGAGCGGAAGCGGTGTGAATAGAAAACCCATGCGTTCATATTACTCGTTGAGCATCAAAGGTGGGAATCCGCACATGCCGACCGTCGCAATATCGATACTGTCCGACTAGCGTCCGCGACGAAACCGCGCCGGCGGCTCGGCCGCGAGCGGCAAATCCTCGGTTCCGGGGTTCGTGGCAGGCAACGGGTACGGACGGTCCTTCCGTTGCGCTCGCAGCGGAACGGGGCCGCGTTCGCCGATGACCGGCTTGCGAGCACGATCGCGGTTCGCCAGCAGCACCTCGAGGTGCGGCGACAGCCAGCCGTTGTAGATCGCGACGGCGGCGGCGCGATTTGCCGCACCAAGCTGCTGGAAGATGCTGGCGAGGTGGATCTTCACCGTCCCTTCGCTGATGCCGAGCGTACGGGCGATCATCTTGTTGGTGCTGCCCATATGGACGAAGCGCATGATCTGCGCCTGTCTCGGTGACAGGAGGCCGCTCGCCGGACGGCGTGGCAGCGATCCGGCCAGCGTCTGGAAATGCGTGTCGTTGCGCGCCGCGGCGGCGGAGGGCAGCAGGCTGAGCGCGATGGGCGGGATGTAGTGCCCGCCGAGCAGAACGATTTCGAGTGCCCGTACGATCAGATGCGGCCGCATGGAATGCGGGATCACGCCCGCGACGCCGTAGTTGTAGAAGCGCTGGATGGCCTCCGGCGTGGATTCGTCGAGCAGCACGGCGGCGGGCGTCGGCGAGCACGCGCTGCAGAGCGCCTGAAGTTCGCTGAGCCGGCCGACGTCCAGCCAATCGATCGTCACGAGGTCGAAACGCTGGGTGCGCAGCAGCCGGCGCGCCTGAAATGCATCGGGCGCATCGTTGATGCTGGCGTGACGGTCGATCTGCCGCAGCAGGGCCTTCAGTCCATCACGCCGTTCGGCGTCTGAGTTCAACACCAGGAACCGCATATTCAACCTCCTGTTGGATAAGTCATTGAGCTGCCGTCGGCATGCCGTCGGTCCGATAATGACAAAGACCTTACATGATGTCTGCTTGGCTGAAAGGCTTAGGAAATGTCTGAAATTTTGGCCGGACGGCTGTACGGACGAAAAAAAGCCGCTCCGGCTGGAACCGGGAGCGGCTTCGGGTGGACCTGCCATGCAGGCCGCGCGATGCGGATCAGTGAAAATGCGGTTGGGCGGGCGACGCGTCTTCCGGCATTTCGGCATGGACGATTTCGCCGAGCGGATCCGCATAAAGCGGCACGCCGCAGTCGTCGCAATACTCGGGTTCGAAGCGGCCAGCGTGCCGCCGGACGTCGGTTACACCGCATTCCTTGAGCAGGCTCACGATTTCCTCGAGCGGGCCGTCGATCGGTGCTTCGCCTTCGAGCGTCGCGCTGTCGACCGATACGTCGCCGTTTTCGCGGCCGTAAAGCGGCCACACGACACCGTAGATCACGTCGTTGCTGGCACGTCGCGTGAAGCCGACACGATACTCGTCGATCCGGCGTTCGCCGAAGCCGGCGACCACTGCGCGCAGCTCCTGCGGCGCTGCACCAAGTGTGTCGAAAAGATAACGGATGGCCGTTCGGACCGTGTGCGGACGGATGCGCTCGTCCGCATCGCGGCAAGCGGAGTAGTACGCGTCCGGAAGCAGACACTCGAATTCGCAGCCGGGGAGGGCAACCGACAGGTTCGGGCCGCCCTGGGCGGTCCACTGCTCGAGACACTGGCCACGTTCGATCCGGTTGCCGTGTTCTTCTTCCTGCCAGCGGAACAGCGGCGCGCCGGCCGGTGCGGCGACGACGGCGAGCAGGAAGCGCGGATCGGCCAGGATCGGCGAGGTTTCGGGCAGGTCGCCGAAGCTGAGCTTGGCGGCGTGCTGGCCGATGGCGGCGTGCGCGAGTTGCTGCGCGAGCCGGTAGGTCTCGACGTGGTGGCGCGGCAACTGGTCAATGCTGTACAGGAACGGCGCGAGCCCGACGAGCGTGCCGGCTGCGAGCACGTGCGCCTGCAGGTGCGTGCGCAGCGACTCGGCGACGTCGCCCTTCAGCGGACCCGACGGAATCATGTAGCGCGTCCACGCGAGAACGGGGACGGCGACCAGCAGGGCATCGTACGGCTGGCCATCGTGTTCGATCACCATCGATTCGCTGTGGGTCTCGGCCATGTCGGCGAGCGCGCCATATGCATCGGGGTGATTCTGCTGCAGATGGTCGAGTGCGGCGTCGAGCGTAGTCTGGTTGCCGTTGCGAACGATCTTGGCGAGCAGCGCATCGAGCTTCGCTTCCCAGAAGCGATCCTCGATGCGGCTGCCCGAGGCGAAGAGCGCAAGCGACAGGCCGACCAGTTTGTCGGCGTCGGGGGGGAGGCGTTTGGCGATTCGCTGGCGCATATTAAATACGTATAGAAAGAGGCGAAGAACCTCACATTCTAGTCCGTTCTTTGCACCATAAGCGGTCTCGTGCTCCGGCATGGCCGGAAGGCCGAATCCGGCGGGGATGAAGAAAAATTCGTCGACCCCCTTGCACGAATGCCACGAGCTGCCTACAATCACGCCTCTTTCGCGCTAATGGAAACGCAGCGCGGGGGGGAAGAAGGGAAGCGGTGCGGTGGAGGGCAGGTTGTCGAGCCTCGGCGCACACGAAGTTGAACCCCAGTCGT
>NZ_JBQEON010000013.1:0-159679 GCF_052045245.1 Burkholderia sp. 22313
GCTCCAGCCCTTGTAGTCCTTCACGTTGTCGCGCGTGACGAGCGTCGGCTCGATCAGGATCATCGGGTTGGCCGGCTTCCGGCCGTTCATGATCCCGTAGCCGACGTTGACGGCCTGCTGCGCCATCGCCCACGGATCCTGGCTCGACGACGCCTGCACGAGCGTGTTGGACTTCAGCGCCACCTCGATGTCGGGCGCGCCGTCGACCGACGTGATCACGATGTTCGGGCGGTTCAGCTGCTTCGCCGCGAGATCGCTGCCGATCGCCTGCGGGTCGTTGATCGTGAACACCCCGTCGAGCTTCGGAAAGCGCGTGAGGTAGCCCTGCATCGTGTTCATCCCGCCTTCGCGCGAGCCCTTGCCGTCCTGGTCGCTCGACAGCAGCTTGATGCCCGGATTCTTCGCGAGCACGGCCTTGCAGCCGTTCACGCGGTCGATCACGGCCGACACCTGCGGGCCGTTCTCGATGATCACGTTGCCCTTGCCGTTGAGTTTCTTCGCGAGGTAGTCGCATGCCAGCTCGCCGGCCTTCACGTTGTTGGTCTGCACGGTCGCGTTCGCGCCCGCGGCCGCGACGTCCACCGCGACGACCGTGATGCCGGCCGCCTGCGCCTTCTTCACCGCCGGCTCGATCGCCTTCGGGTCGGTCGCGTTGAGCAGGATCATGTCGACGTGCGCGGAGATGAAGTTGTCGATCTGCGTGAACTGCTTGTTCAGGTCGTAGTCGGCCGACACCGCGGTGACCTTCGCGTTCGGACTGAGCTGTTTCGCGCGGGCCTCGGCGCCTTTCACGATCGTGACGAAGTACGGGTTGCCGAGCGAGCCGACCGTGACGCCGATCGATTTCAGCGGCTTGTCGGCGGCATGGGCGGCGGCAGCGCCGAAGGCGAGTGCGCAGGCGACGGCGGTCAGGGCGGCGTGGTGCTTGAACATGTCGTTGTGTCTCCGGAAGGTCCGTTGGCAAACGGGCGCAGGAGGACCTGCCTGCGCCCCGATGGTTGAACAGCGAGGGAAGCGGTATCAGGTGCGGGCCGAGTCGCGCTGGCGATAGCGGTCGAGCGCGACCGCGCCGATGATCACGAGCCCCTTGATGATGTACTGCCAGATGTCGGACACGCCGAGCAGCACGAGGCCGTTGGTCAGCACCGCGATGATCAATGCGCCGATCAGCGTGCCGACGATCGACCCGACGCCGCCGACGAAACTCGTGCCGCCGAGGATCACCGCGGCAATCGCGTCGAGCTCGTACGACTGGCCGAGCTGCAGGCCGTTGGCCGCGTAGAGCCGGGCGGCCGACATCACCGCGCCGAGACCGGCGAGCAGGCCCGATGCCGCATACACGAACAGCTGGATCGCCCGCACGTTGATGCCCGACAGCCGTGCGGCTTCCGGGTTGCCGCCGACCGAATAGATGCGCATGCCGAGCACCGTGCGGCGCAGGATGAACCACGACAGCGCGATCACCGCGACCGCGATGATGACGAGCCAGGGCACGCCGAGCACCGTGCCGTTGCCGATGAACGCGAACGGCAGTTGCGGGTTGAAGATGGTCGTGTCGTTGCCGATCAGGCGGGCGACGCCGCGCACGGCGGTCATCGCGCCGAGCGTGACGATGAACGGGGGCAGGCGCAGGAACGAGATCAGGCCGCCGTTGATCGCGCCGAACACGAGGCCGACGGCGAGCGCGAACGGCACGCCGAGCCAGCCCCAGCCGGGGAGGGTCGAGGCGAGCAGCGCGGCGACGGCCGACGCGGCGAGCACGGAGCCGACCGACAGGTCGATGCCGCCCGTCAGGATCACGAAGGTCATGCCGGCGGCGAGCACGATGTTGATCGATGCCTGCTGCGTGACGATCGACAGGTTCTGTAGCGTGAAGAAGCCGTCGGTCAGGAAGCCGAAGCCGATGCACAGGACCAGCAGCACCGGCAGCATGCCGGCGGTGCGCAGCAGCGACTGCATGCGCGCGCGATGATCGGCGCCGCGCATCAGCGGCGTGCGGTTGGCGACCGGTTGGGCCGGCGCGGAAGCGAGGTTCCGCTGCTTGGTCGGGTTGATCATTTCGGTACCTTGAATGAAGAGGGAAATGAAGGGGCCGTGGTCAGTGCGCGTCGGCGAGTTCGGCTTGCGAGCCGGTGGCGAGCGCGATGATCGCTTCCTGCGTGATCGGGGTGTGCGTGTGGCCGCCGAGTTCGCCGGCGATCTCGCCTTCGCGCATCACGAGCACGCGGTCGGCGACGCCGATGATCTCCGGCAGTTCGCTCGAGATCACGATCACGCCGACGCCCGCGCGGGCCAGTTCGTTGATGATCCGGTAGATCTCGGACTTCGCGCCGATGTCGACGCCGCGCGTCGGTTCGTCGAGGATCAGCACGCGCGGCTTCGTCTCGAGCAGGCGCGACAGCAGCACCTTCTGCTGGTTGCCGCCCGACAGCGCGCCGACGTTCACGTTCGCGTGCGGCACGCGGATCGACAGCGATGCGATCGCGTCGCGTGCGCGTTCGGCGCCGCGCGGGAGATCGAGCGCGCCGAGCCGTGCATCGCGGTTGCACACGGCGATGTTGATGTTGTCGCGCACGCTCATGTCGAGGAACAGGCCCTGGCGCTTGCGGTCTTCCGTCAGGTAGACGAGGCCCGCGTCGATCGATTCGCGTGGCGAATGGGCGCCGAACGCGCGCTCGCCCAGCTTCACGTCGCCGCGCGTGCGCGGCTCCGCGCCGAAGATCAGTCGCGCGAGCTCGGTGCGGCCCGCGCCGACGAGCCCCGCGATGCCGAGCACTTCGCCGGCATGCAGGTCGAGGCTGCAGCCGCGCACGCGCTCGCCGTCGGCGATGTCGCGCACCGACAGCAGCAGGTGGCCGGGGTCGTACGGTGCGTGTTCCTTCTTGTAGAAACCGGAGATGTCGCGGCCCACCATCATCGCGACGAGCCGCTCGGCCGACAGCGCGTCGCGCTCGAGCGTGCCGATGTACGACCCGTCGCGCAGCACCGACACGCGATCCGACAGTTCGTAGATCTCCGCCATCCGGTGGCTGATGTAGATGATCGCGAGACCTTCCTCGCGCAGTTGCCGGATCAGGCCGAACAGGTGCTCGGTCTCGCGCGAGGACAGCGGCGTCGTCGGTTCGTCCATCACGAGGATGCGGGCGCGGGTGTGCACGGCGCGCGCGATCTCGACGAGCTGCTGTTCGGCGATCGACAGCGTGCCGACGAGCGTGTCGGGCCCGAACGGCGCGCCGAGACGCGCGAGCACGTCCTGGCAGCCGCGCGCCATCGCCGCGCGGTCGATCGTGCCCCAGCGCCGGTTGCCGTGCCGCAGTTCGCGGCCGACGTAGATGTTTTCCGCGACGGTCAGGTTCGGGGCGAGGCACAGCTCCTGGTAGATCACGGCGACGCCCGCATCGCGCGCGGCGAGCGGGCCGTCGACGTCGATGCGCTCGCCGTCGATCAGGATCTCGCCGCCGGCATCGGCGCGGTAGGCGCCCGACAGGATCTTCATCAGCGTCGATTTGCCTGCGCCGTTCTCGCCCATCAGCGAATGGATCTCGCCGGGGTAGACGGTCAGGCTGACGTTGTCGAGCGCGCGCACGGCCGGAAACGTCTTGCTGATCCGGCGCATCTCGAGCAACGGCCGGGGCGACTCAGTACGCGACATAAGCGACCTCTTGCGTATCCAGGCTCGCACCTCGCAGGATGCCGGAGCGCGGGGAGAAGTTGAAGAACATCGGCAGCGTCGCGGCGCCGATCGCACCGGCGTCGGCGCCGAACGAACCGCGCACGAGTTCCGGCGCGCTGCGCGCTTCCGGCGTGATGTCGGCGAGCGCTACGCCCAGACGCTGGATGAGCGTGTCGAGCAGGCCGACATCGACGTCCGAATCGAGGACGACAACGGGCAAATCGAGTACCGACAGCACCGCGCGCAGGGCGAACGCGAGGGCATCGACACAATCGTCGATCCATTCATCGACGGCCGGCACGCCGCGTGCGATGCAGTCGTCGAGATCCGCGCGGCTGTCGACGGTCTCGCCGCAATAGCGAAGATGCCGGATCAGCGCGCTCAACGACGCACGCGTAAGGAGGATGTCCCAGGCGCTGTGTGGGGCGGGCGCCGAGCGCAGGCGGCTCGGTTGCACGGGCATCACGGCGAAATCGCCGGCGTTGCCGGTGCGGCCGTGCAGGCAGTCGCCGTCGATTGCGATCCCGCCTCCGATGACCGGCCCGAGGAACAGATAGACGAAATTGTCGCGCTGACGGCCACAGCCGTAAAAGAGCTCGGCGATGGCGGCCGCATTGCCGTCGTTTTCGCTGAACACCGGCAGCGGAATGACGCCGGCGAGTTCTCTGGCCAGGTCGATCTCCGCCCACGCGCGGAAGGCTTCGGCCGGAAGGCCGAGTTCGCGTAGCCAGCTTCCCAGGTTGAAGGGGTGGGCCACGCCGACGCCCGCCAGCCGGTCGCGGTCCTTTGCGGGCAGAAGCCGTTGCATCTCCTCGATGTCGCGGCGGACGAGTTCGAGCACGTCGGCGGGCGGGGGGAGCAGCGTGTCATGGGAGCGGCAGCCGATCACGTCGCCCGCGAAATTGACCAGCGCAGTTTCAATGCGCATGCGGTCTACGCGTACGCCGATACCGAATGCGCCATTGGGATCGAGGCGGATCAACGAGGCCGGCTGGCCACGCTGGCCTTCGGTACGGCCGGCGAATTCGATCAGTTTCGCATCGGCGAGCGACGCAATGATGCCGCCGACCGCCGCACTCGTCATGTTCGCGTGGCGGGCGAGGTCGGCCTTCGACGCGCTGCCGGTACGGCGCAGCGTCTTCAACAGCAGGCGCTCGTTGTAACGGCGCACGTTGACCGAGTTGCTCCCCTGGCCGATGTGCGGACTTCTCATGGCGCCTCCCTCCCTGTTGCGCCGGCTCCCGACGCATTAAATAAATCAAGTTGATTTATTTAAGCACGCGCGCCTCATCGCGTCAGTTAGGTAAACCCCGGAAATGGCAGGTTCGCGGACGGAGGCGGTTGCAAACCTCGATAAATCAGACCGGAGGGCGGTGGTGTCCGCAGCGGGGGCATGGAATATGCGTCCGCGCCGGAACGCCGCTGAAAGTCGTGACGTCTATCGCCACAGAGCCATCCATCGTCGACCGACGTGGATGATCGTTCGGCTGCCATTCCACTGGAGAATTCACATGACGCTCATGCACAAGCTATCCGTCGCGGCACTGCTGTCCACGCTGTCGCTCGCCGCCTCTGCGCAAGGCACGCAACTGACGGACCCGCAGATCGCGGCGATCGTCTTGACGGCCAACCAGGTCGACATCGACGCCGGCACCCTCGCGGAAAACACGACGCATACGAAACCGGTCAAGAACTTTGCCGAGTTGATGGTCACCGATCACACCAATGTGAACAAATCGGCGGTCGCACTCGCGACCAGGCTGAACCTGAAACCCGAATCCAACGCGACGAGCGACGCGTTGAAGAAAGAGGGCGACGACAACGTCGCCGCGCTCAAGGCGCTCAAGGGGCACGCATTCGACAAGGCCTATGTCGATCACGAGGTGGCCTATCATCAACAGGTGATCGATGCGATGGACAAGCAACTGATTCCGTCGGCGAAGAACGACGAACTGAAGGCGCTGCTGGTGAAGGTGCGGCCGGCGTTCGTCGCCCACCTCGAGCATGCTCGCGCGCTGCAATCGACGCTCGGCGGCGGCAATGAGAAGAAGTCCTACTGAGCCGCGGCGCGCCGTGTGCCGGATCGTTGTACTGGCGGCGCTGGCGTTCGCGGCCGCGGACGTTGCGGCCGGCACGACGCACCAGGTCACCATCGAAGGCATGCGCTTCAACCCGGCCAGCCTGACGGTCGCGCGCGGCGACACGATCGTCTGGGTGAACCGGGATCTCGTCGCGCACACAGCCACCGCCACGGGCGTATTCGACTCGCATGAAATCGCGCCCGATGCGGCATGGACGTATGTCGCCAATACACCGGGCCGCCACGCGTATCGCTGCACATTTCATCCTACGATGAAAGCAACACTGATCGTGAAGGGCCAGCCATGATGCGCAATGCAGGCGTTCCCGAGCCGCACCCGCTGCCGCTTTCCGAAGAAGACGACCGCGCGCTCGCTGCGCGAGTCGCGCGCGGCGAGCGCGCGGCGTTCGAACAGTTGATGCGTCGCTACAACCGGCGGCTGTATCGGCTTGCGCGCACGACGTTGCGCGACGACTCGGAAGCCGAGGACGCGCTGCAGGATGCGTATCTGGCCGCGTTCCGCGCGATCGCAGGCTTTCGCGGCGACGCGTCGCTGTCGACCTGGCTGTCGCGGCTCGTGCTCAATGCGTGCCATACGCGTCAGCGCCGCGGCGCGCGACGCGACACGATCGCACCGATGGTCGCGATGTCGGCGATCACCGATTTCGAGCGGGACATCATGGATGCAGATCACAATGATTCGCCGGACCGCGCGCTGATGCGGACCGAATTGCGCGCCTTGCTGGAGCGCAAGCTCGATGCGTTGCCTGAAGCGTTTCGCATCGTGTTCGTGATGCGCGGCGTCGAGGAATTCAGCGTCGAGGAAACCGCCGAGTGCCTGGGGATACCGGAGGCAACCGTGCGTTCGCGGCATTTCCGGGCAAGGAGCCTGCTGCGCGAGTCGCTCGCCCGGGAAATCGACCTGGCTGAACGCGACGTGTTTTCGTTCGACGGGGAACGCTGCGACCGGATCGTGAGCGGGGTGCTGGCGAGACTGGGGGCGCGTTGACCTTGGCAAGGAGCAAGGCATCCTCGCCCAGCCGGTAGAAGCCCGCGGTCATCCCGGCACGTGCGATCACGGCTCCACGTCGATGCGGCCATAGAGCCCGTCCGATTCGTTGTTCGAGCCGGCCGCGAAGAACAGCGTATGAGTGGGCTGACGGTTGAGCCCGTTCTTCGAGCAGGCCGGCCTGGTGATTCACGGTGCCACGACAAGCGCCGTGTGCATGCCGGATTCATAGTGCCCCGGCTTGTTGCAAATCAGCACGTAGTGGCCAGGCGTGAGCTTGATTGACACGCGCTTGCTCTTGCCGGGCTCGATATCTTCGACTTCCCCGATTTTTCTCAGCTTGCGCTCCGTTACCGTTCCGTGGCTAACCGGGAGCGCACCGTCAGCGAGATCCGTCTTGAGCACGACGAGTTCGTGCTCCATGTTGTTGTCCGCGGCATTCTTGACATCCAGTGTGACGCGACCCGACTTCACGTTGTGCGTCTTGAGCTGGATCGAACTCGACAGCAATGTCGCATTGATCGTTTGCTGCGCCCGGCTCGCCTGTGATGCCGCGCCAAGCGCGGTCACTCCGGCGACGATGATGATTCTGCAACTGACATGCATGGCAGCCTCCCTATGCGTTCGAGCATCGCGCCTGCCGAGCGTCGAGCGATCGCCGTGCACGATTCGTCGAGCACACACGTGCCCCTGCCGGTGCGACGGCATGAACGTTGTCGGTGGCGCGCGATACGTTCCATAAACGTTCGCGCCGGGCGACTTATTCCGGGTGTCGTACCGACATCGTGTCGAGCACGGCGCGCGCCTGCTCGAACGACGGGGCGTCGTCGACCGGCCGCATCGGCGTGGCCTATACCCCTCCCCCCTATATGGAAAAATCGATTTGGTATATAGTCCCCCCCGGTATATGAAGGGACTGCCATGAGCCACACCATCAAGGAAAAGCAAAAGCTGCTGAACCGTGTCCGCCGCATCAAGGGACAGGTCGAAGCGATCGAACGCGCGCTGGAAGACGAGCGCGGTTGCAATGAAATCCTCCGCCTCATCACGAGCGGCCGCGGCGCGATGAACGGCCTGCTCGCGGTCGTGCTCGAGGATCACATCCGCAGCCATCTGGTCGACGCGGAAGATCACCACGACGAGGGCAGCGCCACCGAACAGCTCATCGAAGTCGTGCACAGCTACTTCAAGTAACAAGGGATTGAAATGAACGACTTCACAAACGACGCCTTCGGCGCAGGGCACGACCACATCTTTCTCGGCGCCGCACACGAGCAGAACGAACGCCGGACCTGGATGGTCATCGCGCTGTGCGCGGCGATGATGGTGGCCGAGATCGTCGGCGGGTCGATTTTCGGCTCGCTGGCGCTGATCGCCGACGGCCTGCACATGTCGACGCACGCGGGCGCGATGCTGATCGCCGCGATGGCGTACACCTATGCACGCAAGCATGCGAACGACCCGCGCTTCGTGTTCGGCACGGGCAAGCTCGGCGATCTGGCGGGGTTCACGAGCGCGATCGTGCTCGCGATGATCGCGCTGCTGATCGGATACGAAGCGATCGCGCGATTGCTCGCGCCGGTGCCGATCCATTTCGGCGAGGCGATTCCGATCGCGGTGGCGGGCTTGCTCGTCAACGTCGCGAGCGTCTGGCTGTTGAGCGGCGATCATCACGGCCATGGTCACGGTCATGGCCACGGCCATCATCACGGTCATGCGCATGACGATCACCACGATCACGGCCATGAAGAGGAAGCACACCGGATCTTCGATCGGCAGGGCGTATTCGTCGTGTCCGTGTTCGAGGAGGGCGTGCCGCCGGTTTTCCGCGTGGCACCCGCGACGAACGACACGCAGCGCGTCGATGCGAGCGCCGTGTCGGTGACGACGATCCGTCCGGACGGCAAGCGGCAGACATTCGCGATGCAAAGCCGCGGCGGCTACCTGGAATCGACCGAGGCCATTCCCGAACCGCACGAATTCAAGGCGATTGTCCGGTTGAACGGCCGCGAGCATGAACTGGCGTTCGAGGAACACGACCACGGCGCATCCGCGGCCGCCGCGCGCGATCACAACATCCGCTCGGCCTACATCCACGTGATTGCCGACGCGGCCGTGTCCGTGCTGACGATCGTCGGGCTGCTGCTCGCGCGTGCCTTCGGCTGGCTCTGGATGGATCCGCTGGCCGGCATCATCGGCGCGCTGGTGATCGCGAACTGGTCGTACGGCCTGATGCGCGACACGGGCGGCATCCTGCTCGACATGAATTCGGACCGGCGTCTGACCGACAACGTGCGCGGCGCGATCGAAGGCCACGGCGACCGGGTCGGCGACCTGCACGTGTGGCGGCTCGGGCCGGGGCACATGAGCGCGGTCGTGTCGGTGGTGACGGACGATTCACAGCGGGATGCGCGCTTCTATCATGGTCTGCTCCAGCGCTTCAAGAACCTGTCGCACGTCACCGTCGAAGTCGTGCCGGCGACGCGGGGGCAGTGAACATGGCGGTCAAATCCCCTTGCGTCGACGTGTGTTCGTTCGACGGCCGCACCGGCTACTGCGTCGCGTGCCTGCGAACGCGCGAAGAAGCACGCGGCTGGAAGAAGATGACGGATCACAAACGTCATCAGATCGTGAACGACCGCGCGCGGCGGCACGCGAAGCTGACGCGGGAAACCGCCGACTGATTGCCGGCCCGGGCGGGCGGCATTCGGACGGCACCTTCGCGGCGAGCGCCTTCGCATGCCGGTGCGTCCGATGGGCGAGCGGCGTCGCCGTCGCGGGGTGCCGTCGGCGCCCGGCACGGCGCGTGCGATCCGCGATGTCGCGTGGCAGAATCAATCCGGCTTGCGAACCCCGGGAGAACATCTTGCGCGTACTCGTCATCGAAGACGACGCCGGCATTGCCGCCAATCTCTACGACTATCTGGAAGGTGCCGGCTACGAGGTCGACATGGCGATGAGCGGCCCCGCGGGCCTGACGCTTGCGGTGTCGCAGCCGTGGGACGCGATCCTCCTCGACTTGTCGCTGCCGGGCATGGACGGGCTCACGCTGTGCCGCAAGCTGCGCGAAGAGAACCATCGCGATACGCCGGTGCTGATGCTCACGGCCCGCGACACGCTCGACGACAAGCTCGACGGATTCGATCATGGTGCCGACGATTACCTGGTCAAGCCGTTCTCGCTGAAGGAAGTCGGCGCGCGTCTCGGCGCGCTGGTCAAGCGTTACCGCGGGCAGGTTGCCGAGACCGCGCTGTGCTGTGCCGACGTCAGCCTCGACCTGAAGACGCTGACGGTCGAGCGTGCGGGGCGGCCGGTCAGGATGCCGCCCAAATGCCTGCATCTGCTGCGCCTGCTGATGCAGGCGCCGGGCCGTGTGATCGGTCACGCGGAGCTCGAGGCGGAGGTGTGGGGCGATGCGCTGCCGGACAGCGACACGCTGCGTACGCACGTCTATACGCTGCGCCGCGCGCTCACCGCGCAGGGTGAAGCGGATCCGATCGAGACCGTGCATGGCATCGGCTACCGGTTCGTGGCGGGCGAAGACCGTGCGCGTTAGCCTGCGCGCGAAGGTCGCGCTGTTCTTCTCCGCGCTGACGATCGTGCTGCTCATCGCGCAGGCATTGGGCGTCAAGGCGCTGGCCGAGGCGCAGGAGGAGCGGCTCATCACCGCGCTGATTCGCGACGATCTCGCGAGCGTGCTGCGTTCGTATCGCAGCGATCCGGCGCTGGTGCCGCCGTTCGACGTCCGGTTGAACGGCTATGTGTCCGCGGCGGACCGGCCGCAGCCGACCTTGCCGGATTCGGCGCGACAACTCACGGACGGCACGCACGAGATCATTCTCGACGATCGCGAGATCCACGTCGCGATCGTGGCGTTCGGCAACGGCCGCCTCTATCGCGTGTACGACTTCAGTGCGTATGAACGGCGCTTCCGGCAGGCGATCAACGTGCTGATGGCGGGCACCGGCGTGTTCGCGCTGTTCACGATCTGGTGCGCGTTCTGGCTGTCGGGGCTGCTGGTGCGCCAGGTCGCGAGCCTGGCGCAGCAGGTGAAGACGCTGCGGCTCAGTGGGGCGGCCGCGATCAATACCGGAAAGTACGACGAACTGGAGGTCGGCGAACTCGCGGACGCGTTCAACGATTACCACCGGCGCATGGCGGAGATGGTCGCCCGCGAAAAGGAGTTCGCCGGCAACGTCAGTCACGAACTGCGCACGCCGCTGACCGTGATCAAGACCAGCTGCGAGCTGCTCGAGCACGACGCGTCGATCGGCGCGAAGTCGCGCGTCCGGCTTCAGCAGGTCGAGCGCGCGGCGGACGGCATGAAGGATCTGGTCGATGCATTGCTGCTGCTCGCGCGCGAGCAGCAGCCCGCCGATGTCGAGGCCGTGCCGCTTGCCGGCGCGATCGAGGCGGCCGTCGAGCCGGCGGCGGCGACGCTGAACGCGAAGGGTATTCGGGCCCGCATCGACGTCGGGCGCGGCGTGCAGGTGGAAGCGAGCCGGCCCGTGCTCGGGCTGGTGCTGTCGAACCTGATCGACAATGCGGTCCGCTACACGGATCGCGGCGAGATCGCGTTCTCGTTCGCGGACGGCTGGCTGCATATCGACGACACCGGGCACGGGATCCCCGCCGACGCGCTGCCGCACGTGTTCGATCGCGGCTACCAGGCGCGCACGGCCGCGCCGGGATTCGGCATCGGCCTGTCGATCGTGAAGAAGATCTGCGATCGTCATGGATGGGCGATCCGGATCGGCAGCGAACCCGGCCGGGGCACGCGCGTGTCGCTGCGGTTGCCGGCGGTCGACCCGGCGGGCACCGAGCCGACCTGACCCTTTGTTGACGAAAACTTCACAACCGGTTGCGTAGTATCCGGGCCGGAAGCCGACCTGCCGTCGGCAAGGACCCTGGATATCCGTATGCGCGGAGCGCTGCTTGTCGTCGGTGCGTTGCTGGGCGGCTGTGCGACCTATCATCCTCAGCCGATCGCGCCGTTACAGCTTGCTCGTCAATTCGAGAACCGGACGCTCGCGAGCGACGAACTGCATGCGTACCTCGCGCGCGAACTCGGCCACGACGTCGCGCCGTGGCCGCTGCCGCGCTGGAATCGCGAGACGCTGACCCTTGCCGCCTGGTACTACAGCCCGGCGCTGGATATCGCACGCGCGCAGTGGGGGACGGCCAAGGCCGGCATCGACGTGGCCGGCGCGATCCCGAATCCGGTGCTGCAACTGCCGTTCCAGTGGGCGACGCCGAATCCGGGGCCGGGCGCACCGTTTACGACCGGCCCGGCGCTCGATATCCCGATCGAGACCGCGGGCAAGCGCGGGTACCGGATCGATCAGGCGTCGCACCTGTCGGAATCGGCGCGCCTCGCGATCGGCAATGAAGCATGGAAGGTCGGCGCGCAGGTACGCGACGCGCTGCTTGGGCTCGACACGAGTCGCACACGCAGCGCGCTGCTGTCGAGCAAGGTCGACGACGAACGACAGATCGTCGCGATGGTGACGAAGCGGCGCGCCGTCGGCGAAAGCGCCGGGCCGGACGTCGACGCGGCCATCGCCGCGCAGACCCAGGCGCAGGCCGATCTCGCCGCCAGCCGGGCCGCCGAACAGGACGCCCGCGCGCAACTGGCCGCGGCGATCGGTGTGCCCGCACCGGCGCTGGAGCACGTTGCGTTCGATCTCGACGGATTCGACCACGCCGCGCCGCCGCCACCCGCGGCCGATGCGCAGCGCGATGCGATCCTCCATCGTGCGGACCTGCTTGGTTCGCTCGCCGACTATGCGGCCGCCGAATCGGCGTTGCAGCTGGAAGTCGCGAAGCAATATCCGGATCTTCACCTCGGCCCCGGCTACACGTACGACACCGGCACGCACAAGATCGCGTTCGGGCTGGCCGGCATCACGCTGCCGATCTTCGATCAGAACCAGGGCGGTATCGCGCAGGCGGAAGCGAAGCGCAAGGAAGCCGCCGCGCGCACCGCCGCGCTGCAGGACACGATCCTCGGTGATCTCGACCGCGCGCTGGCGCGCTATCGCTCGAGTCTCGACGCGTTGACGCTGGCCGATGCGCACCGGGCCGCGGCACGCCGGCAGCTCGACGGCCAGGAAGCCGGATTCGCGGCCGGCGACGTCGATCGCCTGACGCTCACGCAGGCGAAGGCCGACTACCAGGCCAGCGAGATCGCTCGTCTGGACGCGGCCGTCGCGGTTCGCCAGGCGGGCGGCGCACTGGAGGACGCGATGCAGCGTCCGCTCGTGCCCGATGCCGGCCCGACTTTCTCCCTGTCACGCCAGAGGGCGCGATGAAACGCCGACTGCTCGTCTTCTCCGTCATTTCGATCGCGCTGCTCGCCGGCGCCGGGTGGTACATCTACCGGACGCTCGGCCCGGGCGCGCCGGCGCCGGTCGCCGCGACGCCCGCCGCGGCCCAGCCCGCCGTGCAGACCGTGAACGGCGAAACCGTCGTCGTCGTGCCGCTGGACGCCCAGCGCGCCAGCCGCATCGAGGTGACGCCGCTGGCCGCGGCCGCCGTGCGCACCGACCGCATCGCCTATGCGACGGTCATCGATCTGCAGCCGCTGTTCGATCTGCGCAACCGGCTGGCGTCGGCCCTCGCGGACCGCGCTGCCGCGCGCGAACTCGCGGCAACGTCGCAAGCGCAATACGAGCGAAGCCGGACGCTGTTCGCCGACGATCGCAACGTGTCGCAAAAGGCGCTGCAGGACGCGCAGGCGGCCGCGCAATCGGCCCGCGCGAAGCTGCAGTCCGCCGACGCGGCGCAGGGCGCGCTGGCCGCGACGATGCGCCAGCAGTTCGGCGACGCGCTGACGACGGCGGCGATGGCACCGCAATCGGCGTTGTTCCAGCGGCTGCTCGCCGCGCAGGCGGTCGTCGTGCGCGTGACGTTGCCGGCCGGCGACGCGGATGCCGCCCCCGACCGCATCACGCTCGACGGCCCGGACGGGCAACCGGTGGCCGCGCAGAAGCTGTCGGCGTCGCCGCAGGGCGATCCGGCCGTGCAAGGCATGCCGTGGCTTTACGCGGCGGCGCGCGCGTTGCCGGTCGGGACCCGCACGAGCGCGCACGTGCCCGGCGCGCATCCGGCGGCGGCCGCGCTGGCGATCCCCGACCGCGCGGTGGTGTGGTACGGCGGCCAGCCGTGGGTCTATGTGCGCACCGCGCCCGAGCGCTTCACGCGCCGTGCCGTGCCGGCCGATGCCGGCGGCGGCCAGGGTTTCGACGTGACGACGGGGTTCCATGCCGGCGATGCCGTCGTGACGCAGGGCGCGCAATTGCTGCTGTCGGAGGAACAGAAGCCGCAGGGCATCGCGACGGCCTGCAAGGATCCGCCCGAATGCGACGACTGAACCCCGCGGCTGCCGTGCCCGCCCCTCATCCGAACCCTGCCCATGCTTGACGCGATCATCCGGTTCTCGCTGCGCTTTCGCGGCATCGTGTATGCGCTCGCCGTGCTGGCCGCCGGCTACGGGCTCTTTTCGCTGACGCGCGCGAAGCTCGACGTCTTTCCCGAATTCGCGCCGCCGACGAGCATCGTCCAGGTCGAGGCACCGGGCCTGACCGGCGAGCAGGTCGAAACGCTGGTGACGCAGCCGCTCGAGAACGGACTCGGCGGCATGGTCGGCCTGCAGTCGATGCGGTCCCGCTCGATGCAGGGCCTGTCGTCGATCACGCTGATATTCGATGCGCATGCGAACGTGATGCAGATTCGCCAGCTCGTGTCCGAACGCGTGAATGCGCTGGCCGCGACGCTGCCGGCCGGCGTGCTGCCGCCGCACCTGTTGCCGTTGACGACGACGACCAGCGTGGTGCGCACGATCGGGCTGACGTCGAGGACGCGCTCGCTGGCCGACCTCTACGACGCCGCGCAATGGATCATGCGGCCGCAGCTGATGAGTGCGCCGGGCGTGGCCGATGCGATCGTGTTCGGCGGCCAGGTGCGCCAGCTGCAGATCCAGGTCGATCCGGCGAAACTGATGCGCTACGGGCTGTCGATCCAGGACGTGATCGCCGCGGCGCGCCAGTCGACGGGCGTGCGCGGCGCCGGCTTCATCGAGAACGACAACCAGCGGATCGCCGTCAACGCGGACGGCCAGATCGCGACACCGGCCCAGCTGGCGGGCGTGGTGCTGCGCTGGAGCAACGGGGTCGCGGTGCGCCTGTCCGACGTCGCGACCGTCACGTGGGGCGACGCGCCGGCGATGGGCGCCGCGTCGATCATGGGGCGGCCCGGCGTGATGCTCGTGCTCGAAAGCCAGTACGGCACGAACACGCGGGCCGTGACGCGCGACATCGACAGGGTGCTGGCCGGGCTGCGTCCGGTGCTGGCGAAACAGGGCGTCGACGTCGAGCCGGACGTGTTCCGGCCGGCCGCCTTCATCGACGCGTCGGTCGGCCACCTGCGCACCGCACTGCTGGTCGGCGCGGTGCTGGTGATCGCGGTGCTGTTCCTGTTCCTGCTCAATGTCCGCACCGCGCTGATCTCGGCCATCGCGATCCCGTTGTCGCTGCTGGTCGCGATCATCGTGCTCGTGTCGTTCGGCGTGAGCCTGAACACGATGACGCTGGGCGGCCTCGCGATCGCGCTCGGCGAGGTGGTCGACGATGCGATCATCGACGTCGAGAACATCTACCGGCGGCTGCGCGAGAATCGTGCGCGAGCGACGCCGTTGCCGGTGTTTCGCGTCGTGCTGCGCGCGTCGCTCGAAGTGCGAAGCGCGGTGGTGTTCGCGACCTTCATCGTGATGCTGATCTTCCTGCCGGTGCTCACCCTGTCGGGCGTGGCCGGCAAGCTGTTCGCGCCGCTCGGCACCGCGTACATCCTCGCGGTGCTGGCGTCGCTCGGCGTCGCGCTGACGCTCACGCCGGCGATGGCGCTCGCGCTGCTCACGCGCGGCCCGCTGCCGGCCAGCGAGCCGCGCCTGATGGCCGGCTTGAAGAAGCGCTACACGGCACTGTTGCTGAAGGTCGAGCAGCGCGTGAAGGCCGTGATGGTCGCGGTCGCGCTGATGTGCGTCGCGGCCTTGGCGGCGCTGCCGTTCATGGGCGGCAACTTCATCCCGGAATTGCGCGAAGGGCACTACATCGTGCACATGGGGCTCGCGCCCGGCACGTCGCTCGCCGAATCGATGCGCATCGGCACGCAGGTCACGCATGCGCTGATGCAGGTGCCGGGCGTGCGTCTCGTCGCGCAGCGCGCGGGGCGGGCGAACGAAGTGGTCGATCCGATGGGCGTGCAACTGAGCGAATTCGAGGTCGACCTGGTGCCGATGAGCGCGTCCGGGCAAAGTGAAGCGCTGCGTCGCATCCAGCAGTCGCTGGCACGGTTTCCCGGCCTCACGACGTCGGTCAACACGTTCCTGGTCGAGCGCATCGACGAGACGATCTCGGGCGTCACGGCGCCGGTCGTCGTCAACGTGTTCGGCGACAACCTCGACGTGATCGACCGCAAGGCGCGGGAGATCGCGCATCTGCTCGGCACGCTGCGCGGCGTCGCCAGCGTCGGGGTCGAGTCGCCGCCCGGCATTCCCGAGCTCGACGTGCGGCTCAAGCCCGACCAGCTGAGCCGCTGGGGCTTCCGGCCGGTGGACGTGCTCGATGCGATCCAGAGTGCGTACCAGGGCACGACCGTGTCGCAGGTCTATCAGGGCAGCCGGACTCACGATGTCGTCGTCATCCTGGCGCCCGACGCGCGCCGCGGCTTCGCCGACATCGGCGCGCTGATGCTGCGCAATCCGGACGGGCTCGCGGTGCCGCTGCGGGCGCTCGCCACGCTCGGCCAGGTGTCGGGCCGCTACCAGATCACGCACGACGGCGGCCGGCGCATGCAGACGGTCTCGGTGACGCTCGGCAGCCGCGCCGTCAGCGATTTCGTGAAGGAGGCGCAGGCACGCGTGAGCCGCGACGTCGCGATGCCGCAGGGCACCTACGCGGTGTTCTCCGGCGAAAGCGCGGCGCGTTCGCAGTCGCAGCACGATCTGCTCGTCTACGGCGCGATGTCCGCCGTCGGCATCGCGTTGCTGCTGTTCCTCGCGATGCGCAGCCGCCGCGGGGTCGTGCTCGTGATGGCCAATCTGCCGTTCGCGCTGGTGGGCGGCGTGCTGAGCGTCGTGCTGACGGGCGGTGACCTGTCGCTCGGCGGGATGGTCGGCTTCGTCACGCTGTTCGGCATCTCGTTGCGCAACTCGATCATGCTGATCAGCCATTACGAACACCTGGTCCATGTCGAGGGCCTGCGATGGGGCATCGATACCGCGGTGCGGGGCGCGTCGGAGCGGCTGATCCCGATCCTGATGACCGCGCTGGTGACCGCGCTCGCGCTGTTGCCGCTCGCGTTGACGAGCGGCGCCGCGGGCAACGAGATCGAGGGGCCGATGGCGATCGTGATCCTCGGCGGCCTGCTCACGTCGACCGCGCTGAACCTGATCGTCCTGCCGACGCTCGCGGCGAGATACGGGCGATTCGAACTGGACACGCCGGCCGACGCACCGGCCGCTTCGTCGAACGGGTAAGCCATGCGCGTTCGGACTCTTTCTCGCTGACCGGAACTGTTCATGCATGCGTGGCTTGTCGGTATCGCGGCTCATCCGGCGCTCGTGCTGTGCGTCGTGTTCGGCGTGGCCTGCGCGGAGTCGCTCGCCATCGTGGGCACGCTGGTCCCGGCCGGCATCGTGATGTTTGCGGCCGGCGCGCTGATCGGCGCCGGCGTGCTGGACGTGTGGGCGACGCTCGGCATCGCGGCGCTCGGCGCGATCGCGGGCGACGGCATCAGCTTCGAGCTGGGCCGCCGACATGCCGGCGACGTGCGCGCCTGGTGGGCCGGCCACGGCCAGGCGGCGGCGTGGGCGCGCGGCGAGCAGTTCGTCGAGCGGCACGGCCGCGCGAGCATCGCGATGGCGCGCTTCCTGGCGCCGGTGCGCGCGATCGTCCCGCTCGTGGCCGGCGCCGCGCGGATGCCGCGCCACACGTTCTATCCGGTGAATGTCGCGTCGGCGCTTGCATGGTCGCCCGCGCATATCGTGCCCGGAATCGTGTTCGGCGCGTCGGCCCAGCTCGCGGCGGCCGTGAGCGAGCGCCTTGCGGCGATGCTGCTCCTGCTCGCCGCGCTGATCTGGTTGATCGTCCGGGCCGTGCGCGTCGCGATGCGATACGGCGTGCCGGCCGCGCGGACCGCCGCGTGGCGGGCCATGGCATGCCTCGGACGCCGGCATCCGCGCCTCGTCGCCGGGATGTCGGGCATCGTCGGCCGCGAACACCCGGAATCGCCGACGCTGATGGTGCTCGCGCTGCTGTTCGTCGCGAGCGTATGGTTGTACGTCGGCATTCTTCAGGACGTGGTCGCGCACGATCCGCTGATCGATGCCGACGTCGCGATCGACAATTTCCTGCGCACGCTGCAAACGATGCCGGTCGACTACCTGATGACGGCGGTCGTCGACCTGAGCGGATGGGGCGTGGCCCTCATCGTCGCGGCCGTGGTGCTGCTGTGGCTGGCGGCGCGGCAATGCTGGCGCACGGCCGCCTACTGGCTGCTGGCGGTCGGCGTCGCCGCGGCCGTCAGTCCCGTGCTCGAGCCGTCGGACTACACGCGGTCGCTGGCCTGGCAGGCCGGCATGCCGCACGCGCCGTCGCCGAGCGGCAACGCGACGCTCAATCTGCTCGTGTACGGATCGTTGGGCTGGATCCTGATTCGCCGCTGGCCGTCGCGATGGCGCGGCGCGGTGCTCGTCGCGATCACCGGATGGATCGTGCTGGTCGGCTTCGCGCATCTCTATCTGGGGGCGAACTGGCTGGCCGACGTGCTCGCCGGATGGGCGCTCGGACTGGCATGGTTTGCCGTGCTGGCCGGCATTCACACGCACTGGGACGTGCACGACGACGTGCGGCCGGCCCTGCTGACGTGCGTCGTGGCCGGCACGCTGGCCGTCTACGGCGTGTGGGGGAGTGTCGGCGGCGCGAATCGCGAGGTCGACCGGACCCGCCTGGCCTCGCCCGCGACGGCCCTGACGGTCCGGCAGTGGACCCAGGGCGGCTGGCGCGCGCTGCCGGCGACCCGCATCGACCTGAGCGGCGATCGCGAGGAGGCGCTGCCGCTGCAATGGGCCGATGCCCCGGCCTCCGTCGCCATGCGGCTCGACGCGACCGGCTGGCGGCCGGCGCCGGCATGGTCGGTGCAATCCGCGTTGCTGTGGCTGACGCCGCATGCGTCCGTCGGCGCGTTGCCGGTGCTGCCGCGGCTGTCGAACGGCCGTGGCGCGGCGCTGACCTTCGTCCGGATCGATCCGGCGCGGCCATCGAACCGTTCGGTACTGCGGCTCTGGCGCTCCGACTACGAGGTGGCGACCGACGGGGCGGCGCGCGTGCCGGTCTGGTATGGTGCGCTGTATCCGGAGACGTTCAGGCGACCGTGGCGTCTCGCGACGGTCGGTGTCACGAACCGGCCGGATACTGCCGGGATGTCCGGCCTGGCGGACGTGGCGGCGGCGGCATCGCGTGTCGAGGTGGCGGGCGATCCGGCGAATCGGCACGTCACGCTGATATTGCCGCGCGGTGTGCGGGTCGCCGGCCGCTGACGCGTTCCCGCGCAGCCGCGCATCGGGGCATTCGGGCCATTCGGGCATGCGTTGCGACAGCGAACCCCGGGGCATGCCGCGCCGCCCCCAACCTTGACGTCGACCCATCATGAGCGCTCCATCACCGATTGCCGCCAAGCCTGCGATTCCACGGACCGTGTGGGCCCTGGGCCTCGTGAGCCTGTTCATGGACCTCTCGTCCGAACTGATCCACGCGCTGTTGCCGATCTACCTGGTGTCGACGATGGGCATGAGCGTCGTCGCGCTCGGCGTGCTCGAAGGGGCGGCCGAAGCGACGGCGATGATCGTCAAGGTATTCTCCGGCGCGATCAGCGACTGGCTCGGGCGTCGCAAGGGGCTGCTGCTGGTCGGCTATGGTCTCGCCGCGTTGACCAAGCCGCTGTTTCCGCTGGCGTCCACGCCGGCGCTCGTCGTGACGGCCCGTTTGCTCGACCGCGTCGGCAAGGGGATTCGCGGCGCGCCGCGGGACGCGCTGGTGGCCGACGTCGCCCCGCCCGAGATCCGTGGCGCGTGCTTCGGCTTGCGTCAGTCGATGGATACCGTAGGCGCGTTTCTCGGCCCGCTGCTCGCGATCGTGCTGATGCTGTGGTTCGGCGATCGCATCCGGACCGTGCTGTGGTTTGCCGTGGTGCCGGCGTTCGTCGCGATCGCGTTGATCATGTTCGGCGTGCGGGAGCCCGATCACGCGAAATCGCCCGGCCGCTTTCGTTCGCCGCTGCACTGGCGCGCCTTGCGTGAGTTTCCCCGCAGCTACTGGTTCGTCGTCGGGGCCGGCGCGACCTTTACGCTCGCGCGCTTCAGCGAGGCGTTCCTGGTGCTGCGCGCGCAGCAGACGGGGCTCGATCCCGCGTGGATTCCGGCCGTGATGGTCGCGATGAGCGTCGCCTATTCGCTGTCCGCGTGGCCGGTCGGCATCCTGTCGGACCGGCTGGATCGCCGCGTGCTGCTGGCGGCCGGCATGGTGCTGCTGATCGCGGCCGATCTGCTGCTCGGCATCGGCGCGTCGACGCTCTCGATGTTCGTCGGCGTGGCCGTGTGGGGGCTGCACATGGGCTTCACGCAGGGCATCCTCGCCGCGATGGTGTCGGAAACCTCGCCGGCTGCGCTGCGCGGCACCGCGTTCGGCGTATTCAACCTGGTGAGCGGGATCGGCATGCTGCTCGCGAGCAGCATCGCCGGCGCGCTGTGGACGCGCTTCGGCGCATCGACCACGTTCCTCGCCGGCGCCGCGCTGGTCGTGGTGCCGCTGTGCCTGTGCCGGTTCATGCCGCGGCCCGTCACGTCGGCGGCGTGACGCGGCGCGGGCGAACGCCCGCCCCGCGCCGCCTTCCCGTGCCGCGCGCCACCGTCTGCTTTCAGATTTGAAAGCTTGTCCGGCGTTTGCGATAGAATGCCCCCCCTGTTCGCCGTGGTCATGCCCACGGACGGGTTCCGGCACCCGAAACGGCGCGCCGCGCTCGCGGAATTCCGTCCCCGTTTCAATCCCGGCGATCGATCTGCCGTTGGAAAACCATGTTCTGTAATTTGGATTGCTAATGAAGAAGCACAACATCACCCGCTACATCGTCATCGCGATGGCGCTGGGCATCGCCGTGGGCTACGCGTGTCATAGCGCGTTTCCCGACCCGAAAATGGCCAGGGAAGTCGCCGGCTACGTGTCGCTGCTGTCCGACGTGTTCCTGCGCCTGATCAAGATGATCATCGCGCCGCTGGTGTTCGCGACGCTGACGGTCGGCATCGCGCAGATGGGCGACAGCGGGTCGGTCGGCCGCGTGGGCGTGAAAGCGTTCGGCTGGTTCTTCATCGCGTCGTTCACGTCGCTGGTGCTGGGCCTCGTGACCGCGACGATCCTGAGGCCCGGCAGCCACCTGAGCCTGCCGCTGCCGGCCGCCGATGCCGCGCTGGGCCTGAAGACGAGCGCGTTCACGCTGAAGGATTTCATCGTCCACCTGGTGCCGAAATCGATCGCCGAGGCGATGGCGAACAACGAGATCCTGCAGATCGTCGTGTTCTCGATCTTTTTCGGTACCGCGTTGTCGGCGCTCGGCGATGCCGGCAAGCGCCTGACCGGCGTGATCGACGATCTCGCGCAGGTCATGCTCAAGGTGACGGGCGCGGTGATGTGGTTCGCGCCGGTCGCCGTGTTTGCCGCGCTGGCGTCGACGATCACGACGGAAGGGCTCGGTATCCTGCTGACCTTCGCGAAGTTCATGGCGAGCTTCTATCTGGCGCTCGCGCTGCTGTGGGGCGTGCTGACGCTCGCCGGCGTGGCGTTCCTCGGCAAGCGCGCATTCACGCTGATCCGCCTGATTCGCGAGCCGTTCCTGCTGTCGTTCGCGACCGCGAGCTCCGAAGCCGCGTATCCGAAGCTGCTCGACGCGCTCGACCGGTTTGGCGTGAATCGCAAGATCTCGAGCTTCGTGTTGCCGATCGGATATTCGTTCAACCTCGACGGCTCGATGATGTATTGCACGTTCGCGGTGCTGTTCATCTCGCAGGTGTACGGGATCGACCTGCCGCTCGGCACGCAGATCACGATGCTGCTGATGCTGATGGTCACGTCGAAGGGGATGGCGGGCGTGCCGCGCGCGTCGCTCGTCGTGATCGCCGCGACGCTCAACCAGTTCCATTTGCCGGAAGCCGGGCTGCTGCTGATCATGGGCGTCGACATGTTCCTCGACATGGGCCGCTCGGCCACCAACGCGGTCGGCAACTCGATCGCGGCGGCCGTGGTCGCGAAGTGGGAAGGCCAGCTCGGCGGGCCGCGCGACGAGGCGGATTCGGACGGCGGCGGCGGCGAGATCAGGCAGGTCGAGGTGCGCGAGACGGCGACGTCTGCGTGATGCTTCGATAGTCAATGATGTGTGCCGGCCTGGATTCGACAGGAATTCAGGCCGGCGCGAGACCCGCCGGCGTTTTTCCCGATTCGCCGCACATGCCCTCCGCCAGTTCTTCAATACACCCCATGCCAGCCAGCGGCGACATGCCCGCAGGCGAACACCCGTTTTCCCCGATAGTCGTGCCGGACGCGTAAGTGGTCATTCACTCTCTCGCAGTCATCTGCGGCGCATTCATCGCAGGCGCGGGCGGCCCGCAATTTTTTTCGATTTATCTGAAGTTATTCTCGGCGCAGCCGAGTATCGAATGCACGGCCGATGTAATTCCGACTGCGCCGGATGATTCAGCGGAAGTATTTACGCATTGTCGATTTCAAACCATCCGGCCGCCCCTTCACACGAATGACGCCACCATTCAGGAGCGCATCAGCCATGGTCGCCAGAAAACCGCTTCAGGCCGTGCTGCTCGCCGCCGCGATCGCCGCGATTGCGCCGGCCGGATACGCGGGCAATACCACCGACTGGATCGCGAATACCTACGGCACGCTCGCCGCGCACGTCGGCAACGTCGCGCGTTCGATGTGGGTCGCGCCCGAAGGCGTGATCTACACCGCATCGATGTGGGACGAGGACGAAGGCGGCGTCGCGATCTACCGGGACGGCAAGAGCGCCGGCTCGATCGGCACGCATTCCGAATTCCAGGGCAGCGCGATCACGGGCAACGCGACGTCGCTGTTCGTCGCGCTGCAGCCGGGGAGCGGGTACGGCAGCGGGGCGGTCGGGCGCTATAACCGCACCACACGGTTCCGCGACAAGCTGATCCAGGTCACCGCGGCGACCAACCAGCCGCGCATCGACGTCGTCACCGGGCTCGCCACGGCCGGCTCGCTGCTCTATGCGAGCGATTTCTACGGCAATCGCGTGCGGGTGTTCACGACCGACGGCGTCTGGCAGCGGGACATCGGCGTGTCCGCGCCGGGTGCGCTCGCGCTCGACGGGGCCGGCAACGTGTGGGTCGCGCAGAAAGGCGCGGGCGCCATCGTCGAATTCAGCCCGGCCGGTGCGCTGCTGAACACGATCCGGCTGGGCGCCGGGGCGCAGCCGTCGGCGCTCTATTTCGATGCAGCGGCGGGGCAACTGATGGTCGGCGACGAAGGCCCCGACATGAACATCAAGCGCTATACGGTCGCCGGCCGGCCCGCGCTTGCCGGCACGTTCGGCGTGCGCGGCGGCTATCTCGACACGACGACGGGTATCAAGGGGCAGGTCGGCGCGAAGCGCTTCACCCGCATCGCCGGGATCGGCAAGGACACGGCCGGCAACCTGTACGTGCTGAACAATCCGTGGGGCGGCAGCTGGGATCTCGGCCGCAACGGCGCGACCGACATTCATGCGTACAGCAGCGCCGGCAGCCTGCGATGGACACTGCAGTCGCTCAATTTCGAAGGCATCGCCGCGCCGGATCCGGTCACGGACGGCTCACTGTTCTACAGCGCCACGCACATCTATGGCGGCACGGCCGGCGGCACCTTCGTCGCGAACACCGTCGATCCGTTCACGTATCCGTCGGACCCGCGCATCGACATGCACGACACGCAGCGCGACGAGCACTTCGGGTTGCTGACGTCGGTCGGCGCGAACCGGATCCTCGTCGCCGCGGGCCAGAATCCGCCGGTCTACGCCTTCTTCCACTTCAACGCGGCCAACGGTTACGTCGCGATTCCGGACGGATCGATCCCGGGGCCCGCGTTCAACACGACCCGACGCGTGTCGGCCGGCTTCAGCGTCGACAGCCGGGGCGGCGTCTGGGCCGGCCTCGACAAGACCGGCGCCATTTATCACTATCCGCTGACCGGCTTCGATGCGAGCGGCAAGCCGTCGTGGGGGCCGGGCGTGCCGACGCCGGTGCCCGCCAGCATCCAGCCGCTCACGCGTATCGTCTATCTCGCCGACAGCGACACGATGGTGCTCGCGCAGGGCGTCGTCGGCAGTACCGACTGGACGTCGATCGGCACGCGCATCGAGGTGTATCACGGCTGGAGCGCGGGCAACACGACGAAGCCGAATCCGGTGATCACGCTGCCGCACGGCGGCGCGAAGTCGATCGACGCGGCCGGCAACCATCTGTTCGTCGGCTACTGGTTCAGCAGCAGCGGGCCGCTGTGGCCGAACATCGACGCGTTCAACCTCGACACCGGCAATCTCGACACGACGCTCGTCAACGCGAGCCCCGCGACCGTGGACACCAGCAGTGCGATCGATGCGATGTACAGCGTGCGCGCGTACCGCCGGTCGAACGGCGAATACGTGGTGACGAAGAACAACGTGAAGGGGAACAGCATCACCGTGTATCGGTGGACGCCCTGAGGGCGGGCCCCGCATGCCACGATGACACCGCGATGGCTGTCATCGAAACGCCTTCGCTGTAACGAGATGTAATAGGCCGGCCTGCAATGGGGCCGGTCATCCGCTTGACATTGGGTGGGGATGTAATTGCCGGCACGTCGGCGATGGCCGACGCAACCCGTTCGATCGCTTGGCCCGGGCCCTCGCCGCCGCGCGACACGGGCAGACACGGCCAGGATCACGCCGGACACGTCAGACTGCAATTGCCCCACTGTTCAAGAGGATTCCTATGAAAAAAGATCAGGTCAAGCGCGCGCTCCGGCTCGGCGCCGTCATGTCGGCCGTGCTGCTTGCGTCGCACGCGCAGGCGGACGGGTTCAACGCCGCCGATGCCGCGCGCGTGCCGAGCGGTCAGTTCGTCACGCCGCTGGCCGTGCGCGGCGCGGTCCAGCAGTTCCTGAATCCCGGGCTGCCGGCCTATCCGCATTTCGTCGCGGGGGAAGCGGTGCGCTCGCAATTGAGCCCGGACGGCAAGACGCTGGCGATCATCACCGCCGGCCAGAACTCGCTGTACAAGCCGGACGGCACGGCCGACACCGCGGCCTCGACGCAATTCATCTTCCTGTACGACGTCGCGGGCGCGAACAAGACCCGCCCGGCGCTCAAGCAGGTGCTTCAGCAGACCAACGCGTTCGTCGGCCTGGCGTTCTCGCATGACGGCGGCAAGCTCTATGCGACCGGCGGCAGCGACGATGCGGTCTACGTCTATGCGCAGCACGGCGGCACCTGGGCGCTGTCGACCACGATCGCGCTGGGCCACGCCGGCAAGGGCGTCGGCATCCGCGTGCAGCCGAATGCGGCCGGACTCGCGCTGTCGGCCGACGGCAAGACGCTCGTCGTCGCGAACAACTACAACGACTCGATCAGCGTGATCGATACCGCGACCAACAACGTGCGCTATGAGCATGACCTGCGTCCGTTCTTCTCCGGCAACGAAGGCCGCGGCGGCGACGCCGGCGGCACGTTTCCGTTCGCGGTCGTCATGAAGGGCAACGGCGTCGCGTACGTGTCGTCGGATCGCGATCGCGAAATCGTCGCGATCGACGTGTCGTCGCCGTCGCGCGGCCGCCTGGTCAAGCGCATCAAGCTGGACGGCAACGCGCTCGGCATGACGCTCGACGCGTCGCAATCGATGCTGTTCGTCGCGCAGGACAACGCCGACCAGGTCGCGGTGATCGACACGAACACCAACGCGGTCGTGAACCGGATCGACGCGCGCGCGCCGGCCGGCGTGCTGGCGCATGGCCAGGCACACACGGGGGCGGCGACCTACGCTGTCACGCTGTCGCGCGACGGCCGCACGCTGTATGCGACCAACGCCGGCGCCAACGAAATCGCCGTCATTCCGCTCGTGGGCGAGCGCGCATTTCGCGTGACCGGCCTGATTCCGACCGCCTTCGAGCCGCACGACGTGACGTTCAGCGCGGACGGCACGTGGATGTACGTGGTCAACGGCAAGAGCACGACCGGCCCGAACCCGGACCACCTGTTCGGCGCCACCCCGGCGCAGGCGGCCGCGTCGCGCGCGTCGAACGAATACCAGTTCCAGCTCGAGCGCGCGTCGCTGGTGAGCGCGCCGGTGCCGGCGGCGCACGAATTGCCGAAGCTGACGCAGCAGGCCGCGCGCAACAACTTCTATCGTCCGGAAGACAACGACCGCGACAACGAAGTGATGGGCTTCCTGCGCCGCCACATCAAGCACGTGATCTACGTCGTCAAGGAAAACCGCACGTTCGACCAGGTGCTCGGCGACATCGGCAACGGCGCCGACGCCGATCCCCGGCTGGCGCAGTTCGGCCGCAACATCACGCCGAACTTCCACCGGCTGGCGAGCCAGTTCGTCACGCTCGACAACTTCATGAACCCGGGCGACGGCAGCATGGACGGCTGGTCGTGGGCGCTGCAGGGGCGCGTCACCAACACGGAGACCCTCACCCAGCAGATCAACTACGCGGCGGTCAATCGTGGCCTGTCGTACGAGAGCGAGGGCACGAACCGCAGCGTGCCGGTCAACTGGGAAACCGTGCAGCAGCGCGATGCCGCGGCCGGCCCGGCCGGCACCACGAACTACAGCAACGCGGCCGCGGCCCTGCCGGGCGGTGCGGCGAACCTGCTGCCCGGTACCGGCAACCATGCGTCGTCCGATGCGCCGTTCGGCCGTCAGCGCGGCTACATCTTCGACGCGGTGCTGGCCGGCGGCGGCACGGTGCGCAACTACGGCTTCCTCGTGAACAACATCGGCAGCATCGGCACGGCCGCGAACCCGATCGTCGACCCGCACGCGGCCGGCGTCGTGCAGGCCGCCGCGCTCGACCCGCGGCTGGCGTCGCTGACCGACGTGTACTTCCGCGGCTTCGACCAGACCTATCCGGACCAGTGGCGCCTCAATGAGTGGAAGCGCGAGTTCGACCAGTACGTCGCGAGCGGCAACCTGCCGACGCTGTCGCTGGTGCGCCTGTCGCACGATCACATGGGCGCGTTCGGCACGGCGTTCGCCGGCGTGAATACGCCGGAAACGCAGCAGGCCGACAACGACCTGGCCGTCGGCCGGCTCGTCGAGGCCGTCGCGAAGAGCCCGTATGCGAGCGACACGCTGATCGTCGTGACCGAGGACGACGTGCAGGACGGCCCCGATCACGTGGATTCGCACCGCGGGCCCGCGTATATCGTCGGGCCGTACGTGAAGCAGGGCGCGGTGATCCGCACGCGCTACAGCCAGGTCAACGCGCTGCGCACCATCGAGGACATGCTCGGCACGCAGCACATGAACCTGAATACCGCGTACCAGCGGCCGATGACCGACGTGTTCGACGTGCATGGCCCGGCGTCGTGGAGCTACACGGCCGTCGCATCGACGGCGCTGAAGGGCACCGGGCTGCGCGTGGCCGACGGGGCGGGCGAGAACCTGCCGCGCTACGCGGCCGGGCCGGACGTCACGCCGACGCATGACGCGGCGTACTGGGCGAAGGTGACGGCGAAGTTTGACTTCGACGATGCCGACGAGGTGCCGGCGGATCAGTTCAACCGCGTGTTGTGGAAAGGCATGATGGGTGCGAAGCCGTATCCGAAGCTGCGGGGCGTGACGCAGAAGGTGGCGAGCCGCGACGACGACTGATCGTTAGGCGGGTCGATGCGGAAGCAGGCCCTCCCGGCGGGAGGGCCGGTGTTTTTCGCGAGGTGTGCGGCCAGGGTCCGCGTGGGCGGCATCCGGCGTGCCACGTGAGCGATTGGCCGGGTTGCGCTACGTCACGCGTGCCATATCAGGTTCGCGCAGCTGTCCGTTTCGGACAGGAGCCGAAACCCGAGCCGCTCGTAGAGGCGCCGCGCCGGGTTGCCGTGCAGCACGCTGAGCGATACGGATACGTGCTCGCGTGCGGCTTCGGCCAGCAGTTCGCGTAGCACGGCTTCGCCGATGCCTTGCCCTTGTCGCGACGGATGGATCTGGACCTGGTGGACGTGCCATTCAGCGGCGGCGCGTGTCACCTTCAGCAATCCGATCGAGTGGATGCCGGCGTCGGCGCTTTCGCAGACGATCATCGCGTCGTCGAAGTGCGCCGCGATGCGCTGGTGGTGCGCTTCGTCGTCGGTGGGCGCGCCGACGCGCTGCAGATGCTCGGTCATCGTGAGTTGGCGGAGCGTCAGCAGGAAGGGCAGGTCGGACGGGGAGGCGGGACGCAGGCGGATCGCCGGTTTCATGATCGATGTGGATGCGCTCGGGGCGAGCTTCGACGCCGATGATTCCAGCATTTACGATGCAGGTCAAAGGCTCGGCAACGGAATCTGCCGCTCGCCCGGGCGATGCTCGAGGACATTCTCGCGCCCGCGCAACCGACCAGCGCGCGCCGGCGTTCCATTTCGATGCGGGCATGGACGTGCTCATTGGTCACCCCTGTCTTTCGTCGATTCGTGACGTCCAGCGTAAAGGCGCCCCCCAGGGCCGGGTCAAGCCCGTTCACGCAATCCGGTACACGCGCATCGCGTTGTCGTGCCAGATCGCGTTACGCGCCGTATCGTCGAGATCCGCCATCGCACGGGTAAACGTGCGCAGCAGCGCCGGATACGACACGCGCAACCCCGCCACCGGAAAATTGCTTGCGAACAGGCAGCGCTGCCAGCCGAATATCGCGATCGTGTCGCGGATGATTCGCGCGTTGTCGACTTCGTTCCACACCGCGTCGCGCAGGCCCAGTTCCGAAATCTTCACGCTCACGCGCGGCGATGCCGCCAGCGCCTCCATGCCACGCCGCCAGCGTGCAAGCCCCGCTTCCGACCGATCCCACGGCAAGCCTGCGTGTTCGAGCACGACATCCACATCGGGCGCGTCGGCCAGCAGCGCGGCCGCGTCGCCGAGATGCCAGAACGGCACGCGCAGGTCCCAGCTCAGGTCATGCGCGGCCAGGCGTTCCAGCGCGACCGGCCAGCGCGGATCGCGCAGCGTGGCCGGTCCTTCGAGCGCGGCATCCGGCGCCGAAGCAGTGCGCGGCTTGAACCGCACGCCGCGCACGCGCGGCCACGCGGCCTGCCCGGCAAGCCGTTCGTCCGCATCGTGCGCCAGCAGATCGACCCACGCGACGACCGCCGACGGCAGCCCATGCTCGGCCGCCACCTCGTGCAGCCAGCGCGTTTCCGCGAGCGCCTCGTCGTGTGCCCGTTCGGCCTCGACGTGCACGCTCGCGACGATCGGGGCGCCTTGCGCGGCGTGCCGGTAGTCGGCCACGCTGAAATCGCGGCACAGCGCCGCGTACTCGCCGAACATGAAGCGTGCCGGGTCGTACCGTTCCTGCAGCCACGGATAGCGCGCCCCCGTACCGAGTTGCCACAGGTGGTGATGCGCATCGACGAGCGCCGCCGGCATCCCGTCGACCGGCGTGGCGCCGTCGCGCCGCTCAGCGCGCGCCTGCGAGCACATACGACGCATCCGGCTCGCGCAGCGTCGGCCATGCGCTGACGAATCGCCACGCATCGAGATCGAGCTCGCGCACGTAGTCGTCCTGGAACGACACGTACGCGACGCGCCGCGACGGATGGAACGACAGCGCGGTCGGGTTCGCGGGCAGCGCGACGCGCTCGATCTCCTCCAGCTGCCGCGCGTCGAACACCGAGATCGACCGTTCACCGGAATTGGTCAGCAGCAGCAGGTCGCGGCCGTCCGGCGCGGTGGTGCGGTAGATGCGGTTCGGATCGCTGCGCGTCTTCACGCGGCGGCCGCAGGTCATCGTATCGGTATCGATCTCGACGAGCGTATCGTCGCCGCGATTCGCGACGAACAGCGTGCGCTCGTCGCTCGACAGCGCGTTGCCTTCGGGCCGCGGGCCGGGCATCACCGCGCGCGGCGCGACGGTCGCGTCGCGCGGGTGGAACTGCGTGACCGTGTTCGACAGCAGGTGCACGCCGTATGCGCGGCTCGCATCGCGCGTGAGCGACACGAGGTGGGTCTTCACGCCGCCGGACGGCACGGCCATGTTCGGCACGGCCTGGCGGGCCGGCTCGTCGAACACGAGCAGCATGTCGTGCGCCTCGCTCATCGCGTACAGCCGGCCGTCGCGATCGGCCGCCATCCCGTGCGGCCGGTAGTACGGCCACAGGTCGAGCATCCGCGTGTGCGTGCGTTCGACGAGGTCGATCTCGGCGATCCGGTGATCGCCTTCATGGCCGCGCGACCACGCGGTCTCGATCCCGAAGATGCCGACGTACGCGAAGCGTTCGTTCACGTCGACGGTGAACTCGTGCGGGAAGTTCGGCAGCACGACGTGCTTGAGCGCGGCTTTCGTCTCGAGATCGTAGAAGCTGAAGGTGTGCGCGCATTTCTGCACCAGCAACAGGATGTCGTTCATGGGGAGTCTCCGTTGTTTCGTTCGCGTGCCCGTGTGTCGGCGCGCGGTCAATCAGTCTTCGCAGCGCCTGGGCAGCGTCAGCGCGAGCAGGCCGGCCACCGCGAGCGTGACGGCGAGGCTGTACACGCCGGCCGCCGCGCTCACGTGCTGGGTCAGCACGCCGACCGCATACGGGCCGCAGAAGCCGCCGAGGTTGCCGAGCGCGTTGATCAGGCCGCGTGCGCTGCCGGCCGTCTCGACGCTGCACAGCTTCGGCGGAATCGCCCAGAACACGCCGGCCGCCGCCTGCAGGAAGAAGCCGCAACCGATCAGGAACGCGAACGACACGGCCATCGACGCATGCGTGAGCACCGACAGCGCAAGGCACGCGGCGAAGCCGACGAGCGGCAGCAGCACGAACAGGCGGCGCTTGCCGGTCCGGTCAGACAAATACGACGTGCCGAACATCCCGATCATCATCGCGACATACGGCAGCATCGCGAGCAGGCCGACTTTCCCCATTCCGCCGTGCGTGAGGTTTTTCAGCAGCGTCGGCAACCACATCGTATAGCCGTAGATACCAACCTGATAGCAGAAGTTGATGGCGATCAGCAGCCAGATCGTCGGGTTGCGCAGCATCGCGCCGAACGATGCGGCGGCCGGCGTGCCGGCGGCCTGCTTGCGCGCCTGTTCGTCGCGCAGCGCGTCGAGGATGTACGCCTTCTCGCGCGGCGACACCCAGCGCGCGGTTTCCGGGCCGTCGTCGGCGAGCAGCAGCCAGGCGACGAGGCACAGCAGCGACAGCGCGCCGGCGCTGAAGAACAGGTGACGCCAGTCGTACGCGGCGAGGATGAAGCCGGACAACGGCGCGGTGATCATCCCGGCGAGCGGCACGAACATGATGACCATCGCGTTCGCGCGGCCGCGCTCGCGGTCGGGAAACCAGTGGCTGACCATCGTCAGCACGACGGGCAGCATCCCGCCCTCCGCCACGCCGAGCAGGAAGCGCAAGGTCAGGAGTTGCCAGGTATGGGTGACGAGCCCGGTCAGCACCGACAGCACGGCCCAGCTCACGAGCGACCACGCGATGAACTTCTTGCCGCTGCCGAGCGCCGCGCGCCGGCCGCCCGGAATCTGCAGGAACAGGTAGCCGAAGAAGAAGATGCCGCCGGCGAGGCCGGCCATCGTCGCGTCCATGCCGAGATCGGCGTTCATTCCGCCGGGCATCGCGAACGCGATGTTCACGCGGTCCATGTACGAAATGATGCAGGCGAGCAGCAGCGGCGGAATCACGCGCAGCCAGCGGCGGCGCGGGATGGCTTCGCCGGCTTCGTATGCCGGGCTGGCGGGGTTCAACAGGTTCATGGTGTCTCCGATCCATGTGGTGAGCGGCGACGGCCTTCTGTCGGGCCGCCGTCACGCCGATGAGCAACGCACGCGCGTTGCGGGGGCAGCAAGGTGGCTGGTCAGCGTCCCCAGCGCAGCACGAGCGGGTCGAGCCGCCGTGCCGCGTCGAGCAGGCCCGCGCGCACCGGCGGGGGCAGTTCGGGCCACGGCGCGCGCGGCCGGTCGCAGGCGATCACGCCGCCCTCCTTCATCAGCGCCTTCGCCGTGAGGAAGCCCGACTGGCGGTTCTCGTAGTTGATCAGCGGCAGCCAGCGCGCGTACTGCTCGCACGCTTCGTCGCGGTGGCCGGCGAAATACGCGTCGGTGATCCGGCGGATCCCGTCCGGATAGCCGCCGCCCGTCATCGCACCGGTCGCGCCGGCATCGAGATCGGCGAGCAGCGTGATGCCTTCCTCGCCGTCCCACGGCCCTTCGATCGCGTCGCCGCCGAGCGCGATCAGCTCGCGCAGCTTCGACGCGGCGCCGGGCGTCTCGATCTTGAAGTACGACACGGCGTCGATCTCGCGTGCGAGCGTCGCGAGGAACGACGCCGGCAGTGCGACGCCGCTCGCGGGCGCGTCCTGGATCATCAGCGGAATGTCGAGGCCGTCGGCGACATCGCGGAAGAACGCGCGCACCTGCGCTTCGGGCACGCGGAACGTCGCGCCGTGATACGGCGGCATCGCCATCACCATCGCGGCGCCGAGCGCCTGCGCGTGACGGTTGCGTTCCGCGCAGACGCGCGCACTGAAATGCGACGTCGTGACGATCACCGGCACGCGGCCGGCGACGTGTTCGAGCGTGGTGCGGGTGATGAGGTCGCGTTCGTCGTCGCCGAGCGCGAACTGCTCAGAATAGTTCGCGTGGATGCAGATGCCCTGCGAGCCCGCATCGATCATGAAGTCGAGACAGCGGCGCTGGCCGTCGAGGTCGAGCGCGCCGTGCGCGTCGAAGATCGTCGGCGCGACCGGAAAGACGCCCTGGTAGCGTGCGGTCATGGCAGCCCTCACTCGACGATGTCGAACTGGTCGAGGAACGCGGTCTTCAGCGTGAGACCGAGGCCCGGCGCGTCGTCGCGCAGTTGCAGGAAGCCGTTCTCGGCCACCGGTTCGCCGTCGAAGATGTAATAGAACAGCTCGTTGCCGACTTCCACGTCGAACATCGGGAAGTACTCGCTCATCGGCGACGCGAGCGTGCTCATCGTCAGGTGATAGTTGTGCATCTGGCCCGCATGCGGAATCACCGGCACGCTGTAGGCCTCGCACAGCGCGTTGATCTTGTGCGCCATCGTGATCCCGCCGACGCGGTTCGTGTCGTACTGCACGACCGACACGGCCTTGCGGTCCAGCAACTGCTTGAAGCCGTACAGCGAGAACTCGTGCTCGCCGCCGGAGATCGGGATGGTCGTGAGCCGGTTCAGTTCCGCGTAGCCGTCGATGTCGTCGGCGATCACCGGCTCCTCGAGCCAGCGCGGCTGGTACTTCTCCAGCTTCGGCAGGATGCGCTTCGCGTACTCCAGGTTCCAGCCCATGTAGCACTCGAGCATCAGGTCGTTGTCGTAGCCGATCACCTCGCGGATCGCCGCGACCGACTTCAGGTTTTCCATCACGCCCTGCTGGCCGTGCGCGGGCCCGTAGCCGAAGCGCATCTTGAACGCGCGGAAGCCTTCCTTCAGATACTGCTGCGCTTCCTCCTGCATCGCCTTCAGGTCGGTGCGGTAGAGCTTCGAGTAGTAGCAGGGGATCTTTTCCTTGGTGCGGCCGCCGAGCAGCTTGAACACCGGCTTGCCGACGCTCTTGCCGAGGATGTCCCAGATCGCGATGTCGACCGCCGAGATCGCCGCCATGCCGATGCCCTTGCGGCCCCACGCATGGGTTGCGCGATACATCCGCTGGTTCAGGTATTCGTAGTCCCACGGATCCTGGCCGATCACCAGCGGCGCGAGGTACTGGTCGATGATCGCCTTCGCGACGTGCGGCGCGAGCGCAACGTTGCCGAGGCCGACGATGCCGTCGTCGGTCTCGACCTCGACGACCGTCCACGCATGGAAGCGGAACGTGCTCATGGTTTCCTGCGGCGCGTACAGCAGGTCCATCGCGTTCGAGCAGAAGTTGCCTTGCGGCGGGACGGTCTTGCCTTTCCACTGGAATACGCGGGCGCGCACGGAGCGGATCTTCATGATGGTGTCTCCAGAATCGGTGTTGTCGTGTGTAGCGGGCGTGCGAGCGTCACGCCGAAACGGTGCGGATGCGCCGCGCGGCGCCCATCCGGCACGCGATCTGCAGCGCTTGCCAGGCCGCGCCGACGTCGGCGGCGCCGCGGCCCGCGATGTCGTACGCGGTGCCGTGCGCGGGCGTCGTGATCGGCACGGGCAGCCCGCCCTGCACGGTCACGCCGCGCGAGAAGCCGAGCAGCTTGATCGCGATCTGCCCCTGGTCGTGGTACATCGTGACGATCGCCTGGTAGTCGCCGGCCTGCGCCTTCAGGAAGATCGTGTCGGCGGGGAACGGGCCGTGGAACGGCGCGTCGGTCGGCCAGTCGCGCGCCTGCAGCTTGCGCACCGCCGGCTCGATGATGTCGACTTCCTCGCGGCCGCAGCTGCCGCCGTCGCCGCCGTGCGGATTGAACGCGGCAATCGCGACCTTCGGCGCCGCGACGCCGTTCGCGAGCAGCGACCGGTAGATCAGTTCGGATGCCTGTTCGATCCGCTCGACGCTCAGTTGGGCCGCCGCGTCCTTCAGCGGAATATGCGACGAGATCCGCGCGGTCCACAGTTCGCCGAGCGTGTTGAATTCGCAGAAGTAACCGGTCACGCCGAGCGCGGCGGCGAAGTGGTGCAGCTCGTCGTCGTGCTGGAGACCGCCGAGCTTCATCGCGTACTTGTTCAGCGGCGCGAAGCAGATCGCATCGATGTCGCCGGCGAGCGCGGCGTCGAGGCACTGGTCGAGCACGGCCAGCGTCGAGCGGCCGCCGGCCGCCGCTGCCTGGCCGACGGTGACCTGCGCGGGATCGATCGTGTCGACCGCGACGAACGCGGCGCGCGCGGTGGACGGCCGGCCGCGCGCGGCGGCGAGCGATGCAACGGGCTCGACCTCGACCGTCACGCCGGCGACGCGCTGGCCGGCTTCCCACAGCCAGCGGTCGCCGATCAGCACGAGGTTGGCGCGGGCGGTGGCGTCGGGCCGCGCGAGCAGTTTCGCGATCAGCTCGGCGCCGATGCCGGCGGGGTCGCCGAGCGTCAGCGCGACGACGGGCAGGGAGGCGGCGGACGTCATGCGGCGTCTCCGTGGCGGGCGGCGGGCGATGGGGTGTTCAAGCGGTGTCTCCGGTGGCGGCGCGAAGCCGTTGGTCTATGGGGTTCATGCTAGGTAGACGGAATGAGTCGGTAAATTGAAAACTCTTGATGAATCGATAACTTGGAGTAATCGAAATGGGCTCGATCGATCGACGAGACTCGACTCCCCAATTGCTGAACCGGCTGCGGATGCGGCAGATCGCGCTGCTGCTCGCCGTGGACGAATGCTCGACGCTGCGCGCGGCGGCCGGGCAGCTCGGCCTCACGCAGCCGGCCGCGACGAAGATGCTGGCCGAGCTCGAAAGCGCGCTCGGCCAGCGGCTGTTCGACCGCGTCGGGCGCGGGCTCGTGGTGAACCCGGCCGGCGAGCGCGTGCTCGGCTATTTCCGCGGGATCCGCGGCAGCGTGGAGGCGCTCAATCGCGAGCTCGGCGAGCTGCAGCTCGGCAGCGCGGGCCGGCTCGCGATCGGCAGCATCATGGCGGCGTCGCCGGGGCGGCTCACCGAGGCGCTGGTGCGGCTGAAGGCGCGCTATCCGCTGCTCGCGATCGACATCGCGGTCGATACCAGCGACCGGCTGATGCCGCAGTTGCGAGAAGGGGTGCTCGAGGTGGTGATCGGCCGCAACGTCGGCACCGATTGCGACTTCCGCGTGGTGGACGACGAGGCGCTCGCGATCATCGCGGGCCGCGACCATCCGCTCGCGGGTGCCGGGCCGGTCGAATTCGACGCGCTGCTCGATTACACGTGGATCCTGCAGCCGGCCGGCAGCCCGGCGCGCGAGGTCGTCGAGCGCGAGTTCCGCGCGCGTCACCAGCCGATGCCGCGCGGGCTGGTCGAAACGGGGTCGATCCTGACGACGATGAACCTCGTCGACCGTTCGCAGATGCTCGGCGTGATTCCGCTGACCGTCGCGCAGCGCAACGCGGCGCACGGGCTGGTGGCGATCCTCGATTACGCGCTCGACCAGAAGCTGCCGTCGTACGGCAGCCTCGTGCGGCGCGACCGGCCGCTGAGCATGCCCGCACAGCACTTTCTCGCGCTGTTTCACCGGGACGGAGTGGGCGATGACGGCGGCGCGTAACGGCGCGGTGTGCCAGCCGAGGCGGCCGAGCCAGCCGCGCCAGCCGAGGCGACCGAACCAGCCGAATCGGCCGAGCACGCCGAACAAGCCGAACAAGCCGAACAAGCCGAACAAGCCGAACAAGCCGCATCGGCCGAATCAGCCGCGCCAGCCGAACCAGCCGAACCAGCCGAACCACCCCCATCGCGGAACGCAGTGAAGCGTGACGGCGACGCCGGCGAGACGGGGGCGGCACGCGAACCCGAAGCGAACGGCTTCAGCGTGCCGACGGCGCGGCCGGCGCTTCGGCGAGCGACGGCGTCGATTCCGACAACGCGCGATCCGGCCGAATCCGCAGCGCGGCGGCGATGCCGATCAGCAGCATCGCGACCGACCCGATGAACGGCACCGTCCAGCTGCCGGTGCGATCCACGAGATAGCCGAACAGGATCGGCGACAGGATCCCCGCGATCGCGGAGCCCGCGTTCATCATCCCGCTCGCGATGCCCGCATGCGTCGGCGCGATGTCGCTGGGCACGGCCCAGATCGGCCCGATCGTCAGTTCGAGGCACAGGAACGCCCCGGACAGGCACAGGGCGACGCCGGCCGTCGAATGCACGAACGCGAGCGGCAGCAGGCAGACGAGCGCGCCGGCGAAGCTCGCGACGATCACGCTCTGGCGCGACCGCGCGAGGTTGCCGGTCTTGCGGTAGATGCGATCGCACAGCCAGCCGCCGAGCGTGTCGCCGACCACGCCCGCGAAGAACACGCCGGACGCGAACAGCGCGGTCGACTTCAGGTCGAGGCCCTTGCCGTTCAGGAAGAACGTCGGCAGCCACGTGAAGAACAGCCACGCGGTCCAGCCGTAGCAGAAGTACACGAAGATCGTCGGCGCCATCCGGCGGAACAGCGGGCCCCACGGCGTCGGGCCGGACGCCGGTGCCGAGCGGGCGGCGGCGCTGGCGGTGGCGCTGCGTGCACGGCCGTGGTCGCCGCCGTCGCCGGCCGGATAATCGCGGAAGCCGACGACCCACCACACGAGCCACACCAGCGTGACGGCGCCGATCACGAAGAACGCCGCGCGCCACGACAGCCACGTCATCAGCGCGGCGACGATCGGCGGCGTGACCGCGTTGCCGAGCCGCGAGAACGAATGCGTGAAGCCTTGCACGACGCCGCGCCGTTCGCGCGAGAACCAGTGCGTGATCGCGCGGGCCTGCGCCGGCAGCGTCGCGCCTTCGCCGATCCCGAGCAGCAGGCGGGCGGCGAACAGCAGCGCGAGGCTGTGCACGACGCCCGTCATGAACGTCGATGCGACCCAGATCAGCCCGCAACCGATCAGCGTGATGCGGGCGCCGAAGCGGTCGGCGATCCAGCCGCCGAAGATCTGGCAGATCGCGTACGAATACGCGAACGCGGAGAATGCGATGCCGAGCTCGGTGTTCGACAGCCCGAGTTCGGCCTTGATCGCGCCGGCCGCGGTCGCGAGGTTCACGCGGTCGACGTAGAGGATGAACGAAAGTGCGCACAGCAGCCACAGCGTGTGGCGCCGTTGACGATGATCGGTGGGCATCTGTCTCACTCCATGTTCGTGCGCGGCGTTGCAATGACGCCGCGGTCACGGGCCGGGCCAGCATCGCGCGCGGGAGGAGGCATCGTCTATTGAATCTTTTGGATCAATCGATAACCGGAGGTGTTCGGTTTTGCCGCGCTCGGGCGACGGGTCGAACGAAGTGCGGGTTTTCCACGGGCGGTTCCGGCATGATGCGGGAGGGCCGCGCACGGCACATGGCGCACGATGCTGGCAGGTGGCGAACGAGCGCGTGAAGAAGCAGGCCGCGCGGCCGTTCGGCGCGATGGCCCGGAACGCGGGTGGGCGTCAGGCCGGATCAGCCGCGCGCGCCGGGACGCGGGTTCGACGTCGCGGCGGCCTGCGCGGGAAAGCGCCGCTCGTCGGGCGTCAGCGCGAGATCGTCGGGCCAGCACACGTCGAACCGCGTGCCGCCGCCGGCCGCCGGCGTGCAGACGGCTTCGCCGTGATGCGCATGCGCGATCGCCGCGACGACCGCGAGCCCGAGGCCGCTGCCGCCGGCCTGCGACGCGTCGACGCGCCGGAACGCCTTGAACACGTGCGGCGCGAAGTCGGCCGGTATGCCGGGGCCGTCGTCCTCGACGCGCAGCCGGCACATGCCGTTCTCGATGCGCGTCTGGATCCGGACCGCGCCGGGCACCGCGTGGCGGCGCGCATTTTCCAGCAGCGCGAGCAGCGCCTGACGCATCCGCACCGGATCGCAGCGCATCGGCCGCGCGTCGAGATCGAGCGCCGGATGCTGGCCGGCGGCCTGCATCGCATGCGCGAACACGTCGACGACCGCGCGGATGTCCGCCGCGAGATCGGCTTCGCGGATCTCGATGCTCAGGTGGCCGCTATCGGCGAGACTGACCACGCGCAGATCCTCGATCAGTCGCGTCAATCCTTCCACTTGCGCGAGCAGGCTGCGGAACTGCGCTTCGCTCGGCGTGAACACGCCTTCGGCGAGCCCCTGCAGGCGTCCGCGCAGCACGGTGACCGGCGTACGCAGCTCGTGCGCGATCGCGGCGTTCCAGAACGTCTGCTCCTCGGTCACGCGCTGCAGCTCGCTCGCGAGCGCGTTGAAATTGTCGGCGAGCCGCGCGGCTTCGTGCAGCGAACGATCGCCGGCCACCGCGCGCGCGCCGAGATCGCCGCGCGACACGCGGCCGATGCTGTCCGCGACCGAGTTGAGCGGCACGAGGATGCGGCGCGCGAGATTGACCGCGACGGCCACCGACAGCACGAGGCCGACCAGCGTGGTCGCGACCAGCCACACCCATTCCGGGCCGGTCGGCAGCCAGTCCGTCGTGTTGAAGTTCGCGGGCCAGTAGTTGAACGCGACGTAATAGAAGACATAGGCCGTGAACACCACCAGCAGCGTCACGCCGAACGCCATCGCGGCCATCGTCAGCGCGATCTGGCGGCTCAATCCTTCCAGCTTCACTCGCCGCTCCACAGCTTGTAGCCGACGCCGCGCACGCTCGCGGGCACGCCGTTGATGCCGAGATCGTCGAGCTTCTTGCGCAGCTTGCTGACGTGGCTGTCCACCGTGCGCTCGAGCGTGTCGCCTTCCGGCAGGCAGGTCGCCATCAGCTCGGCGCGGCTGAACACGCGCCGCGGCGCGCGCGCGAGCTGCGCGAGCAGCTTGAATTCGGTGAGCGTCAGCACGAGCGTGTGGCGCGTGCCGTCGACTTCGACCGTTGCTTCGTGATGGTCGAGATCGATCTCGAACGGGGCGGCGCGCAGCACGCGCTGTTCTTCCTGACGCGAGCCGGCCATCGAGCGGCGCAGCACGGCCTGTGCGCGCGCGACGACTTCGGCGGGATTGAACGGCTTGACCACGTAGTCGTCGGCGCCGATGCGCAGGCCGGTCAGCTTGTCGATGTCCTGGTCGAGCGCGGTCAGCATGATGACCGGCGTGTCGCCGCGATGGCGAATCTCGGCGAGGACTTTCCAGCCGTCGACGTGCGGCATCTGCACGTCGAGCAGCACGAGGTCGGGCTTCAGCGACAGGTGGAGTTCGAGCGCGCGGCGGCCGTCGGCGGCGTGCACCGTGCGCAAGCCGTTGCGCGCGAAATAGGCGATCAGGATCTCGGCAATCCCGGGTTCGTCCTCGGCGATCAGGACGAGCGCCTGGCCGGCGGCGGAAGAGGAGGAAATATCGGACATGGCCGCGTGTTCAGGTGCATCGGGGTTCCATCGAATCGCCATACTACCGTAAGGGCAACACTGTCGAACCGAGGCCGGCTGCGGTGTGGCGGGCCGTTGATCGGCCGCGCGGGCAGGCACGCAGGCCCTCGGGCCCGCGTGCCGCGGCCGGTTTGCCGTGCATGGCTTGCTTTTGTAAAGAAGGCACGGCGGCGACACACGAAGAAGGCGCGCGCCTTCCCGTTCAAATGCGATCCAGCAGCACCAGTATCACGACGACGAGGACGATCAGCCCGACCGAGCCCGATGGCCAGTAACCCCAGTTTCGGCTGTGCGGCCATGCCGGAAATGCCCCGATGAGCAGCAGAATCAGAACGATGATAAGGATCGTACCGAGCATCGCATCCCTCCTGGAGGGGGTGGCATGACGGTGCTGGCATCCGCAATTCGCGTTCCGCGACGCGGGGCGGGCGACAGCCGGCGCAAGCGCGCTGTTTGAATACGAAGAATTCATGCGATGAATACTGCTCGATTCAGAAAATAAATTTCAAAAATGCAGACCCGGTCGCTATGCTGGGCCTTCGGTTTCCCACAGGCGAAGGCAATGGCTGAACTCTTTCTGGTACGGCACGGGCAGGCGTCGTTCGGCACGGACGACTACGACCGGCTCTCCGCGGCAGGCGAGCAGCAGGGCGTCTGGCTCGGCGAGTACTTCGCCCAGCAAGCACTCACATTCGACCGCGTGATGTGCGGCACGATGAACCGCCACGCGCAGACGGTCGCCGCGATCCTGCGCGGGATGGGCCGCGACGGCGTGCAGGTCGACCGCCATCCCGGCCTGAACGAATACGACTTCCACGGGCTGTTCGCGGCGGCGGCGAGTGACTACCCGGAAATCGCGCGGCTCGCGGCCGGCTCGATGAAGGAGCACTTTCGCGCGCTGCGGCAGGTGCTGCACCTTTGGTCGGAAGACAAGCTCGGCACCACCGCGCCCGAAACCTGGGCGCATTTCCAGCAGCGCGTCGCCGACGCGCGCGCCGCGATCCGCCACGGCGGCAGCCGGCGCGTGCTCGTGGTGAGCTCCGGCGGCCCGATTGCGGTGACGGTGCAGCAGGTGCTCGCCGCACCGTCGTCCAGCGCGATCGCGCTGAACCTGCAGATCCGCAACAGCAGTCTTTCGCAGTTTTTCTTCAACGCCGACGCGTTCCACCTCGCGTCGTTCAACGGCATCCCGCATCTCGAGGATCCGGAACGGCACGCGTGGCGCACCTACGGCTGACCCTACGAACGATCGCGACGATGACGAACTCTTCCCAGCCCCTCGACGCAGCCCGCCTCACGCGCTATCTGGAAGCGCACGTGCCGGGCTTCGAAGGCCCGCTCGACATGGAGAAGTTTGCCGGTGGCCAGTCGAACCCGACCTTCCTGCTGCACGCGAAGAGCGGCCGCTACGTGCTGCGCCGCCAGCCGCCCGGCGAGCTGCTGAAATCCGCGCATGCGGTCGATCGCGAATTCCGCGTGCTGAGCGCGCTGTCGGGCACCGCGGTGCCGGTCGCGCACCCGTATCACCTCTGCGAAGACCGCGACGTGATCGGCAGCCTGTTCTATGTGATGAGCTTCGAGGACGGCCGGATCTTCTGGGATCCGGCGCTGCCGGAACTGCCGAAGGCCGAGCGCGCGACCTGCTACGACGCGCTGCTTCGCACGATGGCCGCGCTGCACGACGTGGACGTCGATGCGGTGGGTCTCGCCGACTACGGCCGCCCCGGCAACTACTTCGAGCGCCAGATCGGCGTGTGGACCAAGCAATATCGCGCGGCGGAAACGGAGCGCCTCGATGCGATGGAGACGCTGATCGACTGGCTGCCGAACGCGTGCCCGGAAGACACGGGCCGGCCCGCGCTGGTGCACGGCGATTTTCGGATCGACAACCTGATGTTCGCGCGCGACGGCTATCGCGTGCAGGCCGTGCTCGACTGGGAACTGTCGACGCTCGGCAACCCGCTCGCCGATCTCGCGTATTTCTGCATGTGCCTGCGGTTGCCGTCGGGCGGCCAGGTGCGCGGGCTCGCGGGCCAGGATCGTGCGGAACTCGGCATTCCCGACGAAGCGGCGATCGTCGCGCGCTATTGCGAACTGCGCGGGATCGAGCCGATCCGCGACTGGCACTTTTATCTGGCCTTCAGTTTCTTCCGTCTCGCGGCGATCGCGCAGGGCGTGAAGGCGCGCGCGCTGCAGGGCAACGCGTCGAGCGAGCAGGCGCTGCGGGTGGGCGCGATGACCGGCCGGCTGGCGGAGATGGCCGTCGCCGTGATCGACGCGCATCGCTGACCTCGCCGGCCTCGCCGACATCGTTGAACCGCGGCACGGCAATCTATCAATGGAGGAGCACAGCAACATGGCAACGAATCTGTTCGACCTGACGGGCAAGATCGCGCTGGTGACGGGCGCGAGCCGCGGCATCGGCGAGGAAATCGCGAAGCTGCTCGCGCAGCAGGGCGCGCACGTGATCGTGTCGAGCCGCAAGCTCGACGACTGCCAGTCGGTCGCGGACGCGATCGTCGCGGCGGGCGGCCGCGCCGAAGCGCTGGCGTGCCACGTCGGGCGGCTGGAGGACATCGCCGCGACGTTCGAGACGATCCGCGGCAAGCATGGCCGGCTCGACATCCTCGTGAACAACGCGGCCGCGAACCCGTATTTCGGGCACATCCTCGATACCGATCTCGCCGCGTACGAGAAGACCGTCGACGTGAACATCCGCGGCTACTTCTTCATGTCGGTCGAGGCCGGCAAGCTGATGAAGGCGAACGGCGGCGGCGCGATCGTCAACACCGCGTCGGTGAATGCGCTGCAGCCGGGCGACCGGCAGGGCATCTACTCGATCACGAAGGCCGCGGTCGTCAACATGACGAAGGCGTTCGCGAAGGAATGCGGGCCGTTCGGCATTCGCGTGAACGCACTGCTGCCGGGCCTCACGAAGACGAAGTTCGCCGGCGCGCTGTTCGCCGACAAGGACATCTACGACACCTGGATGGGGAAGATCCCGCTGCGCCGCCACGCGGAGCCGCGCGAGATGGCCGGTACCGTGCTGTATCTCGTGTCGGACGCGGCGAGCTACACGAACGGCGAATGCATCGTCGTCGACGGCGGCCTGACGATCTGAGCGCGCGATGAAACTCGACAGCTACGCCGGACAGGCCGTGATGATCACCGGCGCCGCGAGCGGCTTCGGCGCGCTGCTCGCGAGCGAGCTGGCCGCGATGGGCGCGCGGCTCGCGCTCGGCGACCTGAACGAAGACGCGCTCGAGCGCGTGGCCGCGCGGCTGCGCGCCGGCGGCGCCGACGTGATCGCGCAGCGCTGCGACGTGCGGATCGAAGCCGACGTCGCGTCGCTGGTGCAGGCGGCCGTCGCGGGCTTCGAACGGCTCGACGTCGGGATCAACAACGCGGGCATCGCACCGCCGATGAAGACGCTGATCGATACCGACGAAGCCGATCTCGACCTGAGCTTCGCGGTGAACGCGAAGGGCGTGTTCTTCGGGATGAAGCACCAGATCCGCCAGATGCTCGTGCAGCGCGAGGGCGTGATCCTGAACGTCGCGTCGATGGCCGGGCTCGGCGGCGCGCCGAAGCTCGCGGCCTATGCGGCGTCGAAGCACGCGGTGGTCGGGCTCACGAAGACTGCCGCGCTCGAATACGCGCGCCACGGCATTCGCGTGAACGCGGTGTGCCCGTTCTACAGCACGACGCCGATGGTCACCGACAGCGACCTCGGCGATCGCCAGGACTTCCTGGCACAGGGCTCGCCGATGAAGCGGCTCGGCCGCCCCGATGAAGTCGTCGCGGCGATGCTGATGCTGTGCGCGAAGGAAAACACCTATCTGACCGGGCAGGCCGTCGCCGTCGACGGCGGTGTCTCGGCCTTCTGAACCGAGCGAACGGAAACCGGAATCTCGAGGAGTCGATCATGGACTTTGGCTACACCCCGAAAGTGGAAGAATTGTGCGAACGCGTGCGTGCGTTCATGGACGCGCACATCGTGCCGCGCATCCGTCAGTGGAACGAGGAAGTGCATGCGGGGCAGTATCCCGTGTCGTTCATGGAAGCGCTGAAGGAACGCGCGAAGGCCGAAGGTCTGTGGAACCTGTTCCTGCCGCACCTGAAGGACGACGAGCCGGGCATGGGCCTGACCAACCTCGAATACGCGCCGCTCGCGGAGATCATGGGGCGCGTGAGCTGGGCGTCGGAGGTGTTCAACTGCAACGCGCCGGACACCGGCAACATGGAGCTGCTGCACATGTTCGCGACGCCCGAGCAGCGCGAACAGTGGCTGCTGCCGCTGCTGCGCGGCGAGATCCGCTCGGCGTTCGCGATGACGGAGCCCGATGTGGCTTCGTCGGACGCGACCAACATCACCACGCGGATAGAGCGTGACGGCGACGACTACGTGATCAACGGCCGCAAGTGGTTCATCACGAACGCCGCGCATCCGAACTGCAAGATCTTCATCGTGATGGGCAAGACCGATCCCGACGCCGAATCGCACCAGCAGCAGAGCATGATCCTCGTGCCGCGCGACACGCCGGGCGTGACGATCGTGCGCAACATCACGGTGGTCAATCACCACGCGCCGGAAGGGCACTGCGAGATCACGTTCGACAACGTGCGCGTGCCGGCGCGCAACCTGCTGGGCGAGGAAGGCAGCGGCTTCGCGCTCGCGCAGGCCCGCCTCGGGCCGGGCCGCATCCACCACTGCATGCGCTCGATCGGCGCGGCCGAGCTCGCGCTGGAGCTGATGATCGATCGTGCGCAGTCGCGCGAGGCGTTCGGCAAGCCGCTGAACCGGCACGGCACGATCGGCGAATGGATCGCGCGTTCGCGCATCGAGATCGACCAGGCGCGCCTGCTGGTGCTGAAGGCCGCGTGGATGATCGACAAGGTCGGCGCGAAGGCGGCGCGCAAGGAAATCTCGATGATCAAGGCGCTGGTGCCGACGGTTTATACCGACGTGTGCGACCGCGCGATGCAGGTGTTCGGCGCGGCCGGGTTGAGCCCCGACACGCCGCTCGCCGACATGTGGACCTGGGGCCGCGCGCTGCGCTTCGCCGACGGTCCGGACGAGGTGCACCTGCAGGCGATCGCGCGCATGGAGATCAAGGACGCCGCGCGCGGGGCGAGCGAGCCGTACCTGACGCGGCCGCCGCGCGGCTGAACGGCGCACCGCGCGAGCCAGCGACGTGGGCGAACGGGCGCACGCCGTATTAAGATGTGGGGCCTGTTCCCGCTCATAACGGGCTTGCGCTGGCCATCAGAAGGGCCGAGCGCAAGGATTGCGACGAAGCGAATACTCGACGTATTCGCAAGGAGCATGACGCAGCGACCGGCCCTTCTGGCGGCCAGCCCCGCGAATGATTTTTTCCAAACGGGGGAACGCGCCTTGCCGGCCGTATTGCGGCGTCGATCGTCACTTGTTTGGCATGGCCAAACGGCGCTCCTCTCTCCTTGCACTACGACCGGCAAGGCGCGTTCGCAAGCCCGTTATGAGCGGGAACAGGCCCCTGGAGATCCGGCGATGCGCCTTTCGAAGATTGATCTGAACCTGTTCGTCGTATTCGAGGCGATCTACAACAAGCGCAACCTGACGCGCGCGGCCGAGGTGCTGAACCTCACGCAGCCGGCCGTCAGCAACGCGCTGGCGCGGCTGCGCAAGACGCTGAACGATCCGCTGTTCGTCAGCACGCCGGCCGGGATGATGCCGACGCCGATGGCCGAGAACATCGTCGGCCGCGTGCGCGAGGCGCTGCAGTTGCTCGATTCGAGCGCGCACGAAGGCGACGTGTTCGATCCGGCTTCGTCCGAGCGCGTGTTCCGGCTCAGCATGAGCGACCTGACCGAGGCGCTGCTGCTGCCCGCGCTCGGCGAACTGCTGCAGACGCATGCGCCCGGCATGCACGTGCGCAGCTACACGATGGACCGCCGCGAAGTGGCGACCGCGCTCGCGAACGGCTCCGTCGACATCGCGATCGACGCGCCGCTGATCGGCGATCCGCACCTGCACCAGGCGCTGCTCGTGCGCGACCGCTATGCGTGCATGATCCGCGACGATCACCCGTTCAAGGGCGACACGCTGACCATGGACGACTACCTGTCGATGGGGCACATCCACGTGTCGAGCCGCCGCAAGGGCAGCGGGCACGTCGATGCGGAACTGACGCGGCTCGGGCTGCGCCGCAACATCCAGATGCGCGTGCAGCACTACATGGTCGCGCCGCTGATCGCGATGCGCGGCGATCTCGCGCTGACGGCGCCGCTCAGGCTGCTGCAGCGCTATCCGGCGCGGATTCTCGAACTGCCGTTCGAGATGCCGGGGCTCGAATACTTCTGCTACTGGCATCGCAGCGCCGATCAGGATCAGGGGAGCCAGTGGCTGCGCGAGCAATTGATGATGCTGATGGGCGGGATGGGCGAGCCGCGGTGAAGGGCGCGGCGCGCTTGCCCGCTCAATACGACTCGTCGTCGAAGCGCGAAGCCATTGGCCGGCGCTTCATGTCCTTCAGCCAGTCCCTGACCTGATCCGGATCCTCGAATTCGCGCAGCGCGACGGTCAGGTCCTGGTTGCCGCGCTGCATGCCGGCAATGTCGCGCGTGAGCATGCGGATGACCGTATCGGGCGCGACCTTGGTGGACGACGCAATCCCGTACGTTCGCCGGAAATCGTTCTCGACGTGCACGATCTCCTGATCGAGCTCGCGCAGCTGTTCCTCGAGGATGCCGTTGTAGCGCGTGAGCCGCGCTTCGCTGAGGCCGTCGATCGCGCGCCGGTCGATCTGCTCGATCTCCAGCTGCAGTTCGAGCAGCTGCAGCAGGTTGCCCTTCTCGTAAGCGCGGTTGACCCGCTGCATCAGCACGGTCTTGCGTTGCTGTTCCTGCGGATCGGTTTCGCGATCGGGGTGCAATGCGCTGGCGAGCTTGCGATAGATCTCACGGATCGACTTGTTCGATTCGGCCTGCTCGGCCTCGATCCGGGCCTGCGCGGCCGATTGCTTCGGTGCCTTCTTGCGCTTCGCGCGCTGCGCCTCGCGAGCGGCGTGAGCAGCCATGTCGCGCTCGAACTGCGCGTCGAGTTCGGCCTGCATCCGCGCGGCGAGTTCGTCGGGCGACAGCGCGTCGAGATCTTCCGGCGGTTCGGGTTCGGGCGCCCGTTTGGCCTTCGCCGGTTCGGGATCGGCCGCTGCGTGGCGGCCATCCGCGGACGTGACATGCCGGTTGTAAATGACCTTCAGCGCCGCGTCGTCGCTGACGTTCAGCACATCGCGCGCCATGTCGGCGATCAGGTCGGACAGCGTGCGCTGCTCGGCCTTGCTCAGGCCCTTCCGCAGGAACGCGTCGTCGAGCAGATGGATCAGCTTGATCCGCAGCACGGTCGCTTCCTGTTCGAGCGGCAACAGGGCGTCGACGAATTTCTTCTGGAAGGCCGGCATCACGGCTTCCCACGCGCCGAGGCGCTCGCGCCGCTTCTCGATGTGCTTGACGAGCGTATTGAACGTAGTCTGGGCTTTCGACAGGCTGGCTGTCTCGTGGCCGGGCGCGATGGCGACCGCGGCACCGCGACGTGCGGTCATGGTGATGTCCTCCAGCCGCGGCAAGGGGGCGCGGCAGGCCGGTATTTTAGCCGGATGGGCGCGGTGCCACTGGCCGCTGTTCGGTGCCTGCTTCATCTCCGGTACGCGGCCAACCTTGCGAACGTGGTGCCTGGGGGCAACCGTCCGCCCGTGGTGCAGGGATCGGTCTGGAGGGGCCGATGCCGTCACTATCGCCGGTGCGTTACCGCTTCACCGCTGCCACGGCCGGTGCGCCCGAAAACGTGCCCGGTGCGCCGGTCGAACCGTACGCGGCTTCGCTGCTCTTGTGTTCGGCGAGGCGCTTCGCGGCCAGGCGTTCCTCCGCTGCGGTGATGTCGTCCGGGTAGTTGCCGTTGTCGCCGAGGGACGGCTCGTAGCCGACCGATTCGAGGTCGAGCAGCTCCTGGCGAACCTGCGCGCGCGTGAGCGTCGAGTGCGACGACTGCGCGTACGACGCGGTCGGTGCGGCGAGAAGAACGGCGGCGGTAGCGGCGACGGTGGCAAGGGTGACGATGATCGATTTCATGATTTCCTCAGAAGGTTTCGTTGCAGTTTGGCGCGAATGCGCTGGCCTGAACCGATGTGACAAGTTTAGGAACCCGGATCGCCCGGATATACGGCGAATCCTGGCGAGCTCTGTTCCGGAATGAGTGAGAGTGGCGACCCATGACGATGCGGTTCACGCATCGGCAGCCGCGGCGACGGCGACCCCCGGATGGATTGCGCCGACCGCGCGCGACGCCGTAAGCGACGGCAGCCTGAACCGTTCGGCGGCGAGATCGACGAACGCGCGCACCTTGCCGGGCAGGAATTCGCGGCCCGGGTACACGAGCGACACCGCCACGCCGTCGTTCACGATCCGGTAGTCGCCGAGCACGCGCGTCAGCGTGCCGATGCGCAGGTCGTTCGCGACCGCGTATTCCGGCAGCAGGGCGATGCCGCTGCCCGCGAGCGCGAGCTGACGCTGCATCAGCGCGCTGTTCACGGTGACGGGTGCGTCGAGCTGGATCGCGTCGAGCGTGCCGTTCGGGCCGGCCCACCGGTAGGTTCGCGTGCCGGCCGCGAGGCCGACGATCCGGTGGCCGTCGAGATCGGCCGGCCGCCGCGGCGCCGCTGCGTCGAGCAGGTAGCCGGGCGAGGCGACCGCGACGAGCGGCGCATGCACCAGCGTGCGCGATACGACCGACACCGACGTGATCATCGTGTCGGCGACGATGCCGGCGTCGAATCCGCCGCCGAGCAGGTCGACTTCCGTTTCGGTCAGCGTGATGTGCAGCGACACCTCCGGATGGCGCGACTGGTATTCGGCGAACAGCCCGGCCAGCTCCGTCGACATCAGGCTGTGCAGCACGACGACGTTCAGGTCGCCGCAGATCCGGCTCGACTCCTGCGTGGCGCGCGACTCGATTTCGGAGAGATCCATCAGCAGCGCGCGGCAGCCTTCCGCATAACGGATGCCGACTTCGGTCAGCACCGTCTTGCGGGTCGAGCGTTGCAGCAGCTTCACGCCCAGGTGCGACTCGAGATCGCCGACGTAGCGCGTGACCAGCGACGGCGAAAGATTCAACTGGTTGGCGGCATGGGAAAAATGATGCGTGTCTGCAACCTTGAGAAAGACCCGCATCGCACTGAACAGATGGTTCACGACGGTTCCTGTAGCAGGGGCGTTGGAGAGGCGGGGATCAGCTGCCGAAGTACACGTTGCAGAAGCTCACGGGGCCGACGCAGTCCGAATCCTGCGTGGCCGGGGTGCGGCTCGGGGTCTGGCGAAGCGGCACCACGACCTTCGGCGCGGCTTCGGTACGCACGCCGTTGCCGTCGTTCGAGCGCGCGGCGAGTTGCGTGGTGCCGGATTCGGTGACCGCGTTCGCCTGCTGCCGGACGGCGGGCGCTGCCGGCTGTTGTTGGGCGTATGCACAGGTGGTGACGGCGATGCCGGAGAATGCGATGAGGGTTGCTGCGACAGGGGTAATGACAGACTTGAACATTTAGGATTCCGATTAGACGAATGTAGTTTTATACCAATTCGATTCGGGATGTCGGCGTGGTCGAGTCGTCTTGTCGATGGCCGGGGGCGTGTCGGATTCTTCTTGTCGAATGTGTCGGCGTAGTGCGGAAGGATCGTGCGACATGGGCACCGGGGCCCTCGACGCCGGGATTCGGCGCGACCGATTCACCAGGAATCGATAACGAAAGGATGAAGGAAAACCCTGATCGTGTCCAAGGCGAATTTCCGATGTAGTCGATAAGGCAAATCGATCATTCGCCGATGAATCGTTCGCGCCTCCATGAATCTTTTGAATTCGGAATCCAAAGCAAATGTGACGATGCGCAGGCACGCAAGCGCCGCATCCGTCGTGCGGATGCGGCGTCGGGTCGAAACGACGGGGAGTGCACCGTTCGCGGCCGGCGGGGCCGCGCGGCGCACGTCAGGACGGGGTGCGTGCCGTCAGCGTGCGCAGCGACGACAGGCTGCCGTGTTCCAGCATCTCTCGCACCATCTGCGCGAACGCGGTCGACGCAACCGTGCGATAGGCGCCCTTGCGGCGCAGCAGGGCGACCGTGCGCACCGGAAACGGCGGATCCAGCGGCACGTACTGCAGGTCGCGATGTTCGAACTCGATCGTGCCGGGCAGGATCGTCGCGATCTTGCCGCGGCTCACGATCTTCAGCACCGCGCTGATCGAATTCGCCTGCAACGCGACGTCGGGCTGCATGTCGTACGACTGGAAATAGCTGTCGACGTAGAAGCGCGATACGAAGCTGGTCGTCAGCAGCGCGAGCGGCGTGCCGGCGAGCTGCGTCGGCGTGACGGGCTCGCGCTGCGCGGTCAGCGGATGCGTACGGCCGACCACCAGCATCAGCTGCTCGGGAAACAGCGCCTCGGCCTCGATTTCGTCGGAACGCACGTCGACGAAGCCGAACGCGAGGTCGACCTGGTCGTCGCCAAGCGCGGTCTCCACCGCGTCGAGCGACATCTCGGTGATCTCGACGACGATGCCCGGATAGCGTTCGTGAAACTGCTCGATCACAGGCGCGACGAGGTATTCGGTGAAGGTGGGCGTGAAGCCGATCCGCAGTTGCCCGCGCGACAGATCGTGCACGTCGTGCAGCGCGCGCTGCGCGGTCAGCAGGTCGTTGTACGCGCGACGCACGTATTCGAGGTAGACGCCGCCGAAGTCGGTGAGCTGGACCATGCGTCCGCTGCGGTCGAACAGCTGTGCGCCGAGTTCGTCCTCGAGCTGGCGCACCTTCTGCGACAGCGCCGACTGCGACACGCTGAGCGCTTCGGCGGCCCGCGTGAAATTGCGGTGCTCGTCGATTGCCAGCAGGTAGCTGATGTTGCGAAGCAGGGGGGGGCGTTGGGTGAACTTCATCTTCCGCGGATTGAGTCGCTGGTCGCATGGGTCGGGGATCGCGCCATTATGCGCCGGTTGCGGCGCGATGGATCGGGGCGAAGCGCGGCGCGGCGTGGCGTTGCCGCGCACGCCGCTGCCGGCGCCGGGCGCGTCCGCCGCCCCGGCGTGCAGCCATCCGGCCGCGGCGCCGGACTGCCGGGCCGCGTCACGGGCCGCCGGGCGTTCGATCGTCGGGTCGTCGGGCGCGCTCATTGCCAGCCGCCTCCGAGTGCCAGGAACGTCGCGATCTGATCGTTGTTCACGTCCTGCCGCGCGGCCGCGACGGCCGTTTCGGCGGCCAGCCACGTGCGCTGCGCGTCGAGCGCCACGAGCCCGCCGACCCGGCCGCCGCGCCGCAGTTCGTCGGTCCGCGCCATCACGTCGCGCGCGGCGTCGCGCGACGCCTCGAGGCGTTGCAGCCGCTCGAGCGCGCCCGCGTAGGTGTCGAGCGACGTCTCGGTTTCGCGCAGCGCGGTGAGCACCGTCGAATCGAAATGCGCGAGGCTCGCGCGGCTGTCGGCCTGCGCGGCTTCGATACGATCGCGGATCGTGCTGCGATGCAGATCCCACGTGACCATCGGGCCGATCGCGAAGCGGTTCGTCAGCGGCGTGAAGAACGCGGCGGCGCCGCCGGTCGAACCGATGCTCGCGCCGAGCTTGATGTCGGGATACAGCGCGGCCGTTTCGACGCCGATCCGCGCCGTCGACGCGGCGAGCCGGCGTTCGGCCGCGCGCACGTCGGGGCGGCGCTTGAGCAGTGCGCGTCCGTCGCCGGACGGAATCGGCTTCGACAGCTCGAGCGGCTTGCTGCATGACAGCAGCGCGCGATCGTAGTTTTCCGGCGGCTGCCCGGCCAGCGTCGCGAGGCGGAACGCCGCGTTCAGGCGGCGCGCCTGCAGCGGCGCGAGCAGCGCACGGCTGTTCTCGATGCCGCCCTGGTCGCGCTGTTGCTCGAAGGTCGGCGCGCGGCCGTTCGCGATCAGCTGGCGCGTCAGTGACAGGCGTTGCTGCTGGACCGCGATCGAACGCTGCAGCACGTCGATCTGGTTGCCGGCATTGCACAGGTCCGAATACGCGCGCGTGACCTCGGCGGCGACGTTTACGCGCACGAGATCGCGCGCCGCGGCGACGGCCTCGTTGTCGGCGGACGCCGCCTCGATCCCGCGCCGGATCCCGCCGAACAGGTCGAGGTCATAGCTCATCGTGAGCCCGATGTTGTAGATCTCGTGGCGCGGCGGCTCGATATGCGACAGCACCGACGCCGCCGACTGCTGCGTGTAGTTCGTCGACGCGTCGACGCCGGCGCTCGGCTCGCGCGCGGTGCGCGTTGCCGCGAGCAGCGCATTGCTGCGTTCGAGGTTCGCCTGCGCGGCGCGCAGGTCGACATTGCTCGCCAGTGCCTTTTCGACGAGGCCGTCGAGCACCGGATCGTTGTAGAGGCGCCACCAGTGATCGGGCAACGGATCGTTCGACGCGACCGATGCACCCGCAACGAACGTTCCGTTGGCCGCCGGGGCATTCACGAGCGCATTCGACGGCACGCGATAGTCGGGGCCGACCTCGGCGCAGGCGGCGAGCGCGATGCACAGCGCGGCGATGGCGGTGGTCCGCAGGCTTACCATGGCAGGCTCCGGCGCACCGTGACGTCGCCGGCGCGCGCATGAATCTCGACCGACGCGGTCTGGCCCGGCACGAGCCGCACGCCCGGCGGCACCGAATCGATCACGACGCGCACCGGGATGCGCTGCGCGAGCCGCACCCACGTGAACGCCGGGTTCACGTTCGCGAGTTGCGCATCGCCGCCCGCGCGCTCGCGGTCCTCGACGCCGCCGGCGATGCTCTGCACGTGGCCGCGGATCTCGCTCGCGACGCCCATCAGGTAGATGCTGGCCGGATCGCCGACATGAATCGCCGGCAGCTTGGTTTCCTCGAAGTAACCTTCGACGCGCAGCGACGTGTCGTTCACCAGCGCCATCGCGCCCTTGCCGGCGTTCAGGTACACGCCGGGCAGCAGCCCGACGTTGGTCACCGTGCCGTCGATCGGCGCGCGCACGAGCGTGCGCTCGAGGTTCAGCGCGGCGAGGTTGCGTGCGGAACGGGCCTGGGCGAGCGCGGCGCGCAGCTTCTCGACACGCGTCGTGCCCTGCTGCGTCGACTCTTCGGCGACGACGTCCGGCATCGCGCGATTGCGGCGATCCTCGCGAATCGCTTCGTCGAGATCGGCCTGGTCGCTGGCGACGTTTGCGTCGGCCTGCTGGAGTGCGATCTGGTAGCGCGACGGGTCGATCACGAGCAACACCTGGCCCTTCGTCACTTTCTGGTTGTCGTGCACGCGGACGTCGGTGACGAGACCGCTGACGTCGGGCGCGATCGGCACCACGTCGGCGCGCACCTTGCCGTCGCGCGTGAGCGGTTCGATCTGGTAGCGGATCCACAGCCCGTAGATCGCGCCGAGGATGCCGAGGATGATTGCGGCCGTCAGCACGGTACGCAACAGGGGAATGATTCGCTTCATTGTCAGGAGAGGAGGCGATACGGGAAATAGGCGTCGGCGAGACGGGCGATGCCCCACCACAGCAGGAAGAAGGCCGCGAGTTCGAGCAGCGCGGGTTGCCACAGCAGCACGCGCAGCGGCAGGCGCACCAGCACGCCGCGCAGCAGGAACGTGACGGCCAGCGCCACGACGGCCCAGGCGAGCGCGGACGGCATGTAGATGCCGAAAATGTGGATTTCTTCGATCATCGCGTCGTTCCTTCGACGAGTTGCACATGCGGGAACAGGTTGCAGCGCATGCCGACCAGCGCGAGCAGCGTGGCGTCGTCGCGGCCGGTGGTATTGCGCGCGGCCGCGCCGATCGCGCGGTTCAGCGCGCGCATCAGCGGTGCGCTGGCCGGAATCGGATGGTGCGCGTCGGCGCGTGCGCGATACAGGTTCGACACTTCCTCGAGCGCGGCTTCGATGGCGTCGCGCGTCTGCGCATCGCCCTTGTCGAGCCCTTCGCGCACCTGGATGATGTTGCGGCCGATGCGCAGGTCGCTCAGCCCGTCGACCGCATGCAGCGCGTCGCCCTGATTCGCGAACGCCATCCGTGCGGCGACCTGGCCGAGCCGGTCGACTGCACGGGCCGTCCACGTCGGCGCGTCGAGCGGCCGGTGCGGATCGGCCATCTGCGCGAGATCGGCCCAGTTCTGGCGCACGATCCGGTAGGCGGTCCAGCGCGTGCTGGCCGAGCGGAACAGTTTGGTCACGACCAGCGTCGTGACGATGCCGCCGACCTGCGCGAGCCCCGTATTGAGGAACAGCGCGAAGTCGGCCTGGAAACGGTCGAGAAAGCCCATGGCGACGATGAAGCAGGAGAACATCGGGAGCGCGCGAGCGGTGCGCGCGGGATCGGCCTGGATGTAGCCCATCCAGATGAAGGCCGGTGCGAGCGTCAGGATCAGCATCCCGGCGCCGTCGACACGCGGCAGGATCGCGAACAGGTACAGCGCGGCCAGCGGAAAGGTGACGAGCGTCGACACGAGGTAGCGGCCGATCACCGGCGCGGGGTCGTCCTGCGCGGCGAACGAGCAGGTGACGAGCGCGGCGAACGCGGCGGTCGCCGAACCGTTCGGCCAGGCCAGCAGGATCCACACCGCGCAGTAGATGATGATCGCGGTGGTCGTCGCGGCGCCCGCGAGCAGCGCGAGGCCGTGATCGCGCGCGAGCTTGAAGCGGTGCGTGCTGTCGACCGGCGGCAGGTGGCGCTCGAGTTCGGCATCGCTTTCCGCGAAGGTGCGCACCAGCCCGCGCGCCGCATGCAGCGTATCGATGAAATCGGCGGTGCGGTCGAACAGGTTCGCGGCGAGCAGCGACGTCCAGGTCGGATCGAGCAGGCGCTCGGCGGCCAGCGTGCGGCAGCGCGCGGCGAGGCCGGCGTCGAGCGCCTCGCCGACTTCCTGCGACGCGTGCAGGTCGTCGATCACCGCATTGACGAGCGCGGTGGTTTCCGCATCGACCGCGTTCAGCGAGCGCAACTGGTCGAGCCGGTTCGCGGCAGCCGACGCGATCGACAGCAGGGCGGCGAGGCGGTGCTGCAACGCGGTGACGGTATCGCGCGTCGCGAGCGCGAAGCGCTGGTCGAACGGCAGCGTCGTCGCGATCATCCCGAGCTCGGTGACGTCGGCCGCGAGCTTGCGGCGATGCTCGTGCTCGAGCCGCGCGTGGTGCGTGCCGAACGCGTCGGCCGTCCAGCGGCACGCATCGCCGAGAAACGACAGCGCGCGCTCGTGAATCACCGGCCGGCTGTTCGACGGCTTCAGCAGCATGTGCGTGATCGTCACGCACAGGATCGCCACCGTCATTTCCTCGACGCGCGACACCGCGGTGATGAAGATGTTGGTCGGATCGTCGAGATACGGAAAGCAGATCACCGCCGAACTGAACGCGGCCATCTGGAACAGGAACGCGCGCGGCGTGCGGTCGAGCACCGCGAGATAGATGCAGAAGCCGATCCACAGCGCGAGGCACAGCACCAGCAGCACCGGCGAGTTCTGCAGATTGGGTGCGACCATGACCGTCACCACCGCACCCGCGGCGATGCCCGCGAGCCGGTAGATCGTCTTCGGGCGGAACGCGCCGGCCATCGGCTGCGCGGTCACGTAGACCGTCAGCAGCGCCCACCACGGACGCGGGAAGCTGACGGTAAACGAGATCAGCAGCACAAGCGCGGCTGCGATGAAAGTGCTGATCGAGAAAAGGAGTTTTCTTGGATCGATAGAGAATCGATCGCGCGGCCGTAGCGGCGCGACAGTGGCTTGCGACACGTCGGTTTCCTTGGGCGAGACGGGCGGAGAGCGTTGCTGCGACTGCGTTACGGCGTCGGCGGCGGCGTGCCGCACGTCATGTCGTGCCGCGCCGGTATGCGGGATGCACGAAGGCGGGGGAAGGCGGGGCGTGTGGACGGGGCAGACCACACGGGGCGGATGGTTCTTGCAGGCATTTCAAGCACGGCGTGCGCGCCTTTTCCTTTTTATTCAAGCGCATGGCGAGGCCACATCGATAACTGCGGGTGCCACGAAAACTCGGTTGCGAAGGATCAGGGTTTCATTCGATTGCGATGCGCGAAATTGTGCGCCGCGGCGCGCGCGGCGTCCAAGTCGGATTTCCGACCGGGTCGATCGGTTTTACTTATCGCTCGAGGCGCGAGGCGGCTTGATTGCCGATCATGGGGCGCGCCATCCGACGAGAAATGGGGGCGCGACGCGGTTGCGAGCGCAACCGTACGACGATATCGGCGCACGCGATGCCACCGCGTCGCCGTGCCGTCAGTCGCCGAACAATTGGCCCTGTCCGGAAATCACGCGTTCGAAATCGTCGCGCAGGAACGGCAGGATCGCATCGGCCACCGGCTGCAGCTGGCGGCTCACGTAGAACGCGTAGTCGATCGGCGAGCGCATGGTCTCGAGCGGTTCCGGGCCGGCCGTCGTCATCACGTAGCTGATCCAGCCGCCGCGCTGGTACTGGAGCGGCCGGCCCCGTGCGTGGTTGAATTCGTCCGCGATCCGTGCGGCACGCACATGCGGCGGCACGTTGCGTTGATATTCGCTCAAAGGCCGCCGCACCCGCTTGCGATAGATCAGTTGCGCGTCGTATTCGCCGGCGAGCGTGCGCCGCACGTAGTCGCGAATGAAGTCCTGGTACGGCTCGCGTTTGAACACACGCCGATAGAGCTCGCGCTGGAATGCCTGCGCGAGCGGCGTCCAGTCGGTGCGCACCGTTTCGAGCCCCTTGAACACGAGGTCTTCGCCGCCATGCGCCGCGCGCGCGAGGCCCGCATAGCGCTTCTTGCTGCCTTCTTCCGCGCCGCGCACGGTCGGCATCAGGAAGCGGCGGTAATGCCGCTCGTACTGCAGTTCGAGCGCGCTCTCCAGCCCGAAGCGGTCGCGCAGGTGCGCGTGCCACCAGCGGTTGACGTGCTCGACGAGCGCGTGGCCCTGGGTGGCTGCCGCGTCGTCGTCGTGCTCGCGCCCGAGCCACACGAAGGTCGAATCGGTGTCGCCGTAGATGACTTCGTAACCCTGCGCCTCGATCAGCTCGCGCGTGCGATGCATGATCTCGTGGCCGCGCATCGTGATCGACGACGCGAGGCGCGGATCGAAGAACCGGCAGCCGGTCGAGCCGAGCACGCCGTAGAACGAATTCATGATGATCTTCAGCGCCTGCGACAGCGGCGCGTTGCGCTGGCGCTTCGCTTCGTCGCGGCCTTCCGACACGCGCCGCACGATGTCGGGCAGGCAATGCGCGGTGCGCGAGAAGCGTGCGCCGAGAAAGCCGGGCACCGACGTGTCGTCGCCCGGATGCGCGAGCCCTTCGATCAGGCCGGCCGGATCGATCAGGAACGTGCGGATGATCGACGGATACAGGCTCTTGTAGTCGAACACGAGCACCGAGTCGTACAGCCCGGGCCGTGAATCCATCACGAAGCCGCCGGGGCTGTTCTGGCCCGTCACGTCGCCGAGGTTCGGCGCGACGTAGCCGAGCCGGTGCATGCGCGGCAGGTACAGGTGCGTGAACGCGGCGACCGAGCCGCCCGTGCGGTCGGCCGCGAGGCCGGTGACGGTCGCGCGTTCGAGCGCGAACGACAGCAGGTCGGCCTTGTCGAAGATGCGCATGACGAGTTCGCAGTCCTTCAGGTTGTAGTGCGCGAGCGCGGGCTTGTCGTGATCGAAGCGGCGCTGGATTTCGTCCATCCGCTGATACGGATTGTCGATCGACTTGCCTTCGCCGAGCAGCGATTGCGACACGTATTCGAGGCTGAACGACGGAAACGTCCACGTCGCCGATTTGAGCATGTCGATGCCGTCGAGAATCAGGCGGCCGGCCGCACCCGCGAAGAAATGGTCGGGTTGTTGACCATGCGCGCGCCAGTCGAGCACGCTGCCGCCGCGACCGAGTTTCAGCGGCACGCCGTATTGCTCCGCGTGCGCATGCAGGATGCGCAGGTCGAACTGCACGAGGTTCCAGCCGATGACCGCATCGGGGTCGTGTTCGGCAAACCAGTCGTTGAGCCGCGTGAGGATCCCGGCCCGGCTGTCGCAGTAGTCGAGGCGGAAATCGACGGCCTGCGCATCGCCGTTCGGCGGGCCGAGCATATAGACCTGCCGCTGTCCGCAGCCCTCCAGCGCGATCGAATACAGCTCGCCGTGAACGCTCGTCTCGATGTCGAGGGACACGCAGCGCAGTGTCGGGCGATAGCCGCTCGCGGGTTTCAGTTCGCCGTCGGTCAGCGTGCCGTCGCGGCCGGCCGTGCCGCGAAACAGCACGGGCGCCGTGATGAAGCGTTCCATCGTGTAGCGGTCGGGCGGTTGCACGTCGGCTTCGTAGACGTCGACGCCGGCCGCGGAGAGACGCTTCTGGAGTCCGGACAGATGGCGGTAGCGGCGGCAGTAGAGGCCGGCCACCGCGCGCTGGCGGAAGTCGCGCAGCGCGAGCGGGCGCAGTTCGGCTTCGCGTTCGCCGGCGAGCGCGCGTTCGGCGAGCGCCTGCTGCTCGGCCGGCACGAACGCGACGGCTTCCTGCGGGCGCAACCGCACGCGGCGCGGGCCGTGTTCGGTTGCCAGCCAGAACTCGATCTCGATGCCGGACGCGGTGTCCCGCCAGTGGCGGGTGAGGATGAAACCCTGCTCGAACTCCGTCAAAACGCTTGCTCGTCGTGGATGCCCAGGCGGCGGATTTTAGCGCTTGCGCGCGGTTCCCGCCGAACGCGGCGCTGCCGGCATCAGATGGCAGGAAGCCGCCGCGCGACGCGCCACGCGGTGCGCGTCGTGTCGACCGGCCGCAGCAGCCAGCGGCGCGCGATGGCCACATGGCGTTTCTGCGTCAGGTACGCGTCCACCGCGAGTGCGAGCGCGTCGTCGTCGTCGTCCGGTTGCGACAGCGTCGCCGCTGCACCCGAGCCGTCCGCGAATTCGGGCACCGCGGTGTGCGGTGTCGCGATGTGCGGCGTCGCGTGGTCCGCCGTCACGAGACTGCCTCGATACCGATGCGAATGTGCCGTGCGCAGCAGAATCGCAGCCGGCGCGTCCATGGCTACAGCCGGCCGCGGCGCCGCGCATCGTCCTCGACGCGCACCAGCAAGTCATCGAGCGCATCGATCGGAATCGGCTTCGGGAAATGATCGTGGAAGCCGGCGTCCGCGGTTTCCTTGCGGTCGGACGCGTGGGCATGACCGGACAGCGCGACATGGAACGCATCGGGGACGGTGCCGCTCGCCTTCAGCGCCTGGAGCAGCTCGAAGCCGCTGATGTCCGGCATGCCCAGATCGATCAGCATCAGGTGCGGCGCGAACTCGCTGGCAAGCGGCAGCGCGTCGCGTGCGTGGTACGCGACGCGAGCGGTGTGGCCCTTGATCTGCAGCAGGAGGCCGAGCGTGTCGGCCGATTCGCGGTTGTCGTCGACGATCAGGATGCGCAGCGCATGCGCGGGCGATCGCGCCGGCGCCGTCTGCGCGGCTTCGACCGCAGGATCCGGCTGCGCGGCCGGCAGCCGCACGGTAAACGACGACCCCTTGCCGAGGCCGGCACTGTCGGCCGTGACGCTGCCGCCGTGCAGGTCGACGAATTTGCGGCAGATCGCGAGGCCGAGCCCGAGCCCGCCCGGTGCGTGGCGCTCTGCGATGTTCTCCTGTTCGAACAGCTTGAAGATCGACTCCTGCGCGCCGGGCGCGATGCCGATCCCGCGATCGACCACCTCGATCGCAACGACCTTCCCTTCGGTGCGCACGTGGACCTCGATGCGCTCGTCGTTCGGCGAGTACTTCGACGCGTTGTCGAGCAGGTTGTACAGCACCTGCACGAGCCGCGCGTCGTCGCCATGCACGATCACCGGCCCGGGCGGCAGGTGCACGAGAATCTGCTGTCCGCGCGCGTCGACTTTCGGTTGAATACCCTGCACGCTCCGGTACACGATATCGCGCACGTTCAGCGGCGCTTCCCTCAGTTCGAGCTTGTCGGACTTGATGCGCCCGATGTCGAGCAGATCGTCGACGAGCCGCACGAGCTGCTCGATCTGGCGATCGGCGATGTCCTTGCATTGCGTGAGCGCCGGGCCCAGTTCGGACGGTGGCAGGCTGCGGAGGATCCCGATCGTGTGCCGCAGCGGCGCAAGCTGGTTGCGCAGCTCGTGCGCGAGCGTCGCGATGAAGACGTCGAGCCGCTGCGTGGCCGCTTCGAGCGCCTCGACGCGCTTGTGTTCAGTCATGTCGCGCGTGATCTTGATGAAGCCGCGCAGTGCGTTCGATTCGTCGCGCACGGCCGTGATCGTCACGCTGGCCCAGAAGCGCGAGCCGTCCTTGCGCAGGCGCCAGCTCTCGTCCTGGAAGTGGCCGTACGCGGCGGCGGCTTCGAGCGCGTGCGCCGGGCGGCCCGCCGCGATCGCATCGGCCGGGTAGAAACGCGAGAAGTGGCTGCCGACGATCTCGTCCATCCGGTAGCCCTTGATACGTTCCGCGCCCGCGTTCCACGTCGCGACGTTGCCCTGCGGGTCGAGCATGAAGACGGCGTAGTCGGTAATCGACGCGACGACGGTCTGGAAGCGGAGCTCCGCGTAGCGGTCGAGCAGCGACTGATCGTGCGCTGCGGGCTGGCCGTCCGGAAGGATGGGTTGCGGCTGGTCTGGCGTCATCGGGACACTCGTTCAACGTAGCGGTTGCGCTGCGTATTCCATGACAGCGCGATGAGGTCATGCCCGGTCGCCCGGCGATCGGGGTCGCGTACAGGATAGCTGCCGGGCAGCGCGGAATCAAAGGGGGGCCGAGTGCCTGATGGCGCGCCGGGCAGCGCTCAGGCCGGCATCGGCGCGCACGCCCGCTTCAGGTGTTCGGGCCGCTGCGGCCGCTGATACAGGTAGCCCTGCGCATACTGGATCCCGACGGCCTGCAGCGCGCGATGCTGCTCTTCCGTCTCCACGCCCTCCGCGATGATCTTCAGGTCGTAGTGATGCGCGACGGCCGCGATCCCTTCGATCAATCCGGCATTGCCCGTCGTCAGTTGCGCGATGAACTGGCGATCGATTTTCACGTAGTCGAACGGAAAGCGCGACAGCATGTCGAGATTGCTGTGATGCGTGCCGAAGTCGTCGATCGCGAATTTCGCGCCCGTCGCGCGCAGCGCGGCAAACATCGCGGTGGTGCGCGCGTTCTTTTCGAGCAGCATGCGCTCGGTCACTTCGAGCACCAGCGTGAAGCCGGGCGGAAGCTGCCGAATCGTCTCTTCGACGACGGACACGAAGTGCGGGCGATCGAGATCCTTCGGCGCGACGTTGATCGCGATGCGCAGCGGCATCGACGGCACGATGTCGGTCAGCTCGGATACGGCCGTGCGCAGCACGAATTCGGTCACCTTCGGCAGGATCGCACTCGATTCGACCTGCGGGACGAACACGGCCGGGCTGATGGCCCCCCATTTCGGATGGTGCCAGCGCAGCAGCGCTTCGACGCCCACGGTCCTGCGCGTATCGACGTCGACGATCGGCTGGTACACGACGTGGAACTCGTTGCGCTTGAGCGCCTGGCTGACGGCTTTCAGCAACAGCCGGCGCGGCGCCATGGCGAGCAGGTAGGCGGCCGCGACGAGGCCGTTCACCAGCAGCGCGATCGTGATGCAGATCAGCCGGTCTTGCCGCAGCACCTGGGACACGTATGGGGCCGAAGCGGCTACCGAGACCCGGAACGGCCAGGCGTGCGAGGCGATCGTGCTGCCCGCCGACGGAGCCGCGCGGAACGCCGGCATGAACGCGCCCTGCTGATCGAGGCCGCCCGCGCCGTTGACCGACAGCGTGGCCGTTTCCGCGCCCAGGCGGGCACCATGCGCGAGCATGTCGGCCACGTAGTCGCCTTCGATCAGATACAGGACGCCCGATCCGGACGCGGTCGCCCGAAATACCGCGAGCACGGGCACGCGATGCTGAAACGGGGTCTGCTGAAGCAGCGTGACGGCCGTGGCCCCCGGTTCCGGCGCGTGCAGATACGCGTCGAGCGGGACGTCGATCGCGCCCAGTGCCGACGAGCAGGTGACGCGACCGTCGTTGACCAGCGCGACGGCGCGAAGATAGCGAAGGCGAGTGCCGATTTCGGCGAGCGTTCTGAACACCGTCGTGCAGGGCCGCCCGACCAGCGCGGTCAGCTCGTTCGGGTGCCGCGAGCGAACGCCGTCGAGGATGCGGTTGACCGACAGCACGATGTCGTTCGCGACCACGCGTTCGTGCCGTGCGATCGAGCTGCGCGCCACGCGTTCGGCCACGACGAGCGCGGCCACGAGGACGAGAATGCAGACGATCAGGGCAACCGGGAAGACGATATGCAGCCACGCGCTGCTGCGCTGGAAGACGGGCTTCCGGCTCGGCGTGGGCGTGGACGTTCCTCGGGTTGCGCTTGTTGTTGTTCCCATGGGAATGCAGGTCGAACCGGTCGATGAACGGGTGCGAAGCACTCGCCGTGCCCGGCCGGGGCACCGCGGTTGGCGCCGACGTCGGGACGCGAATCGATTCTACGCTCACGACACGCAAGAAGCGTCATCGCGGCGGGGGCGCTGGATTCGGCGCATTTCTCGATAACATACATCAATCATGTATGTATATTGATATGGCGTACCGAAAAAAACCCGACCGCATCGGAGTGCGGTCGGGACAGAAAGACACCGTCTCTTGGCACGAGGAAGGTGCGCGGCAAGTATAAGGCGCGGCGCGCGATTGCGAAATATTGTTAATCAACAAATGGTGTGATTTTGTGATTGACTATCACCAAGAAATATTCGCACAACGCGGTATTGCCGCGATTTCTCCATGATCCGCAGCGAACGTCGCTCAACCCGCATCAAGCGGGTTTCTTTTTTTCCGGCTCGGGGAAGGTCCGGTCAGAATGACCGGCCCGCTTCATCGGTCGGGACGGTCACGCGTCAGAAGTCGTTGCGCATCTTGTGGAGCAGGTCGCGGGGCGATTGGTGCGTGTCCACGGCCGTGAGGATGTCGGTCAGAAACCAGGGCAGGTTCAGCTGCGTGCCGGAATCGCCGACGCATACGCGGATCGGCGGGGCTTTTGATGCAGAACGGGAGTCGGGCGACGTGCCGGACGAAGGGGAGGACGTGGAAGACGCGGAGGACGGCACGCAGTTTTGCGCTTGCTGCGGAACCGGCGCGGCAGCGCTGCCCGAACGCGTGCCGGCGGCGGCCGGCAAGCTGGCGGCGGCGAGCAGAGTCAGGATGGCGAGCGGGGCGATGCGTTTCATGGGGACTCTCCGGCGATGTTCGTTCGACCTCGCCGGCCGGGCCGAGTTCGGCGGCGTCAACGGCTGTGGCGTTCCGATGGCGCGCCGATCTCGCCGGCCGACCGCGATCGCGAGCCGCGTAGCCGCTGCTGAACGCATTCGGCGGCATGTTGCTGCGCGATTTATCGCCGGTACGGCCAGGCATCCCGCTTGCCGCCGATTTCGTATCGCTTCTTTTTGCATACCGAAGCGATCGGGTGGCTGCCGAGCGGGTTCGAATACGCATTCGACACGCCGTTGACGCATCGCTCGCGTCATGGCTGCGATGCGCGTCATATGGCCGAACACCGTGCGTGATTGACTTGCACGCACCGGATCAATTGTTTCAAACGTTAAGAATCGTTTGAATTCCGCGTCTGCGCTTGCGATGCGCAATGCGCTCCTTTATCGTGCCGCCACGGCGCCGCCGACGCGGCGCGTCAAGCCAGATCGCAAGGAGCATTCGTCATTACCGCATTCAATCGTCGCACCCATATTCGTGCGTTTCTCGTGGCATCGGTTGCCTATTTCAATCTGTCGCATCCGGCATCGGCGGCTTACACGGAATCGTGGATGAGCGACCACGATGTCAAGGAATACGCACACCAGGTCAAGCATCCGCCCGTGGCGGCGAGCGGTGCGGCGGCCGTGAAGCCGGGGCCGCAAACCGTTCGCTTGCGGTCGAACGCGCCGGCCGCGGCGCATGCCGGCGTGAAGCCTGTGTCAAAGACGCACGCGGCGGCGGCGAAGGTGTCGAAGGTTCAACATGCGGATAGCGCCGATCCGAAGGGGCCGGCCGCCGCGAAGCCCAAGGCAGCGCGGGCGGTACGCACGGGCGCGGCAGTACAGCATTGACGCAGCACGAAGGCCCGCGCACACGTCGATGTGTCGATGCACGTCGGGATGACCGTTGCATTCGACGGTTGCGGAGACGCTGACGTCACTGATGGAACGCTTACCGACGCGTGGCATGCAGAACGCCGCGTCGCGAAGCCGCGTGATCATGCGCGCGAGGCCGCCGGGCTCGCGCGGACGCAGGGGTTCAGGTCAGTGAACGCCTGCCGATGCGATCGATCGCACCGTGTCGGTGATGCGGACGCAACGCGACAGGCCGAACGTCTCGGCTTCGCGGCGTTCCGGTTCGCTGCTCGCGACGGCCACCGCGCGCTCGGGCGGCACGCCGAGCGCCTGCAGCGCAACGTCGAATGGATGCTGTTTTGATACGGATTCCTGCTGATTGGAATCGGTCACGACGACCGAGAAGCGGTCGAGGTTCGCGCGGCCGAACTGGCCTTCGAACATGTCGCTGAGCCGGGCGGCCGGCAGCGTCGTGACGAGGCCGAGTCGATATCCTTGTTCCGATGCACTGTCGAGCCACTGGATGATCGCATCGCGCTGGTTGCGCGATTCGTGCGAGTCCGGTGTTGCTTCGATCTGCGCGAATGCTGCGTCGAGACGGGTGACGATGGCTTCGATGACCACGGTGATTCCTCTCGTGAGACGTGACGATCCGTTCGCGGACGGGCATGCCATACACCTTAGCGTCGATCCGGAACACGCAACCAATTAATATTTATATCCGACTCATACGATTCGACTAATGAATCGGGCGGCAAGCCAGGGCCGGCGCGGATGCGCGCAATGCGAGGCTTTCCGCACGATGCGCATCGCATCGATGGCCTTCAATGCGATGCACCAAACGTGCGCACGATGTGAATGCACCGGATCCGTGCAAACAAAAAAACGGCGTATCGGGCAAGGTGCGCCCGATACGCCGTCGTGCGATGCCGCGCGCCGGCGGCGCCCGGATCAGTGCAACTTGATCGACGGCTGGTTGCGGCTTTGCAGCCAGTGGCTCAGCGACTGGAACAGTGCGCGCTTCAGTCCGACCACGCTGAACAGGTGCTTGCGGTACAGGAACTTGTACAGGCCGATCGCGGCGAGCCCGTCGACGATCAGCGAGCGCGAACGCACGCCGACGTCAGCCTGGTACACGGCGCCCGCCCGGCCGAGCGACACGACGGTGCCCGCGTCGCGGAACGTGAAGCCTGCCACCGGCTTGCCGGCGAGGCGCCGTGCGAGCGCTTCGCCCAGGTACACGGCCTGCTGGTGCGCGACCTGCGCGCGCGGCGGCAGGAACCCGCCGGCATCGGCCGACGGGCACGCGGCGCAGTCGCCGAACGCATACACGTGCGGATCGTCGGGCGTCTGCAGCGTGTCGGTCACGATTACCTGGTTCGACCGGTTGAGCGCGATGTCGCCCAGTTCCCGCAGGATCGCGGGCCCCGCGACGCCGGCCGCCCAGATCGTGATGTCGCTCGCGAGCCGCTCGCCCGTCGCCGTCGTGACCGCATCCGCACCGACTTGCGCGACGCGCGTATCCGTCAGCACGTCGACGTTCAGCGCGCGCAACCGCGCGTGCATCTTCCCCGACAGTCTTTCATCGAGCGCCGGCAGGATGCGCGGTCCGCCTTCGATCAGCCGGATGTGCACGTCGCGCGCGGACACCAGTGCCTTGAAGCGATACGTCGTCAGCTGCTGGATCGCATGGCGCAATGCGGCGGCCAGTTCGACGCCCGTCGCACCCGCGCCGATCACGTTGATGCAGATCGGCGCCGCGTGCCGCGCGGGCTGCTGCTCGGCCAGGTGGTTCGCCTTCGTGCAGGCGGCGAGGAACTTGCGGCGGAAATCCTCGGCCTGGTCGAGGTTTTCGAGCGGCAACGCGTGGCGCGCGGCGCCCGGCACGTTGAAGAAGTTCGTCACGCTGCCGACCGCCAGCACGAGATCGTCGTAGCCGAGTTCGCGCTGCGGCAGGATTTCCGTGCCGTCCGCGTCCTGCACCGCCGCGATCGTCGCCGTGCGTGCCGTGCGGTCGACCCGCTGCAGCGCGCCCTGCACGAAACGGAAGCCATGGCGCTTCGCCTGCGCGGCATATTCGATCGTGTGCGAGGCCGGATCGCGGTGGCCGGATGCGGCTTCGTGCAGCAGCGGCTTCCAGAAATGCGTCGGGTAGCGGTCGACGAGCACGACGTCGGCATGCCCGTGGCGCCCGACCGTGTCGCCGAGGCGCGTGGCGAGCTGCAGCCCGCCGGCGCCGCCGCCGACGATCACGATGCGCGGCACGCGCGGTGCGCGATCCGTGGCAAGGATAGGCGTGATGTTGTCCATGATGTGGCTCCCGCTGATGACGATTCGGATGACATTGCTCAAGAACCGACGATATAGTTTCGAACCCACTCGAACAATTTAATGTTTATAAGCGACTCATATGTATTCACTTATAGGAAAGACCGCGACGTTCCGGCAGCTGAAGGCGCTGGACATGATTGCGCGGCTCGGCAGCGTGTCGCGCGCGGCCGAGGAGCTGAACCTGACGCAGCCGGCCGTGTCGCTGCAGGTTCGCCTGCTCGAGGAGGCGGTGGGCGCCGCATTGCTGCAGCGGGTGGGGCGCGGCGTGCAGCTGACCGCCGCCGGTGAAATCGTGTCGCGCTATGCGCGCGAGATCCTGCATCTGTGGAGCGAGGCCGGCGACGAAGTGGCTGCACTGACCGGCGATCTCGGCGGCATGCTGCGGATCGGCGCGATCACGACGGCCGAATACCTGATCCCGCCGCTGCTGGTGAAGTTCACCGCGACGCGTCCGCACGTGAAGACGTATTTCAAGGTCGGTAATCGCGACGACATCATCCGCATGCTCGCGACACATGAAATCGATCTCGCGGTGATGGGCAGCGCGCCGAAGGAGCTGCGCACGCATGCGGTCGAGTTCGCTAAGCATCCGATGGTGTTCGTCGCGGCGCCCGGCCATCCGCTCATGCAACGCAAGCGCGTCTCGCTGAAGGATCTCGAATCCGCGCACCTGCTCGTGCGGGAACGCGGCGCGGGCACGCGTTCCACGGTCGAAAGCCTGTTCAAGACGTCCGGCTACCGGTTCCATGTGGGCTCCGAACTGTCGAGCAACGAGGCGATCAAGCAAATGGCCGAAGCGGGGCTCGGCATCGCGTTCCTGTCGTTGCACGCGTGTGCACTCGAGCTGCGCGCGGGGCTGCTGGGGCAACTGCCGTTTCCGGGCAATCCGATCGAGCGCGAATGGTATGTCGTCACGCTCGCCGACCGGCGGATCTCGCAGGTGACGGGGCTGTTCCGCGACTTTCTGATCAAGCAGGGCGCGCCGGTGATCGACGGCGCGACCGTGGCGCCGCACGAGCGGCGGCGCAAGTAGGCGCAAGGATGCGCAAGCCGGTGGACGAGGGCGCCGCGCGCGGGGCGTGTGCGCCGGCGGTTAAACGATTCCGAAGTCGTCGTTGCTGTCGGGAATCGATGCGATCAGCCGTTCGAGCCGGTACCAGCCGAGCAGACGCAGGCAGCGTGCGGCGACCGTCGCCCGGATGCTGCCGGAGCGAGCGCGGGAAACGGGGCCGGAAGTGGTGCGGGCGGCGCCGGACGGTAGCGGCGCGGCGAGCGTCGCGCGAGACGGGCAGCAATCGGGCAAGACGGGCATGACGGGCTCCGTAGGTGTCGGATGAGGCGATCGTAGGCGTGTCGGTGCCCGCTGGCGCGCACGCACGGATCGGCTTGAGCACAAACGGATGATCTTTTGCCGCGCGGCGCCGGAACGGGCGTTCAGGCCGGCAAGCGCCCCGGAAAAGCGTCACAATGCGCGTTCGACACCCGATCTGGTGGAGGGGAACCATGAGCGATCCGATTCTCGCCGCGCCGGCCGACAACGGCGTGCCGGTCAGCCTGCGCTCCAGCCGCGGGCTTGGCTGGCGCGGCTTCGGCGCGTCGCTGCTGGAAATTCGCGCGGGCACGTACCGGATCCCGGCCGCCGAGCACCACCGCATCGGCGTGCATATCGGTTCGCCCGTGCGCGCGGATTGCGTGTGCGACGGCGAACGCGTGTCGCGCATCCAGGCGCACGGCGACGTCGACGTGATTCCTGCCGGCCTGCCGGGGCAGTGGACCGACAGCGCCGACTGCCGGATCCTGCACATCGCGCTCAGCGACAGTTTCGTGCGGCGCACGTTCGAGCAACTCGAACTGAAGCCGTCGCAGGCGCAGATCCGCCGGCGGCTGCAGGTGCGCGATCCGCGCCTGCAGCACATCGCGTGGGCGATGGCCGCCGAACTCGAAGCCGACGACGCATCGGATCCGCTCTATGCGGAGAGCCTGTGCACGGCGCTGGTCGCGCGGCTCGTCGACAGCCAGCCGGCGTTTCGCGCGCGCCGGCGCGAGCTTGCGCCGAAAGCGGCGGCGCGCGTGATCGACTATGTCGAGGCCAACCTCGAGCGCCGGATGACGCTGGCCGAACTCGCGGCGCTCGTGTCGATCAGCGTGCCGCATTTCAAGGTGCTGTTCCGCGAGACGCTCGGGATGCCGGTGCATCAGTATGTGGTGCGGCGCCGGGTCGAGCGCGCGAAGGCGTTGTTGCTCGAAGGGCGGCTCAGCATCAGCCAGATCGCGCTCGAAGCCGGGTTCGCGCATCAGAGCCACATGGCGAACTGGATGAATCGTGTGCTTGGGGCAACGCCGACGGAGATCGCGCGGTCGGGCGCGCGGGGTGGATTGAGGCTCGCTTCCGGCGGTGAGGACCGCTGATCGACCGTCACGCGAGACGGTTTCTCCGCGCGGGACGCCGACCGGCGAGTCTGCTCTCCGTCACGCGCAGGACTACTCCAGCTTGGCCAGCAACACCAGGTTGGTCTCTGGTCCAGGACGATTGTCCGGCGGCCTGTTGGAGAAGTGCCCGGTCCTGCCGCGCAGCGGACATCGTCGGCCGTCGCCAAAACCGTCATCCGTTCCTGTCCGGGGCATCCGTCCGTGCGCGCCACGTTGGCGGTGCGCGCCGACAATCCCCTCACCTTCATCCCCCAGGAGCGAATCGTGTTCGTGATTTTCGGAGCATCAGGCAACGTCGGCTTGTCGACTGCGACGACCCTGCGCCACGCAGGCCACCCGGTGCGCGCGGTGCTGCGCGACCCACGCCGGCGCGATCGCTTCGCGCAACTCGGCTGCGACGTCGCGATCGCTGACCTGACCGACGCACGCTCGGTTGCCGCGGCGATCGACGGCGCCCAAGCCGTGCAGATGCTGTGTCCGGTGCCTGTCGCCGACAGCGACCCGGCCGCGACGATGGAGCGGACGATCGACATCGTGACCGGCGCGCTCGCCACGAATCCGCCGCCGGTGTTGCTCGCGTTGTCGGACTACGGCGCGGAACGCGACGGCAACACGGGTATCACGCGGCTCTTTCATCGTCTGGAAGAAAGCCTGAAGGCGGTTCCGGCGCAACTCACGTTGTTGCGTTCGGCCGAGCATCTGCAGAACTGGACGCGCATCCTGCCGGTCGCGCTCGCAACCGGCGTGCTGCCGAGTTTTCATCATCCGGTCGACAAGCGGTTTCCGACGGTCTGGGCGCCCGATGTGGGTGTCGCGGCGGCGCGGTTGCTGCTCGATCGGACTGAATTCGGTAACGAGCCGCGTATCGTCAGCATCGAAGGACCGCGGCGCGTGAGCGTGCGCGACATCGCGGAGATGCTCGGCGCGGCGGCCGATCGTCCGATCGTCGCGCGTGAACTGCCGCGCGATGCATGGACTGCGACGCTGTTGCGCGCGGGACTCAACGAACGTCATGCGCAACTGATCGTTGACTTGTACGACGTGCACAACGCGGGGCAGATCGATGTGGAGGACGGCGTGTCGGCGCGGGTGTATGGTGCGACGGCACCGGCAGAGGCGCTCGCTGCGCTGGTGCGCGAGCAGGCGGCGCGGGTGTGATGCACGCAGCCGCTATCTGGAGTTGATGTTGAAAGACCGGGTTGGCAAGTTGCGAAACCCGGTCCGGACTTCAGGGCGCGCTTTAACCTTGCCCCGAAGTCCTGCGTTTCAACCACATGCGCCCGGGCGGCTCGAAGTACGTACCGAATCGCACGAGTCCGGCCTTCTTCAGATGGCACGTCATTTCAAAACTCACCAGCACGCCAGGATCATCGTTGTCGAGGATGTCGACGTCGATGGAGCGGATGCGGGGCTCATACTTCAGGAGCGTCGCCTCCATCTGCTGCTTGAGCATATGGGCTGACGCGGGCAGCGCCTTGTAGATGTTCGTCAGATCCGGCAGACCATAGTCCGGCAGGTGTTTCAGCGCGCCGGCACGCGAGTTCAGGATGCGCTGCACATTGTGCTGGACGCTGATGCACTCGAGTGTCCGGTCGTCGTAAGTATCGAGCGGCTCACCGCCGATCTGACCGAGCAGCATGTCATGGAGAGAAGGGCGCGCCTGCATGATCCTGGCCTCCCGTTACGCGGTAGCCGGCGTCGGCTCCGACGTGCCCGCCGCGACGTTGCTCCGATCGATGAAATCGATCGTCAGGTTGGCTCCGGCCGAGCTCGACAGCACGATCTTTTCGGGTGGGGCACCGGTGGCCATGCGCGCAAGCAGTTCGCGCGACACGCTTGGCAGGATTCGCTGATCGAGGAACGCATCGACGTTGCGTGCGCCGGATTCGCGCGCGAGGCAAAGCTCGGCCATCGCGTCGATCAACGACGCGTCGCACGCCAGCTCGACGCGGTGTTGCCGGCGCAGGCGGTCGGCAATCTTCGACAGCTTGAGCCGCACGATCGACGCGAGTGCGGCGGCGTCGAGCGGCCGATAGACGAGCGACCGGAAGCGCGCGAGCAGGGCCGGCTGGAAGTGCGCCGCAAGCTGCGGGTGGATTGATTCGAGCAACGCCGCCTGAGCGATTTCCGGATCGTCGGCGGTCATCTCGTCAATCCGTGCGCTGCCGAGATTGGATGTCATCAGGATCACGCAATTGCGGAAGTCGATCTCGCGTCCTTCGCCGTCGCGCATCATGCCGCGGTCGAACACCTGATAGAACATGTCGAGCACGTCGCGGTGGGCCTTTTCGACTTCGTCGAGCAGCACGACGCCGTACGGCCGCTGCCGCACGGCTTCGGTCAGGATGCCGCCGCGGCCATAGCCGACATAGCCGGGGGGCGAACCTTTGAGTTGCGACACCGTGTGTGCTTCCTGATATTCCGACATGTTGATCGTCGTGAGCGCGGCCTCGCCGCCGAACAGCAGGTCGGCCAGGGCCAGCGCCGTTTCGGTCTTGCCGACGCCCGATGGTCCTGCGAGCAGGAAGACACCGAGTGGCGCATGTTCATTCTTGAGGCCTGCCTTCGCGGTGCGCAGGCTCTCGGCGAGCGCAGCCAGCGCGTCGTCTTGTGCGATCACGCGCCGGGCCAGTTGCTGTTCGAGATTCAGCAGGCTCAGCAGTTCGTCTTCGACGAGATTGCCGACCGGCACACCCGTCCATTCCGCAACGACACGTGCGATGGCCGCTGCATCGACATCGACTGAGATCAACGGCGCCTTGCCTTGCCGGTCGGCCAGTCGGCGTTTGATATCGTCGAGCGGGCCGTGGCGGGTCGCCGAGCGGTCTTCGGCGATTTCGGCGCGATACTGGTGAACGAGGCGGACCAGCGCGAGTTCGCTGGCATGGCGCGCCTGCAAGCTTCTCAGGATGTTCCGCGCCTCGGACAGTGCGCTCTCCAGCGCCGCGCGCCGAGGCGCAACGTCATCGATACCGGCCTGCGCGTCCGCGTCGAGCGTCGCCTGTTCGAGTTCGAGCGCGGAGACCGCGGCGCGCGCGCGTTGCAGTTCCGCGGGCGGCGATTCGAGTCCCATTCGCACCCGTGCGGCAGCGGTATCGATCAGGTCGACTGCCTTGTCCGGCAGTTGCCGCGCGGGGATATAGCGTCGCGAGAGTTTTACCGCCGCGATGAGCGCATCATCCCGAATGTGCACGTTGTGATATTCCGCATAGCGGCTCTTCAGGCCCCGTAACATCAGGCACGCCGCATCGTCGTCGGGCTCGTCGACCTTGATGATCTGGAAGCGGCGCTCGAGCGCGGCGTCGCGCTCGAAGAATTCCTTGTACTCCGACCAGGTCGTTGCGGCAATCGTACGCAGTTCGCCACGTGCGAGCGCCGGCTTGAGCAGGTTGGCCGCGTCGGCGCCGCCGGCGGCGTTGCCCGCACCGATCAATGTGTGCGCCTCGTCAATGAAGAGCAGGATCGGCTCGGGCGAAGACTGGACCTCGTCGATGACGCTCTTCAAGCGTTGCTCGAATTCCCCCTTCACACCGGCGCCGGCCTGCAGCAGGCCCAAATCGAGTGTCAGGATGCGCACGTCGCGAATCACGTTCGGAACGCTTGCCTCGGCGACGCGCAGCGCGAGGCCTTCGACGAGCGCGGTTTTGCCGACACCCGGTTCGCCGACGAGAATCGGATTGTTCTTGCGCCGACGCGCGAGCACGTCGACCATCTGCTGAACTTCGCGATCACGGCCGAACACCGGATCGATGGCGCCGCGTCGAGCCTTGTCGGTCAGATCGATCGTGAAGCGGGAAAGGGCGTCGCCGTCGGTGGTTGGCCGGGGCGCGCGCGTTGCTGCCGCGACGGGCACGGCCGATGCTGGCGTCTGATCGGCTACAGGCGCGATCGGATGGCCATCCGATCCAGCTTCGATATCCTCCGGACGCAAGCTCTCGCACGAACGATGGGCAAGGCGCGGCAGGACGCGCTGGATCTGCGTGCTGCCGACGGACAGCAGAGGCCAGGCGTTTTGTGTACGCAATACATGGGGCCGATCGACGATCGCCTGCAGTAGATCGCCGGACCTGATGATCGCGTCGTCGGTCTTGGACGCTGCATGGAGCCATGCGTCTTGCAGCATGGTTGCCAGTTGCGGAGAGAGGGCCGGCTTGCCTCGAAGGTTGCGTGGAAGATGCTCGATCGAGGCGAGCAGCGCATCCCGGACGGTGTCGATGTCGATACCGTAATGCCCCAGAATTGCAGGGATGTCTCCGTCACCGGCTTCGATCAGTTTCAGCAACCAGTGCTCGACGGTGATCTCGTCCGCGAGACGCGTCTGGCATAAGCTCACGGCCCCTTCGAGCGCCTTCGCGCAGTGCGGATTGAGTCGACGGAGCAGGTGGGTTGTGTCGCGCGGAGTCATGTCGATGTCTGAGGAGGGAAGGGGCGAGGCACAGTCGTGGACCGAACTCGGTCTCGCGGACAGGAAGGCCAGCCTGAACCGGCCAGGCTGGCAAAAGAACCGCGCGAGGCGCCGGCGGTTCGCCCATCGAGAGGGATCAGGACCGCTCGTTCCAGCTGTCCTTGTGGATAATGTTGCCGTCCTTGTACGACCAGGTGATCGTTTCGTAGCGAAGCTCCACGTTTTCGAGGTGGTTGTGCTTCTCGTAGTCCGGGTTCTTGATGTCATGCATGACCGGATTCACGGCGACGATCTTCACGTTGTCGAGCTTCGTGTTGAAGTACTCCTTCTCCTTGCCCGCGTCGTCGATCTTGTACCACTTGATCTCGACCGACTTGAGCGTCTGGCCGCTCGTCACCGCCTTGTACAGGTACGGCGTCGACGCGTCGGTTTCCTTCGTCAACGTGATCGGCTTGTGGACGCGCGTGCCCGTCAGCTTGCCGGTGTTGCCGTCGGTCGGGATATGCACGCCGTGGTCGAACGCGACGAGTTCGACGCTGCCTTCGCGGTCCTGAACCGTCACCGAACCCTTGATGTCGGCGCCGCCGTCGTCCTTGAGCCACATATAGGCCGGAATTGCCATTGCCTTACTCCTTTATATTTCACTGTACGCACTACTAAGCTCGTCAGGAGCGAGCCCCTGATCTTGAGAATCCCGAAGCGAGTTGCTTTGGGGGCTAAACCGGGATCGCTACTTTCCCGTGTCCGGTACCAGGGTAATGTCCACGCGACGGTTTCGTGCGCGACCGTCGGGTGTGTCGTTGCTCGAAAGCGGGCGCGTCATGCCATAGCCTTGAATCGCAAACCGGGTCGCGGAAATGCCGGATGCGTCGACCAGCCAGTCGCGCACGGCTTCCGCGCGCGCGGTCGACAGCTTCAGGTTGCTGTCCGGATTGCCCACGTTGTCGGTGTAGCCGGCGACGAGGATGCGTTTGTCGGGATGCGCGTTGATCATGTCGAGTGCGCCGACCATTGCACGGTTCGACCCCGGCTTCAGCAGCGCCTTGCCACTGTCAAACAGCGACATGCTGTCGAGCGAGACGACGGCTGGCGGGGGCGGAGGCGGCTCGTAAGATGCGATCGCGTTGTTCAGCACCGGTATCAGCTGCGCGCCCCGATACATGCCGAACGACAAGCGCAGCGGAACACCGGTGCGTGCGTAGCGGTCGAGTTGATCCCGATCGGCCACGAGCGCGCGTAGCGCGTCGCGCTTCGCGGCGTCGTGCTTTGCCGGGATCGTCGAATAGCGGCCGAGATCGGCGGCGATACGATCCAGCAGCGCTTCGTTGTTCCTGGCTGCACCCCAGAAGGCAACGGCAGCGGCGCAGGCGAACAGCGCGAATGCGTGGCCCACGGAGGCCTGACGAGGAGACATCCAGTATCGTCGCGGCATCGCTTCGATCAGCGGCTGCGGGAGCGGCCAAGGCGTCGGCGAGGCGGCTGAGGTCGTACGTGCCACGCGCGTGTGCATTTCGACGTCGCGTTCCCACAGGTTTCCGGACGCACTTGCCGGACCGCAGTCGATCCAGCCGGCGCCGAACTGCGTCCATGGCGCCGCCGGCTGTCGTCGGTCCGTCAGTGCGCCGAGAACGACGCGCTGCGTCCAGCCGACGATGGAGGCCAGTGAGGCGGCGCGTGTTGCGGCGACGCGATCGCCGGCCGCGCGCTGGATCTCGTTTTCCGCTGCGCGGACCACGGATTCGAAACGTTCGCCACCCGTCAGGCACGCGGCCGACGACACGCCGTACCACACCGGCGTCGAGAGGTCGACAGGGCCGGTGGTGAGCCGCTGGTAGACCGCGACGTAGCCGGGTAGTCGCGCACCCAGCATGCGGGCAGCATCGGCGGCGGCCTGCCGTATGGCACGCAAGTTCTGCGTCAGCGTGTCGGTTTCCGCGTGCAGTGCAGGCGCGACGGACAACACGACGCCGTCCGGCGCCCGCCCGTCGCGCCACTGCCTGACCGCAACGGCCAGGCGCGGCAGGTCCTGTGGGCGATCGACGCGCAGCCAGATGCCGCCGTCGCCGAGGTGCACGTGCCGGGCCTCTCCCGCACGGTCGAACAGTGCGGGCAGACCGTCGCCGGTCACCAGCACGAGCGGCATGCGCGTGCGCAGCTTGACCGGAATGTCGGCCGTCGCTGCACCCAGCGCGGTCAGCACATGCGCGCTCTGGCTACGCGCGCGGCCAAGCCTGCACGTACACCACACCATTAGTACGAGCGCGACAATCCCGGCAATGGCCGAAAGTGTCCAGACGACGCCGGAGCCGAGCGGAAGCACCAGCCAGATCACGGCGAGCCCCAGCACAGTGGCGAATGCGACCATGAACCGGGATGGGTAGCCGAGCCCTTCGTGGCCGCGATCGGGCGATCGCTTCGATTCTGCAGAGAGAGCAGGCAGGTCGGATTTCACGGGCGAATGGCCTTTGTCGCCACAAGGTATGCGAGCTGCCCGTCGAGTATGGTCGACCAGACGCCCCATACGATCGCGGCGGCGATGCACGCGAGTCCGGCGATCGCCCATGGAGACAGCCGGTAGAACCAGTCGGACACGCGCCGTTCGACGCGATCCGCGATGAATGGCCGATCCGGGGCAGGGCGCAGCGTTTCCAGTCTGGCATTCAACGACGCGATCAGCGCAGTCCGCTTGGCTTCACCGTCACGCGCGTACCGGCCCACGAATCCCATCCCGAGGATGGCCGAGTAGCACTCGAGCAACGCGACGGGCGGCGTGGGTTCGCGCATGCGCGCGTCGATCCGCTCGAATACGCGTTCACCGGCTTCGTGCAGGTTGAACTGCTCCACCTGCAACGGCTCGCGTTCCCATGCGGCTCGGGATTCGCCGGGCAGGTGTCGCAGCGCTGCCTCGTCAAGCAGCCCGCACTGCGCAATCAGTGCCTCGTTGCGCACGTCGTCCGGAAAGCCCCGGTGCCGCAGGGCGCTCGAGAATTGTTCGACAAGCTGCTTGCACCGGATCCGCAATGCGACCTCGTCCTGGGCCCGTCCGCCCGAAGCGAGCGTCGTCACAAGCAGTGCGGTGTCGCGTAGCAGATCGCGCATCCCATCGCCGGACGGGCTGCTGGCGCCCGTCGCGTTTGGCATCAGGGCCGTGTCGATTCGGTTGGAAGTCAGGGCATTCATGAATGCAACACGGCGTAAAGTTCGAGCGAGGCGTCGGGTACCGACGCGGGCAGGTAGATCTGGCAGGCTCGTGCGGCGAGCATCTTCGCGTGCACGGCACTGGACGCGTCCAGCGCGAAATACTGATTGTCCAGACGCACGGGGATCGCACCCGGCACGCGCTGGACGGCCTTGAGCGGGACGCCTAGCAGAGCCGAATTGATGATGTGTTCGACGTCGTCGGGCGCGCCGATCTTGCAAAGCCGTGGAAATTGTTCGAGCAGCTCGAACGCGGGCATCGGCGCGTTGACCGACAGATACCAGTCGGCGGCATCCGCGACGATCCGTTCGTCGAGGAACTGTCCGGTCCAGGTGGTCGGCCCCTTGCGGGTGAGGCCGATCGACACGACCCGCGACGGAATGATGGCGTCGAGCAGAGTGCGGATCAGCGATTCCAGTCTCGCGAACACCTCGTCGGCTCGCGCATGGTCGTACGCTGGAATGTCGGTGAGCTGCGCTTCGGTCGAGAACGTCATCAGTGCGCTCGTCAATTGCGCGAGTGTCGTGTACAGATGCTCCGGCGGGCGATTCGGATGCGCGGCGAACAGCCGCAACTGCGGCCAGGCCGCGTGGATGCAATGCAGCAGCCAGAAGAGTTGCACGTCGGCCACGCCGTATTCCGCGACGTCGGCCATGCGCTCGCTACGGCGCGTACCGAGCGCGAGCGTCTTGGCGTGCAGGATGTCCGTCAGGCGATTGATCCGCTCGATGTGCAGCGGATGGCTGCCGAGCGTGAGGCATGGCGGTACGAACTGTTGATCGACCTGGAACTGGCCGCCCGATCCGCGCGTCAGTCGCGCGATCGCACAGACCGTGTCGTCGGCGTGCGACTCGAAGTCGAACACCAGCCGCACTGCATGCCGTTCGACGGCGATTTCCGCGTCGCCGGTTCCGTTCAAGTCGCCGACCTTGACGAATTCACGGTAAGCGCGCCGTGGGCGAGCGATCGACGTCTCGTCGAAACGGCAGTTGCTGCCATTCGCATCCGGCAACGCGAGCGCTGCGAACAAGACGACGCTCTGCATGTCCGCTGGCACGCCTTGCGTCAGATCGCGCGCAGACGGCAGCGAATCGGCGACGGTCGTATCGATCGGCGTGCCGTCCGGAAAACACAGCCTCAGGCGGGTGAGTTTCAGGCGCCCTGTCGACAGCGCTTCTTCGTCGATCTCTACTCCAAGCGTTCCCCACGGCTGCGCCATAGCCGCGCAGGCGTACTGACGTAGCGCAAATTCAGCCCATCTATCCTGTTGCTGAAAATGCTGCTGCGTCAGGATGAGGCCTTCGTGCCATAGCGGCTTCGCGATTCGCATGGTCTCTCGTGTGGTGTGTCTGTTCGTTATTCGGTTCAAGGGCGTAACCTATACACGACATTTTTTGCAATGTACAACCCATTTGGGAAAATCCAACTAATTTGGTTTACTAATGGAAAACCGGGAAATGTGAACAAATGAGACGATTCGTTAAGCGGTTATTTTTGGGATATATGGTTTTCATGATGGATTTGCGTGCCGGTGGGAGGGGTGGCGTGTGAACAATGGGAAAGGCGACGGTGACCAGCCTGATAGGGGATTGGGACGGACGTGAATGAATCGAAGTGGCGTCTTTCTGGGCTGACGTGTCAATTATCTCGAAAATAATCAAGGTCTTTCGAATTTGTTAATTGTTTCTGGATGTTTGCGATTTTTTGCATTTGGTCGTTGTGGTTTTTGAGCGACGCGCTTTGACTGTCCAAGCGTTTGCCGTGTATAAGTCCCAGGCGATTCAGTCATACGAGCGGAGGCCGTGCGATGAAATATCGATCGAGACATGCTGCGCATTGAATCCCATGCGTGATGTATCGACGAGATCATCGTGTTGAATGCGCCGTGCTCCTGTCCAACGCTTGACCATCACTAAATAAGGATTGCAAATGGATAGCTTCCAGAGGGAAATTCCAAAGAGCCGTGTCTCGATTACGCTGGATTTGCATACGGGCGGGGCCCAGAAGAAGGTCGAGCTGCCGTTGAAGCTGCTCGTCGCGGGTGACTTCAGCGCGGGCCGTGAACAGGTGCCGCTGGCCGAACGCAAGAAGGTCAATATCGACAAGAACAACTTCGATGCGGTCCTGGCCGACTATGCGCCGGATCTCAAGATTGCCGCGGAGAACACCCTGACCGGCAACGGCTCGGAGCTGCCCGTCAATCTCTCGTTCCGCTCGATGAAGGATTTCGAGCCCGAGCAGGTTGCTCGCCAGATTCCCGAACTGCAAGCGATGCTGGCGATGCGCAATCTGTTGCGTGACCTTAAATCGAATCTGCTCGACAACGGCATGTTCCGCCGTGAGTTCGAGAAGATCCTGAAGGACCAGCGCCTCTCCGACAAGCTGCGTGGCGAACTGGGGCAAATCGCCACGGCCACCCTGCAACAGGAAGGCCATGCGTGAGCGCGGCCGGCCCAAGACGGCCGTCACCGCCTCCCGCAACCAGGCAGCCATACCACACGTGACTGAGAGACACATGAACCAGAATGAATCGCGCCACGGCGCCACGCAAACGATGGTGCTCGAGAACGACAGCGTCTACGCCACGCTGTGCAGCAAGATCAACCTGAAGCCGGTCGCCGAGGCGCGGCCGCTGGAAGCATTCCGCGACAACGACGCCTTGTCGGAGGCATCGGCCGACGAACGGGTCGCGCGCGGCATGGACGCGCTGCTCAACCTGATCGCGAAGGAAAGCAAGCCGGTCGACCGGCTCGACAAGTCGCTGCTCGATTTTTACATCGGGCAGCTCGACCGGCAGATCGGCCGCCAGCTCGACGCGGTCATGCATGCACCGGATTTCCAGGCGCTCGAAGGGCGCTGGCGCGGCCTGAAGATGCTCGTATCGCGCACCGACTTCCGCAAGAACGCCCGAATCGAGGTGCTGGATGTGTCGAAGGATGCGCTGCAGCGCGACTTCGAGGACTCGCCGGAACTGATCCAGAGCGGCCTGTATCGTCTCACGTACATCGAGGAATACGACACGCCGGGCGGCCAGCCCATCAGCGCGATGATCAGCGATTTCGAATTCGCGAACTCGCCGATCGATGTCGCGCTGCTGCGCAATATTTCGAAGGTTGCGGCTGCGGCGCACATGCCGTTCATCGGCTCGGTGGGCGCGGCGTTCTTCGGCAAGCATTCGATGGAGGAAGTCGCGTCCATCCAGGACATCGGCAACTACTTCGATCGTGCCGAGTACATCAAGTGGAAGAGTTTCCGCGACACCGACGATGCGCGTTACGTTGGCCTGACGATGCCGCGCGTCCTCGGCCGCCTGCCGTACGGCAAGGATACGACGCCGGTGCGTGCGTTCAACTACGAAGAGGCGGTGAAGGGCCCGGACCACGACAAGTATCTGTGGGTCAACGCGTCGTTCGCGTTTGCGGCCAACATGGTGCGCAGCTTCGTCAGCAACGGCTGGTGCGTGCAGATTCGCGGCCCGCAGGCAGGCGGCAAGGTGGAAGACCTGCCGGTTCACCTGTATGACCTCGGCACCGGCGTGCAGCCGAAGATTCCGACCGAAGTGCTGATCCCGGAAACGCGCGAGTTCGAGTTCGCAAATCTCGGCTTCATTCCGCTGTCGTTCTACAAGAACCACGACTTCGCGTGCTTCTTCTCGGCCAGCTCGACGCAAAAGCCGGCGCTGTACGAGACGAAGGAGGCGACGGCCAATAGCCGCATCAACGCGCGCTTGCCGTACATCTTCCTGCTGTCGCGCATCGCGCACTACCTGAAGCTGATTCAGCGCGAGAACATCGGCACGACCAAGGACCGGCGTCTGCTCGAACTCGAACTGAACAACTGGGTCAAGGGGCTCGTGACCGAGATGAAGGATCCGGGCGACGAGCTGCAGGCGTCGCATCCGCTGCGCGAGGCGAAGGTGACGGTCGAGGACATCGAGGACAACCCCGGCTTCTTCCGCATCAAGCTCTTCATCATCCCGCACTTCCAGGTCGAGGGCATGGACATCGGCTTGTCGCTCGTGTCGCAGATGCCGAAGGCCAAGAGCTGATCCGACGTTTCATGCATGACCCGCCGGGGCGTTGATGGCTGCCCCGGCGGGGCCGTTGAGTTTGTGCACCTGAGAGAAAAACCATGTCGATGATCCTGCCGTCGCAGGCTTATGAATTGAAGCTGGCGCCACACCCGGCGCCGACGTCCGTGCTGCGGTTTACGGGCCGGGACGCCGTGAGCGAGTTGTACCGCTACGACATCGAATTCACGAGCCCGATGGCGGGTATCCCGATGGATCAAGTGGTCGGCCGCCCCGCGAAATTCATCGTCGCGCCGGTCGATCCGAACCTGGACTATCTGCGCAGAATGTTCGGCGAGAACGCCGGGCAATTCAGCACGATGTCGCCGGCCTATACGATCCACGGCGTCATCACGCAGTTCGACGAGTTCGGCAGTTCGGCCGATGAGACCCGCTATCGGGTGCGGCTCGAACCGAAGCTCGCCGACCTGAACCGGGGCGTGACAAGCCGGCTGTTCCAGAAGCAGTCCGTCGAGGAGATCGTGACCGACACGCTGCGTCATTACGGCTACCGGGCGGGGGTCGACTTCGTGTTTCAGCTGCGTGGCGAATACAAGCGGCGCGAGTACATTACCCAGTATCACGAAACGACATTTGTCTTTATCCAGCGTATTTGCGCGGAGGAAGGGATCTGGTTCCGCTGGGAGCAGAAGAAGGATCACGCGGTGCTCGTGTTTGGCGACGATCTGGACGCCTACGCACGCAAGCAACGCACCGTGTCGTATCGGCGAGACAGCGGGCTCGAGAGTGCCGGCGCGGACGCGATCAAGACGCTCGAGAAGCGGACCCGGCGTGTACCTGAAGCCGTGCGGCTGCATGACTACAACCATCGGCAGGCCGGTGTATCGCTGCTGGTCGAGGAAAATGCCGCGCGCGACGACACGACGACGAGCGGTATTGACTATCGCTGGGGCGAGCATTACGAGACGCCGGAAGAGGGTATAGGTGTGGCCCGCCGGCGTCACCAGGAGCATCTCGCGGCGCAGATCGCGTTCAAGGGAACGGGCAATCCGTTCTGGCTCGAAGCGGGTGAAGTCATGCGGATCGAGCCGAACCTGGCCGACGCGAAGCATGGGATCTTCGTCACGGCGGTGGAGTCGCAGGGTGGGCGCGATCAGTCGTATTGGATGACCTTCGAGGGGATCCCGTCTGATCGTGTGTGGCGCACGCCGATCGATACCATCAAGCGACCGGCCATCGACGGCATTTTGCCCGCACGCATTACATCCCCCGGTGATTACAAGTACGCGTATCTGACCGAGCAGGGCTGGTATGTGATCAAGTTGCCGTTCGATCTCGATGAGTGGAGCCCGGGCGGGACGAGCCGGCCGGTGCGGTTCGCGAAGCCGTATAGCGGTGACAACTACGGGCATCACTTTCCGCTGATCGATGGGGCGGAGGTGGCCGTTGTTTTCACGCAAGGGCATCCGGATCGGCCTGTGATCATTGGGGCGATGCACGACAGCCTGCATCCGGATCTCGTCACCAGTCGGAACCATACCCGGAACCTGATCCGCACCGCCGCGCAGAACGAACTGCGAATGGAGGATAAGGAAGGTGTCGAGCACGTTCATCTGACGACGCCGTTTCAGAGCAGCGAGCTCAATCTGGGGCATATGGTCGACGGTGAACGCGAGGAACGTGGGCGTGGTGCCGAATTGCGCACCGACGGATCGGCGACAGTCCGGGGAGCAAAGGGGGTGTTGGTTACTGCGGAAGGCCAACCTGGCGCCGCAGGCCAGCAACTTGCGATGCAGGATGCTGAAACGACGCTCGAACAGGCTGTACAGATTCTAAAAACGCTCAACGACTCGGCAAATGCCGCGAGAGCGCTTCAGGCCGACATTGATCAGCAGCGGGTGCTGATCCAGCAGAAGCTCACGCGACTGCAGAAGTCGGTTCTCGTCGCAACAGCTCCCGATGGTGTCGGACTAGCTAGCGGACAGCAAATGCAGATCGCCGCTCGCAAGCAAATGTTCGTTACGGCCGGCGATGGACTCGATATCGGCGTCATGAAGCGAATTGCGATCGCTGCCGGCGAGGCAATCTCGCTTTTTGCGGCGAACCTCGGGATTCGAATATTTGCCGCGAAGGGCAAGGTTCAGATTCAGGCGCAGTCCGATGCTATGGAGCTGATGTCGATGCAGGATATGACGGCGAGTTCGTCGGACGGCGAAGTGGTCATCACGGGCCGCAAAGGTGTCACGCTCGGCGACGGGGCCGGCGCCTACGTCAAGCTCTCGGGCGGCAAGATCATTCTTGGTAGTCCTGCTGGAGAAATCGAGGTCAAAGGCAACCTGACAATCGACGATACAGACGGCGGCAACTTCAAGTTCCCGGCTTGGTCGCAGGCACCGCTCAACGATGTGAAGAAAGTAATGAACTTCGGATTTTCTGAATAACGGACAACTATGGCAAACCAACCCGCACCGAAGCAGCCGCAAGCGCCTACGCCGGCTCCGGTCAAGCTGAAGCCGTTGCCGTTCGCGTTTCCGTTCCTTCGAAAGGGGCGGGGCCAGTCGGAAGCCTCTGCACAGTTCATGGACGAACACGAGATATACCGGCTGCTGGCTGAACGCGAGCCATCAGGCACATATCTCGTTAGTCGCAATGGGATGTGGCACGGCGGGATCCATATCACGGAGGCTGGTGCAGGGCAATCGCTGGATCTCGACGCGGGTCTGCGTTGCATCGCTGACGGCACGCTGATCGCATTTCGCGTCAACAAGACATATCCGGTTAGCGAAATCGGTGAAGCAGGGGGCGGCTCGCCGGTCCAGGCACCGTACAGCACAGGCTTCGCGCTGGTGCGGCACACGATGGAGTTTCCGCGTGGCACGAAGCTGACGTTCTACAGCCTGTACATGCATCTGATGTCGTGGGATGACTACGCAAATTTCCCGAAGCGGAGCAAGCCGTCGTACTGGCCACGGCAATGGCAGGTCACGCAGTACGCGCAGGACAGGCCGTCGCCGGGTCGCAATGGCCGGGTTCCCGATGCGTCCGAGCTGGGGCTGCGCGTTCGAAAAAGCCACCCGCGCGGCGAAATCATTGGCATCCTGCCGCAGGGTGCGAGCGTCAGCGTTGGCAAGCGGGAAAAGAGTTGGGCGCAAGTGACGGATTTGCACGGAGCTTCGCTAATTCCGCCCGAAGCCGGTGGCTACGTCGAGTCGTCCCGAGCTGTCAGTGGTTGGATTTTTGTCGGCCAGGATAACGGAGGGTCAACCGTCGCCGAATTCGTCCAGGATTCGATGTTCGACCGTGTGATGGTTACAACAGAACAGACGAGTCGGCCGGGCGATTTGCAAGGAACCTCGGGCGGGATACCGATAAAGGCTGGCGATTTGATCGGCCACCTTGGCCGCTACGATTCGCTGAACGAACGCACGTCCGGTACCCGGATGGCGCACATCGAGGTGTTCTGTGACGATGGCATCCAGCCGTTCCTGGAGCAAGGGCGTGCGTGGGTCAATCAGCACGGTCCGCGCAAGGAAGACTGGATGGCGCTGGGTCTGCCGTCTGAGCCGACAATTTTGCGGATTGCACCGGGCACGGTGCTGTATCAACGCACTCGAGACAATAAGTTCGTCCCCGGTACCGAGCCGCAGTTACGAAAGACAGACTCCGTTCAGGTGTATTCGCTCGCCGAACTTGCACGCGATTCGAATCGGCGAGTCCCCGAGAAGCATCCGAATCCCGATCCGGGTTACCCGGTGAACTGGTGGCACGTTGAGGGTGTGAATGCGCACGGTCAGCCGATCGACGGCTGGGTGTGCGACTTCAACCACGCGAGCGGCCGGGTGACGCGGGAGTTCGCGCAGAAGTGGGTCGACTTCGAGTGCCTGGCGGATGTCCATGATCCGGCGCATACGATCTTTGCGACAACCCAGGAATGGGCTAAATGGGTGCGCGGAGCCGAAGTTGCGGACCTCGCTTCACGTTCGAAGCTGAGTCCGTTGATGATCAAGGTGTACGACGCCTTGTTTTCGAAGGGCGACGGTAAGCAAGCGGTTAGCGAGTTATGCACGCTGTCGCAAACCGAGCGTGGTGGATATCCGTGGCTGATGCAAGCAGCGTCTCGGCTGATCGTGAAACACGAAAGCGAGTGGGCGAATCCGTCGAAGTGGCGGCAGCTGATCTCTGAGTTGGAGAAGCGGACAGGACCCCAGCCACAGCACGAGGAAGAGCAGAAGCGAATCGAGAAACTCGCGTGGTGGGATGAGGTGAAGGTTGGGGCGATGGGTTTCCCAGGGGCAGATGTATATCATCTCAACCCAATTTCCTTTGCGGCTAATTTTTTAGGTGCAAATCTGATTTGCAGGAGATGTGGCGGGATAATCACGTTGACCGTTGACTTCTTGAAAAAAATTGCCCCGGGTGCAGATGTCAACTTTGTTTCTGAATTGATTCGCGCCTCAGTTGAATTGTTTCCAAAATATGGTGTTAATAGTTGTCGTCAAGTGAAACATCTGTTGGCGCAGGCTAAGCACGAGACGCAGAGATTTTCTGCATTTAGGGAATCGTTAAATTATCAAAGTTACACCGGAGAACGTTTGTATGGAATGGCCCCTACGGTCATCGATAACGGATTCGCTCGAAAGAAAATTTCCTTCTCCTCTCGTAAAGAAAAAATTGCGTGGATTCAAAATCATCTGATCGCGAATGATGCAGCGTATGGGGAGCACTGCTTCGGTACGAGTGAACAGCCCGGGAAAGATTTTCGCGGCCGTGGACTACTTCATTTGACTCATTACGGAACATACAAAGATTGCGCTCAGGCGATTGGTTACCCTATTGATAGTCAACCGGAGCTTGTCGAGAACGATCCCAAAGTAATTATAGAGACCGGATTATGGTTTTGGAGCGGAAAAGGGATTGGTGCAATCGCTGATAATCCGGCAACTATCGGCGATGAAGGCGTTAGTAAAGTTACGCGCCTCATAAATCCTGGGTATAAGGGTCTTTCTGAGCGGCAACAGTTTAAAAGAGAGATTTCCATTATATTTGATCGGGATTTTTTGTCGGGGTGCACCGATGATTAAGAATTTTATTTTTATAATTTTCGCAATTGCAGTTGGCTCGGCATACGCGAAAAGCACCTGCGACGATCTTCATCGTGAGCAGAGTTATCCGCCGTTGAATATAAATAGTGGAACAATCTGCTTCGTTCTGGAGCCGGTGCTTGATGCTAAAACCAAATCACCGATTGGCGCCAACGCAATCTCCTTATACCACATTGAAAGCGGGGGGGCGCCCAAAAAAGCTGAAGGACGGGGGCTGCTTTATGATGATGCCCCTGGAAAAATTATTGATGCCTTTTCATTGGATGTCGGTTGCGATCGCACCGAGAAAATTTTCGTAATTCATTCCATAGAGGTGCGCGAATCTCTTGTGGAACCGAATTCGTCTGGGGAGTTCTATTCGGTTGATGTATTTGACATAAATGGAAAAATCTTGCGTCGTGACGAGCGTGCTTCCGATTGGTTTGGCTCGGATTACAGCTTTCTGTCGAGCGGCTCGAGGGTGGTTTATAAATATCCTTATCAATCAAGAGACGATGTTCGGGCGGCGATGGAGTCTCCTTTCGTCTTATTGATGAAGGGTGATAACAGAATTGCTGTCGACGTCAAACAGAAAGCCTATTTATTTGATGGGCCTGGTATTGGAAATAGAACGAAAAAATACTTGATTAAAGGGGATCGGGCTGTCGTTGAAAAAATGACGGCGGGATGGTGTCGGATCAATTACTCTGGAGGTGCGAAGCCCTTGGAGATGTGGCTAATGTGCGGCGCACTTGATCCAAAATTACCCGCAAAAAAAGGTAGACGTTAATGTGGATATTCTCACTTCTAATCCATGTTGTCCGGTGAATGAGCAAGGTCGGCCGATTGACGGATCGGTATGCGACTTCAACTCTTTTCCCTTCATCCGTTTGTTTCTGAGAATCCGGGTGAGTGGTGAGGTGCACAGCTTGCGAGTCTGAAGTATTGGAAATATATGGTCCGACTAGGCAGATGGCCAAGGTTGGCGGTGTTAATGTCGCGCCTGCAAGATATTCCTTACTCAAGAGCCGTCTTGCTTAAAGGAGAGGGAATTGAATCCTATTAGATTTGCACTGATTAAATGCTTATCCATGGCTTTGGTGATGAACTCGCAATTATGCAGGGCGGCTACGGATAGCATTCCTCTTCTGGATGGCGCAACGTTGGTATTCTCGGCGCCGCTGACGCCGAAGGAGCAGAAAGTATTTGGATCCGGCTGGAAGGTCGCGACATATATGGATGCGGAAGGAAGTGAATTACATCTTTTCCCACTTGAGAAATTGACTCCAGTAGGTGGGGTAATATTTGGAAATTTTATTTCGAGGAAAATATCTCCGACCGGAAAGTATGTCGTGATAGACGTACTTAGGGCTGGCCTGGTTGATCCAGGATTCTCCGGAAAACCAGAGGTTCAGAGCAGGCAATATTGTCCGGTCTTAGAAGCCAAGACGGGATGCATTGTAAGCAACCAGTCTGGCGAGCTATGCGAAGGGCAGTGGCAGAAGCAAGAGGATCGGTGGATAGTTCCCGGGCTGACCGATGATGCAAACGAGGAAATGCTTAAGCATCAATTTGACGATGCAAACACCTTGTGGAGAGGATACGTAAATTCCCTTGGCAAACCATTTCATCTTTCAATTCGGGAAGCAATTTCTTCAAATTTCTGGATCCGCAATTTGATGGCGTGCGATCACCCCAGGGCGAGCAATGTTGCATCATACAAAAATATCGCTTCAGAATTGAAGAAGGTAGGGGATTTTTTAGGCTCAGAATATGTCGAGAAGAGGGTTCGAGATATAGCTATTCAACGTGACCGAATCGAGTATGGGGCTAAGGTTGCTTCTGATTGCCCAGTGGTAAATATAGAGAATAATGTTTTTGATGCGTCATTGCTGGAAAGGAATTCGAGGGTTTCCATCGAAAATGGCACGGATGACTATTCGATCGTTCTTGATTTTTATCGAGTGACAAGGGAGGGGTGTAGAAAAACTGAATTTGCAAGATACCCTATTGAGGGAGGTTCGCCGACAGTCGAGTCAATATTTTTTATGCCTCTTCATGGTCGCGTTAATGTGTTTTCCATTGTCGCATGGGATATAAACAATCGTGGTGATGGCACTTATGGGCGACTTTATCAGGTGTACGCCTATTTTTTGGATAAAAATGGGGTTCTGGTGGAAAATACGCGTGTTTCCGAAGATAACTCAATGACTGGTATCGATGGATATGCCCATGGTGCGAAGTCGAAATTTAGATACGGAACGGCTTCTGATGTTAAGAGGTATTGGCGCAGCAGGCTGAGATAGGCATCGTGGATGAATTTATTAATTGAAGAAATTAGTAGTGGCTCTTGCGTCAGATCTAGCGGTAGTCGATCGACGAGGAGGCTCAGTTGCGATGAAATTCATAAACTTATACGCAACAGCAATTTCAATTAAAAACAGATAGCCAATGAAAAATCTCGTATATGAAGGCGACGCAACGAGCCACGGCGGCAAGATCCTGACCGGCTCTGATCGCATCAAGGTAAAGGGTCGCCGAGCCGCACGCGTCGGCGACAAGGTCTCATGTCCGATCCACGGCGATAACGAAATCGTCGAAGGCAGCGGCAGGATGAGAGATGGCACGACGCCGCTGTCGCGCGACGGCGATCACACGCGGTGTGGCGCGGAGCTCATTGCGTCGTCGAGCGGAGCACGGGTTCGGTAAGCGATGCCAGTCGATTTCAATCGCGTGCCGCCGCGGGTGGCGGTGCCCCCGCCGCCTCATATCTCGATGATCGCGTGGTCGATCCTGCTGGTACTTGTCATGGGAGCGGGCGCGGGTCTGTCGATCATGCTCTGGCCAGCGGGTCGTCCAACTGACACGCTGTGGTTTGCGGTCTGCGTGGTGGGTTACCCCTTTCTGGCTTGGGCATTTTCGCTGTTCGCGTGGCTCGGATACGGGTACGTCAGCCGCAACCAGGCGCTTGCGACGAATCGCGTGAGCGACGAAGCAGAGCAGGCATGCCATGCATCGGCGGCCAGACCGCTGGCAATATTGGGCCATGCCTGGTGCGTCGCCGCGAACGAGCCGGAGAACTCGCTTGAGGGCATCCTCAAAGGTACCGATTCGTCGAAGCTACGGCCCAGTAGCGCAGTCGCTGATTGCGCAGTCAACGCGCGTTGGCTCGACATTCCCGATCAGCCTTTTCACCCGGGCAACGAACTCGCTGAGTATGCTCGCCATCATGCGGTATGTATGTGGCTGCTCAAGCGCTTGGTCGACGGTCTCCTGCCACAACTTGGCGCGCTTCCACCGCGAACAAAGCTGCTCGTCGAGCTTCAGCACCGCTCCAGAGTGGAGTCCGAGATCATCAAATCCCGCATACGGGAATTGATTGCTGCACGTGTGCCTGCTGCGAAGGTAGACCTGCGACCAGGAACGCACGAGTCCTCCCTCTTTCGAACCGACGCATGGTTTGACAATCGAGACGTCGATACGGCCCACCTGCTGATCGCCGTTGAGCTTCGCGACGCAATCAGTGCTGTCCTGTCTGATGGCGTTGCAGAGGTAGGCGTAGCCCTGTTCGTGGCGCAACCGCGACTTGAGTCACAGGCAAATCCTGTCGGGCTTCGGTTGCATCGTCCTGCCAAAGATACGCTTGATTTTTCGGCCCGAACGCTCGGACTGGCTGCCCGCTGGGGGCAATCTTCACCCGACCGCTTGCGCACAGTGTGGACACACGGCCTGACGGGTGAAAGCGTCGGCGCGATTCGGCAAGCCGCACCATTTCCCGACGAGACGCATTGGAATGTGCTCGAGGATTCAGTGGGCGATTGCTCAGGCGCCGGACCGTGGCTGGCCGTCGCCCTTGCCGCAGAAAATGCCCGGATAACGGGTGATTCGCAAATGGTGCTGTGTGGCGACGGAAAAGACCTGATTGCCCTCGTGTGCAGAAAACAGACATGAACGACAACAACGACACCAAGACTCGACCGGCGGGCCTCTTTATTGGCATCGCGGCCGCCATCGTCTTCCTTGCACTCGGTATCGCAGTATGGGTGGAAGGGCCTCGGCATGGCTGGTCCCTTGAGATACGAATCATCATCGAGTTTTTCCTGTTCTCGGTCTTGCTGCTGGTGATCCTGCTGGTCAAGTACTTTGAGTGGGTGCTGCTTTGGATCGCATCGTTGAAAGCTTCCCGCTGGTTCGCCCGATACGACGCTGGCCGACCTGGAGTGTCGGTTGATCTCGACGATCAAGGCCAATCGTCGGGACAGGTGGACCGGGCTGCCGCGATTCGCAACGCACTTCGCGACCGCCACGGATGGCGCTGGCGCTATCGCGAACGATGGGTGCTCGTTGCCGGCGACGTGCCTCTGGTGAAACGCCTGGCACCGGGTCTCGTCGACGCGGGATACCTGATCACTGGCGATACGGTCCTGCTGTACGCGAAGCAAACCCGCGACACGCTGGATACCGAATGGCTCGACCAGATCCGCCGCCTGCGCCGTCGTCGCCCGGTCGATGCAATCGTCGCTGTCACACGTAACCGCAATTCTGTCGAAGCACCGTTCGACGCCGACGCTCTCTCCCAGCGACTCGCACGCCACGCGCGTGCGCTGCGCTGGGCCGCGCCGGCCTATCTGCTCAATGTGACGGATTTCGGCAGCGAGGCGTCGAGTCCCGACGAGGCGATCGGCTTCACCTGGTCCAATGCGCGCATCAGCGCCGAGGCGATCGACGCGTCGCTGCAAGACCTCACCGACAACCTGGCGGATGCCGGTGTCGTGCGGCTGACGAAGGACGCAGGCGACCGTTTTCCCGCCGAACTGTCGCAGCATATTTCGAACCTCGGAAATGCACTGTCGGGTCTGGTGCTGCAAACCTCGCAGTCACGTATCCGGCGGCACGCGGTCCACGGCCTTCTGTTCGCATCGCTATTCAAGGAACGGGAACTGACGCCGCCGCAGGCACCCGCCGGCGCGAGCGAAGACGAACCGCCGGTCGGCCCGCCACACCGCACGATATGGCAAACCGTTGCAGAGCACAGCCGCAAGATCCACGGCCGCCGCGTAGGCCTCTCGTTGTCGACCGCGGCCGCATGGTTCACAACCGGCCTGATCGGTTGCTGGATCGCCGGCACGATACTTTCCGGTTTCGTCAACCGTGCAACGATCCGTAGCACCGCTGACACGATCGCGACTCTCTCCACGGTGCAGGACCGCACGCAGGCCTTGCAGGTACTGAACACGCTGGACCGCCAGATCGACATGCTCGAAGTCCATCAGCGCGAAGGCGCGCCGTGGGCGTCGCGATTCGGCCTGAATCGCGACGGCGCACTGCTCGACGCGTTGTGGCCGAGCTATGCCCTCGCGGCGAACCGCATCCTCATCGCTCCTATTCGCGAGAAGCTCGAAGCGCGTCTGCAGCAGCTTGCATCCCTGTCCGACGCTCAGATTGCCGACGGCGGCAACGCACGGATCCAGGCCGCCTACGACACGCTCAAGGCCTACCTGATGCTCGCGAAGCCGGAGCGTGCCGTGGCGGCCTTTCTGACGCCGCAGCTTGCCGCGACGGCCGTACCCGCACGCCCGTCCGATTCGTCCTTGTCGCCGGGCGCCTGGGAAGACCTGCGTCTGCACGCCATCGCGTTCTTCGCAAACCATCTCGGCCAGGCTCCCGCATCGAATGCTTCCGCGTTCGCGATTACGCCGGACGGCAACCTGATCGCATCAGCCCGCCAAACGGTGATTGGTGTGCGGGGCATCCAGAACTCCAGGGATGCGCTCTACCAGCAGATCATCGATGAGGCGACGCCGAAGTATCCGCCGGTCTCGCTCGCGACGCTGCTCGGCGATACGACGAGTCGAGGCCTGTTCAATACGACCGCGACCATTCCCGGTGTTTTCACGCGTGCGGCTTGGGAGGAGCGGATCTCGAAGGCGATCGATGACGCCAGCGCACAGCGTGACGTGTCGGGCGACTGGGTACTGCGCCCGGAAGGAAGTCCCCGTGGAGAATCTGACACCAACGCCGGCAACCCGCCCCCGTCGACATTGAAAGCCGAATTGCGTCAGCGCTACTTCGATGACTACGCGCGCACGTGGGCACTGTTCCTCAACAGCTTGCGCTGGCAAACCGCGCCAACGCTGTCGGCCACGGCCGACCAGCTGACGCTGCTGGGCGACTCGCAACGTTCGCCGCTCGTTGCACTGATGAACGCGATCGTCTACCAGGCAGGCGCGGGCGCGAATGCGCAGTCGCTCTCCGCGAGCCTGATCAACAAGGCGCAACAACTGGTCGGCGCCGACGAAAAGGATCCGTCGAAGCAGGCTCAGCCGCAGCTTGCGCCGCTTGCGTCAGCCTTTGGCCCGATCCTGCGCCTGACCGGTAGCGATCTGGTGTCCGGCGCGACGGCCAACGGCAAGGCCGCCACTCAACTGGCCGCAACCGGCGACCTGAGTCTCGCACGCTACCTCGAGCGGGTCACGGCGATGCGTCTGAAGGCATCGCAGATCGTCTCCGGTGCCGATCCGGACGCGATCGCGCGGCTGGCCGCTCAGTCGGTCCTGCAGGGCAAGACGTCCGATATCTCGGATAGCCGCGACTACGCGAGCCGGGTGGCCGCGAGCCTGGGCGAACAGTGGGCCGGCTTCGGTGCGCTGTTTCGGGCACCGTTCGATCAAGCGTGGCAGGTCGTCGTGCAGCCTGCCGCGTCGAGCCTGAACGAAATCTGGCGGACGGCGATCCTGGCCGACTGGAACAAGTCGTTCGGCGGCCGATATCCGTTCTCGGACGCCGACAACGACGCGTCGCTGCCCGAGATGGCGCGCTTCATGCGGCCCGACAATGGCGTGATCGCCCAGTTCGTTGCAACGCAGCTCGCCGGTGTCATTGAGCGGCAGGGCGACCGGTGGGTCGTCGCGCAAGGGGCCGACCAAGGCGCGCTCACGATCGATCCGGTCTTCCTGAGCGGCCTGAACAAGCTCACGCGGATCTCGACCGTGCTGTTCCCGTCCGGAGACGCGCGCGTGCGATACGACATGCAGGCAGTGCCGGCACCTGGCGTCACCGACATGAAATTCGTGCTGTCCGGGCGCGAACTGCGCTACTTCAACCAGAAGCAGGAATGGGTGCCATTCGAGTGGCCGGGCCAGTCGCTCGAGAACCTGTCGCATATCGAATGGCAGACCGAGCAGGGCGGATTGCGCACGGCGCTCGACTCGCAGGGGCGCTTCGGCCTGATCCGGTTGCTGGAGCGTGCGAAGGTCGCGCAGCAGGACAACGCACGTTACTTGCTGACCTGGATGCCGGACACGAGCCAGGGCATTCCGCTGAAGGTGCAATTGCGCAGCGAGGCGGGCGCCGGGCCGCTCGACGTACTCCAGTTGCGCAACTTTGCGCTGCCGGCGCGGATTTTCGTGACCGGGGCGGCGAGTACCGGGTCGAAGGTGTCGACAGCCAGTCCGCCGCCGTTGCCTGCTGCGGCGATCGCAGCGGCAAAGCATGCGGCGGTGCCGCTGCCGCCGGGGCTTCCGGGTGCGATGTCGTTGCAGGATGCGCCGCTGCCGGTGACGCCGGAACCGGCGCCGCGTCGAACTGCCGCGGTGGACTCACGTCGAGCGCACGCGCAGCCGGCTGCGTCCGGCACGAAGTCGCCCAGGGCCAATCCGGGGATGAATGTGTCGTCGCTGGCGACGACTTCGATGTCTGTCGACGCGTCCTCCAAGCCGTTCGGACACGCCCTCCGGTTGCTGGGCGACGCATTTGCGTTTTGAGACCTGCCATGACACTCGCCAATTTCGTCAAGACACTCGTCGGCGGTCCTCGCATCGATTCGCTGCAGGAAGCGCGCCGCAATACCTGGGCGGCATGGCTTGCCCCGATACCGGGGGAGCACGCGTATGGTCGCGATCCGGGCTACGAGGATGCATTCTTCGAACTGAAGGACGAAGCGACAAAGCTGTCCGGAATCGACGACGGACTGATCGCCCGCGCATGCGAACAGCTTCTCAAGGAAACCGGAAAGGATCTGCGTCTGGTCGGTTACTACGCATTTGCGCGGCTGCGTCAGGATGGTCCCGCCGGATTCGCCGACGGCCTTGAACTGGCCGCTTCACTGGTTGACCGGTTCGGCGAGACCTTGCTGCCTGCCCGCGCCGAGGCAAAGCGGGCGGCGCTGGAAATGCTGTCGACCGCGCGAATGATCGAGACGCTGGACAGTCGCGGAGACTTCGCACCCGTCGATCTCGAACGTGCGACGGCGGCGCTCGACGCGCTCGTCACCCGCACGGCTACGTGGCCCGACGCCGCCCGTCCGAACCTGCATCCGCTTGCTTCCCGCTTCGGGAACAAGGATGAACCGGTGCGCAACATGAGCCCGGACATCGCGATGCCGCAGACGTCCGCTTCGACAAGTGCATCGGTCGGATCGATCGCATCGGCGCGCGACCTGCTCGATCAGGTCCGCGCGATGTCGGCATGGCTGCGCGATCAGGAAAACGGCTATTTGCCGTCAGTGCGTATCGCACGCAGCGTTCGGTGGGACACCTTGCACGACGTGCCGCCGTCGGATGCCGCGCTGCACACGCGCCTGACACCGCCGCGCGCCGAGTTGCGCCAGCAGATGAAGCGGCTCGTGCTGCAGAAGCAGTGGCACGAACTGCTCGAGCGCGTCGAAGGTGCTTTCATGGAAGGCGTCAATCATCTCTGGTTCGACCTGCAGTACTTCCAGCACGTCGCGCTCGATCACGTCGGAGCACCCTATCCCACGTGGGGCGAATTGCTGCGCGCGGACTTTGCGTTGTTTCTCGAGCGATTGCCGGGCATCGAGCGGCTTTCGTTCAGCGACGGCACGCCATTCTCCGACGACACGACGCTCGAGTGGATCGCCCGGCACGCCGTCGTGCGCGACCTCGAAGCGGGCGAGACCGTCGCGCCGCTGCCTGTGTCCGCGGATAGCGACGGCGATGCCGGCGACTGGCCGGAAATCGAGGCGCAGGCTCGCGAGCTGGTCGCGCGCGACGGTGTCGAAGCCGCGTTCGCATGGCTCGATGCGCTGCCCGGCATGAAGACCGAGCGTCACCGTTTCTTGCAGCGGCTCGTGATGGCACGCCTGGCCGATCAGGCCGGTCGACCCGATACGGCCCTCGCGTTGCTGGTCGAACTCGACACGTCGTCGCGTTCGCTGCCGGTGATGCGCTGGGAGCCCGCGCTGGCGTTCGAGGTCAAGCAGCAACTCGTGCGAGCGTTGAAGGCGACGAGCAACCGCAAGGACGCCGACAAACCGACGCTCGCGCGCCGCATCGGCGAATTGCAGGCGGAACTTACCGTGCTCGACCCGGCTCGAGCGCTGACTCTTTCGTAACGAGAATCCATGGCAAATGACGATCCCATCCTGCGTTACTACGAAGCGGAAATGCGCTATTTGCGCGAGTCCGGCAAGGAATTCGCGAAGGCGCATCCTGATCGCGCGCGATTGCTCAACCTCGACCGTGTCGGCGATCGCGATCCGTACGTCGAGCGACTGTTCGAGGGCTTTGCATTCCTCACCGGGCGCCTTCGGCAGAAGCTCGACGACGAGTTGCCGGAGCTGACTGAAGGGCTGGTCAGCCTGCTATGGCCGCACTACTTGCGCATGATCCCCTCGTTGTCGATCGTGGAACTCGTTCCGCTATCGGAAAAGCTTCAGAAGACCGAAGTCGTGCCGGCAGGCGTATCGATACGCTCCGCGCCGATCGTCGTACCGCCACCCGCTGGCGCGGAAGGTGGGTCGCCGAAGACCGTGCAATGCATTTACCGGACGACGCAAGCGGTCACGCTGCAACCGGTTACGGTCACGCATGCCGGGCCGGCCGTGCGTCACGACGGCCGCTCGGTGATCCGGCTCGGCTTCTCGCTCGGCAGGTCGGCACGCCGGATGGAAACGGATCTGTCACGGTTGCGCTTGCACCTGAATGCGGATCTGCCGACGGCGTTCGCGATGCACCTTGCCCTGACGCGCCAGGTCGACACGATCCAGTTGCGCATTCCGGAGATCCGCGACGGCGAGGCGACGCAGCTTGCCGGCGTCACGATCGAACCGGCCGGCTTCTCGGCTGAAGAACGCCTGTGGCCGAAGGCCGATGCGGCCTTCTCCGGCTATCAATTGCTGCTCGAGTACTTTACGTTCCGCGAGAAATTCCTGTTTGTGGACCTGTGCGGACTGGATGTCACGAAGCTGCCCGAACGTACCACCCGGTTCGAGCTGGAAATCGTGCTGACGCAGACCTATCCGTCGGACCAGCGCTTCGGCGCCGAAAACGTGCGGCTATTCTGTTCGCCCGTGATCAACTTGTTCGAGCTGGATGCCGAGCCGATCGAGATCGATCATCACGAAACCGAATATCGCGTGGTGCCGGCCGGCCATCAAGGTGAGCATGTCGAAACGTATTCCGTCGACGCGATCGAGGCATTCGACCACGAAACGGCCGAGCGGTATGAATACGTGCCGTTTGCGACGTTCCGTCATCGTGGCGGCATGCTGCGTCACGAGGCGCCGGAGCGGTATTTCCATTCGCGCGTGTGCTCGGGTGTCGCGGGGTTGCACGAAACGTGGGTGGTTCTCGGTGGTCATGCATGGGAAACCATCGAGACGTTGCCCGAGGAAAGCCTGTCGTTGCGCGTGACGGGCACGAACGGGTTGCTGCCGCGCAAGGGGCTCCGGGAAGCCAGTCTCGACGAACTCGCGACCAGTTCCCAGAACGTCGCCGGGGTGCGCAATCTCGTCTCGCCGACGCTGCCGCTGTATCCGCCGACGGAAGACCGGTTCCAGTGGCGTGTGCTGTCGCACCTGGCACCGAACTTCCTGTCGATGATGGACGCGGAAGTGTTGCGCGGGGCGCTCGCGCTCTACGACTGGACGAATGACGAACTGAACCGTCGACGGCTCGCGGGCATCCTGTGGGTGTCGCAGGCACTGATCGAGGAGGTGTCGGGTGGTTCGGTCGAGCGGGGCGTGCTGATCGAGGTCACGCTCGACAGCCATGCGTTCGCCGGGGACGGTGACGTGATGCTGTTCGGCGAGCTTCTGCATCGGTTCTTCGCGCTCTACGCGGACATCAACCTGTTCACGAAGCTCGCGATCGTCAGCCTGCCGTCGCAGGCCCGCATCGAATGGCCGCGCAGCAAGGCCGAGCGGGCGCCGCTATGAAGCTGCACGACTTCCCGAATCTCGATCCGCTGGTCGCCTCGCTGCTGGCGCGTGCACCGCGGATGAACTTCATGCAGCTTTGCCGGTTGCTCGAGGTGCGTTTTCCCGACCAGCCCGGGTTCGGCACACGGGATGCGCTCGATCATGAACCGGTGCGCTTCCGGCCGCGGCCGCGAATGGGTTTTCCGGCGAGTGAAATCGCGTCGGTCGAGTTTGACGATGGATCGGACGCGTTCGGGTCTGGATCGCCTCCGACCGTGCGCACGACTTTCATGGGGCTGTATGGCGTCGATGCGGCGATGCCCTCGCACATGATCGACGAAATCGTGCTGCGCGAGGAAGGGCACGAAGCGGTCGAGGCGTTTCTCGACCAGTTCAATCACCGGTATGTCACGTTGCTGTATCGCGCCTGGCGGAAGTATCGCTATCCCGAGCACTTCCGGCCTGGCGGCATCGACGCGCATTCGCGCAACCTGCTGTGTCTGGCCGGGTTCGGCTGGGGCGACAAGCCGAAGCGCGCCGGCCTGCCCGATTCGCGGATGCTGGCGCTGCTGGGGCTGTTGATTCAGCGCACGCGCACGCCGGAAGGGCTCGCAGGTGTCGTGGCGCTGGCCATCCCGGGAGTTGAGGTTCGGGTCGACGAGTTCTGGCCGGTCGTGACGTCGACGGGGCGGCCGCGGCCGCTCACGGCGGCCGGGCCTGCTGTCGGGAAATCGGGAGCCAGTCAACGGGACGGGTTGGGCAGCGGCTACGTATTGGGGAAGCGGATGGCGTATCGAAGCCGGGCGGTACGGCTGACGTTGCGCCCGGCTGATGCTCGGCAGGCGCAGGACCTATTGCCCGGTGCAGGGCTGCATCGCGATTTGATGGCCTTTGTGCAGCTATATGTCGGTGTCAAGGCGGACGTACATCTGCGGATGGAAGTGTCGTCGCGATACACGCCGGAGCCGGCGATCGGTCACGGAAACGCCGGGCCCGCGCCACGGCTCGGTTGGACCACCGTGCTGCCCGCTGACGAGGAACGTATCGTCAATATTGCACTTGGCATGTACGAAGCGTTCCCGGGACCAGGGCCCAATCCCCACATTACTCCCTTGCATGCATGACGGCGAACCTGCGTCGCCAAGACGAGAAAGCCAACGCCATCAACGGCCGTCGTGATTTCGCCGGCGAAACCGTTGAGGGCATTGATCTCGGCTGCGCGCAGGTCTACCGATGCAGCACTTTAAGCTCATTCGTTACATGACTATTTCAGGAACGTCGATGTCTATCCGTTTCGCTGTTTCAACTTTCTTGTCCGTCTTGCTGCTGTCCGCGTGCGGCGCGTGGCAGTCCGTCTCGGACGCCTCGTCCGGCGCGTATCACGCGGTGTTCTTCAAGCAGGTCAAGGTGCTCAACGTCGATCTGTCCGCCCGGGAGGCGTTGAACCCCGACGACGCCGGCCGCGCGACATCGGTCGCGGTGCGCGTGTATCAGTTGAAGGATCGCAAGCTGTTCGACGGCGCGTCCTACGAGGACCTGCTGAAGCATGACCGGACGGTGCTTGCACAGGACCTGCAGGCAGACCTTGCCGCGGTGTTGAACCCGGGAGCGTCGGCGAGCCTTTCGCAGCCGATGCAGGCCGATACGAAATACGTCGCGATCGTGGCGTTCTACCGCAACCCGGGCAACGGTGACGGGTGGAAGCATGTGATCGAAAAGAAGAAACTCGACGCGGACAAGCCGTTGAAACTCGAGCTTGTCGATCAGCTTCTGCTGGCCAGCGGCGCTCGTCGCGACACATCGAGGTAGTGGCTGACTGGCCGGTCATCGGACATTACGTGACCTGATCCGCGCACTGGGTGAACCGAATCGAGCGATCCGACGATCCCGTGCCCGAGCCGGCATTGCATCGAGTGTTTGAGTGCGGCGGCACGGTGAGCCCGCTCACTCCCCCCGACGCCCCCGCACCCTGCTCAACACCGCATACGCGACCGACCCGATCACGATCCCCCAGAACGCCGACCCGAGCCCGAGCCACGTCATCCCCGACGCGGTCGCAAGGAACGTGATCACCGACGCTTCGCGATGATCCTCGTCCTCGAAGATCCCGTGCACGTTCGCGCCGATCGCACCGATCAGCGCGAGCCCCGCGAGGATCGCGACGAAGGCTTTCGGCAGCGCGAAGAACAGCGTGACGATCGTCCCCGCGAACAGCCCGCCGATCAGATAGAACACCCCGTTCGCGATGCCCGCGACATAGCGCCGGCCCGGATCCTCGTGCGAGTCCTTGCCCGTGCAGAGCGCAGCGGTGATCGCCGCGACCACGATCGTGATCCCGCCGAAGCACGCGGCCACGAGCGACATCACGCTGGTCGCCGTGATGATCGGCCGCGCGGGCGTGTGATAACCCGACACGCGCAGGATCGTCATCCCCGGCAGGAACTGGCCGGTAAGGCTCACGACGACGAGCGGCAGCGCGAGGCTGAGCGTGGTGCCGAGCGTCCATTCGGGGGCGATGAAGATCGGCCGCGCGATGCTCGGCACCACGTTGCCGAGATGCGCCATCCCGAGCAGCGTCGCGAGCGCGGCGCCGGTCAGCAGCACGAGCACGATGCTGTAGCGCGGCAGCAGGCGCTTGAAGATCACGTACGCGGCGATCATCCCGAACCCGAGCACCGGCTGCGCGGTCGCGGCGGAGAACGCATGCATGCCGAACGGCAGCAGGATGCCGGCCATCATCCCGCACGCGATGCCGCGCGGAATGTGGCGTACGAGCCGGTCGAAATAGCCAGTGATGCCGATCACGAGGATGATCACCGCGGCCGTGATGTACGCGCCGACGGCCTGGTTCAGCGTCAGTTGCGGAAAGAGGCCGACGAGCAGCGCGGTGCCGGGCGCCGACCATGCGGTCACGACCGGCACTTTCAGCTTCCAGCTTGCGAACAGTCCCGAGAGGCCCGCGCCGATCGAGATTGCCCAGACCCATGACGTGACCATCGCATTGGACGCATGCGCGGCCTGTGACGCCTGGAAGAAGATCGCAAGCGGGCCCGCGTAGGAAATCAGCACGGCGAGAAAGCCCGCGGTAATCGCGGAGACGGACCAGTCGTTGCCGATCGAGCGGATCGCGCCGGGCGAAGTGTTCGGTTGCATCGTCGTAGGGGAGTGCGGCGCGCGGCCGGGAGTCTGAGCCAGGGCGAATGATTGTTGGAAGCCCCGGACGAGCCGACATTCTGGGCATTGCCGGCGGAATTGGCAATTCGCCGATGCGGGCTGGCGTTGTCGGCTATTCGTAAGGCATGCCCGTTGCAGCGGCCGGGCGACCTCGTGCGTGCATCGCCCGGACGCGCGGTGTCACGGCGAAGCCGCGCATCACGTACCGGCTACGTACTGATCTGAAGATAGCCGTCGACCACGGCGACCTTCGCGCCACTACCCGTCGACAGCGACGCCGTGCCGTGGTCGAACGGATGCACGGGCGTGTCGGTCGGCGTCCAGGCGTGGCGCGCCAGCAGTTCGCGATAGCCGCGGCGGATCACGAAGCCGCCGCATTTCTCCGCATACGCATCGCGCCGCATCCGGTACGCACGCGGCAGGTCGTACCACGGCAGCTTCGGCAGGTCGTGGTGCACGAGGTGATAGTTGTTGTTCAGGTACAGCAGCCGCATCGCGAAGCCGGCTTCGTTGATCACGATGCGCGCCTTCGGATGCGGTGCGGCACGATGCTCGAACAGCGAACGGATCATCGCGAGCGACAGCGCGGGCCAGGTGACCGCCAGCAGGTAGTACCACCACGGCACGCCGATGGCCCACTGCAGCCATGCGAGCAGCGCGGCCGCGCAGGCGGCGTGCGTGGCCCACATCGGCAGATAGCGGAAGTCGCCGCGCCGGAACGCGACGAATGCGTCGCCGATCATTGCGGCGATGCTCGCTGGCGGTCCGAGAACCAGCCGCCCGATGAAAGTTGTGCGTGCAACGATCATGCCGCGATGCCAGCGCGGCAGCCGCCCCCACCGCGCGCGCGACACGTAATTCGATTCCGGGTCGACGCCGGGCACGGTCAGGTCTTCGTCGCGGTGATGGTCGAGGTGCGTGTCGCGATAGAGCGTGTACGGATACCAGATCGTCAACGGCGGATAGCCGAGCAGCCGGTTCACGAACGCGGAACGTGTCGGATGGCCGTGCAGCAGCTCGTGCTGCAGCGACATGTGCCACGCACCGAGCAGGATCAGCGGCGGCGTCGCGGCGGCGAGCGACAGGCGAGCGCCGCGCACGAGCAGCAGCACGGCGAGCCAGCCGCCGTAGATCGCGACGACGAGCAGCCAGGTCGGCCACTCGGTGCGGGCAGTGAAGCGGGCGTCGAGCGTGGCGATCGCGCGCGCGTGGTCGACGTCGAAGTATTCGGCCATGGTGCTCGGGCGGGATGAAACAGGCTATACGGGCTATACGGGCGATATGGATAGCGGACGATCGCACCCCGGTATGGGACGCGATGCGATTGGCCGACGCGTGTTGCGGCGCGCTCGAAAGCATCGCGACACTGGAACGCTAACCGCGCCACGTAGTCAGGCAAACCAAGCAATTCGCATTTGCTTAGCGCGGCGCGGCCGATAAGCATTGGCGGCAGCCCGCCGTGGGCCGGCTATCGCTGAAATGCGATAGAACCGGTTTCCTTCAAGGCGCCACCGATGCGTAGAATGCCCGGATGAGCCAATGGATCGCCGGACTGCCGATGTACAACGTGACGCCGCGCCACGCCGCACTGTGGCGCGCGCTGCTGCGTGACGCGCTCGATGTGTTCGCGCGCACCGGCGAGCCTGCCGGCGTCGCGTTGCTCGACGAACCGTTCGCGGATCTGCACACGCTGTGGCGGCGCCACGACCTGCTGTTGTCCCAGACCTGCGGCTATCCGTACCGGATGCTCGGATTGCGCGATGCCGTGCACCTGATCGCGACGCCGGCCTTCGATGCGCCGGGCTGCGATGGTGCGCGCTACCGCAGCGTGCTGGTTGCGTCGGCGCGCGTGCATGCGGGCGGCGTGACCACACTGGCCGCCTGTCGCGGCTCGCGGGCCGCGATCAATGGCGGCGATTCGCACAGCGGGATGAACGCGTTCCGGCATGCGGTCGCGCCGCATGCGCATGGCGGACGTTTCTTCGGTTCGGTCGTGTCGTTCGGCTCGCACCTGAACGTGCTGCGCGCGCTGGCGGCCGGCGACGCCGATTGCGCGGCGATCGATTGCGTGACGTTCGCGTATGTGCGCGATGCACTGCCCGAGCTGCTGAACGGGATCCGGATCATCGGGATGACGGCGTCGGCGCCGGGGTTGCCGTTGATTGCGTCGAAGGCGCTGGACGGAGGGCGGGTGAGCGCGTTGCAGGACGCACTCGATCACGCGGCCGCGGTCGATCCGGAACGGGCGAACGCGTTACGGCTGACGGGATTCGAGCGTCTGCCGCGGGACGCATACGACACGATTGCCCGGCTCGCGCGGGACGCGGCCGCGCTCGGGTATCCCGAGCTGGCATGAGATGGCAGCGCGGCTGCCGTGACAGCCGCCGCACCGCCCGCGATCACTCGTCGTCCATCAACCGGACCTTGACGCGCTTGCCCTTGATCTTCCCCGCATTGAGCTTGCGCAGCGCGTCGTGCGCGACGCCGCGCTCGATCGCGACGTAGGTCGAGAACTCGGTCACGTTGATCTTGCCGATCTGCTTGCCGTCGAACCCCGCATCGCCGGTGAGCGCGCCGAGCACGTCGCCCGGGCGGATCTTGTCCTTGCGCCCGCCGAGGATCTGCAGCGTTTCCATCGGCGGCAGCAGCGTGTCGTTGCCGGCCGGCTTCAGTTCCGCGAGCGGATGCCATTCGACGTCGCGCTTCTGCGCCTGCTCGATCGCGCCGACGCGGCCCATCTCGTCCATGCTGGCAAGGCTCAGCGCCCAGCCTTCCTGGTCCGCGCGGCCGGTGCGGCCGATCCGGTGCACGTGCACTTCGGGGTCCGGCGTCACGTCGACGTTGATCACCGCCTCGAGCTGGGCGATGTCGAGCCCGCGCGCGGCGACGTCGGTCGCGACCAGCACCGAGCAGCTGCGGTTCGCGAACTGGATCAGCACCTGGTCGCGCTCGCGCTGGTCGAGCTCGCCGTGCAGCGCGAGCGCATGGAAGCCCTGCGCGTGCAGCACGTCGAGCAGGTCGCGGCATTGCTGCTTGGTGTTGCAGAACGCGATCGTGCTGACCGGCCGGTAGTGGTTCAGCAACTGCCCGACCGCGTGCAGGCGCTCGGTTTCCGTCACTTCGTAGAAGCGCTGGCGGATCTTGCTGTTGTCGTGGCGCTCCTCGAGCTTCACTTCCTTCGGGTTGCGCAGGAACTGCTGGCTCAGCTTCGCGATGCCGTCCGGATAGGTCGCGGAGAACAGCAGCGTCTGGCGCGCGGTCGGGCACATCCGCGCGACCTTCGCGATGTCGTCGAAGAAGCCCATGTCGAGCATCCGGTCGGCTTCGTCGAGCACGAGCGTGTTCAGCGCGTCGAGCTTCAGGTTGCCGCGGTCGAGGTGATCCATGATACGGCCCGGCGTGCCGACGACGATATGCGCGCCGTGCTCGAGGCTCTGCGCCTGCGGGCGCATCGGCGTGCCGCCGCACAGCGTCAGCACCTTCACGTTTTCCTCGGCGCGCGCGAGGCGGCGCACTTCCTGCGCGACCTGGTCGGCGAGCTCGCGCGTCGGGCACAGGATCATCGCCTGCACGTCGAAGCTGCGCGTGTCGAGCCGCGACAGCAGCGCGAGCGAGAACGCGGCGGTCTTGCCGCTGCCCGTCTTCGCCTGCGCGATCAGGTCGTGGCCGGCCAGCGCGATCGGCAGGCTCGCGGCCTGGATCGGCGTCATGTCGACGTAGCCGAGCTGCGCGAGGTTCGCGAGCGCGGCGGGCGTCAGCGGCAGCGCGCTGAACGGCGTGGCGGTCGATTGGGTCAAGACAGGTCTCCAAGGTAGGGGCGGCCTTCCATCTGTTCGTAGACGACCGTGCCTTCGTCGTCCTCGAAGCGTTCGAGATAGTTGCGGGCGCCGCACAGCGGGCAGCGGAACAGCAGCCCCTGGCCTTCGTCCTTGATGACGACGTCGGACGTCTCCCACTGCGTGCCGCAGCTCTGGTTTCGGCAGGTAAACACGGTCATTCTCCAGCTGAATTCGGTTGATGGCGCGCCCGGCGGACGCGGCAACGCGGTGCGGCGCTCGCGCGGCTCGGGCGCGGGCCGCACCGGCGGTCGCGGGGACCGCGTCGATGCGGATGGTGGATCGGGTGGCGACGGCGTCGCGCGTGCCCGCAATTCTAGCGGATGCGGGCGGTGCCGCCTGCATCCGCCATGTAAAACGGCCGCCCCGAAGGGCGGCCGCCGGTGCGACAAAACGGGGCCGGACGCGTTACAGCGCCATGTCGGCCGACGCCTTCGCGGGGCGCGTGGGGGCCGTGCCAGTGGCCTGCGCCGGCGTCGCCATGTCGATCTTCGGCGGCGGCGACAGCTGCAGCACGTCGCTGGTATAGGTCCATTCCTCGACGACCTTCGCCGGGCCGTCGTTCAGCTTCGTCCCGTAGCTCGGCACGATCTGGCGGATCTTCTGCTGCCATTCGGGCGTCGCGACCTTGTCCTTGAACACCTTCTGCATCAGGTTCAGCATGATCGGCGCGGCCGTCGACGCGCCCGGCGATGCGCCGAGCAGGCCCGCGATGCTGCCGTCCTGCGAACTGACGATCTCGGTGCCGAGCTTCAGCACGCCGCCCCTGACCGGGTCGCGCTTGATGATCTGCACGCGCTGGCCGGCCTGCCACAGGCGCCAGTCTTCCTTCTTCGCGTCCGGGAAATATGCCTTCAGCGCGTTGAAGCGGTCGTCGTCCGACAGCATCAGCTGGCCGGCCAGATACTGGACGAGCGGGAATTCATCGACGCCCACGCGCAGCATCGGCGCGACGTTGTTCAGGTTGGTGCTCTTCGCGAGGTCGAAGTACGAGCCGTTCTTCAGGAACTTGGTCGAGAACGTCGCGAACGGCCCGAACAGGATGATCTTCTTGCCGTCGATGATCCGCGTGTCGAGGTGCGGCACCGACATCGGCGGCGAGCCGACCGACGCCTTGCCGTACGCCTTCGCGAGATGCCGCTTCACGACCTCGGGGTTGTCGGTCACGAGGAACGAGCCGCCGACCGGGAACGCGCCGTAGTCCTTCGCCTCGGGGATGCCCGACGCCTGCAGCAGGTGCAGCGCACCGCCGCCCGCGCCGATGAACACGAACTTCGCGTCGACGGCCTGCGGCGGCTCATCCGAATGCAGCTTGACCCACGACACGTGCCACGTGCCGTCCGCGTTGCGCGCGATCTCGCGCACTTCGCTCGACAGCGACAGCGTGACGTTCGGCTGCGTCTTCAGGTAGCCGACGAACTGGCGCGTGATCTCGCCGAAGTTCACGTCGGTGCCGATCGGTGTCCAGGTGGCGGCGACCTTCTGCGAGCGGTCGCGGCCTTCCATCATGAGCGGCACCCACTGCTTGATCTGGTCGTAGTCTTCCGAATACTGCATGCCGCGGAACAGCGGGCTCGCCTGCAGCGCGTCGTAGCGCTTCTTCAGGAAGCGGACGTTGTCGTCGCCCCAGACGAAGCTCATGTGCGGCGTCGAGTTGATAAAGGCGTGCGGGTTCTTCAGCACGCCCTGCCGGACCTGCCAGGCCCAGAACTGGCGCGAGATCTGGAACGACTCGTTGATCTCGATCGCCTTCGAGATGTCGATCCTGCCGTCCGCCCTCTCCGGCGTGTAGTTCAATTCGGCCAGCGCCGAGTGGCCGGTGCCCGCGTTGTTCCAGCCGTTCGAGCTTTCCAGTGCGACGCCGTCGAGGCGCTCGACCATCGTCATCGACCAGTCGGGCTGCAGCTCGTGCAGCCACACGCCGAGCGTCGCGCTCATGATGCCGCCGCCCACCAGCAGGACGTCGACTTTCTTCGTATCGGCGGCATGCGCGGACGGCGCGGCGACGCACAGCGCGAGCGCCGACAGTATTACCCGTAACGTTTTGATCACAGCAGATCCCTTTTTCAACTTGGATGCATCGGTTTGCCAAGCCGCCCGGCCGAGGCGAAATCGCGGCGCGGTGCGCGGATCCGGAGATCCGGATCGCGAATCCGGAATTCCGGATCGATTGCGTTCGCCGTTGCATTTGTGCACGCAAGACCGTTGCGAAGGACACCTTCGGATCGGCTTCATGTTGTCACGCAAGCGCATGCGTCATGGTCAGGCGACGGGCGCGCAACACCTTGCTGCAAGCCTCGCCTGACGTCGCTTCAGGCTGCGTCGAAAGAGGCCGCGCGCAATGGGTTTCGGGCAGGCGGGATGGCAAGGGGCGCGTAATATAACCGAACTCGATTATCGTGTCGCACGCGCGAAATATCCTTGTTTTCGTGGGGTTTCTTGTTTGTCCGGGTTTCCGGAATGACGGCGCGCGGAGCGGGAAAATCCGCGGGGCGCGCCGATTCGTCGGCGCGTCAGTTCAAGGCGCGACAGGAACGCACACGGCGTCGCGTCGATACTTCAACGTGATGTCGCGGCAGGGCGCCGCGACCGCGTCACTGCGCCGAACCGTTGCGGCAGAACTGCCCGTACGCCTGCGCCGAATTCGCGAACCCCTTCTGCTTCGCGAGTTCCCACGGGCGTTCGCATTGCAGCGTTTGTTCGCACCATGCGTAGCCGGCCGAGCCGATGCAGCCATGCGCGTCGCGATCGCCGCCGACGACCGGCGGCGCGGCCTGGGCGGTCTGCGAGGTTTGCGTGTCCTGCCCGGCGACATCGGGCGGGAGTGGGGAGACAGGCTGCGTCGCGCATGCGCTCAATGCACACACGAATGCGATCGTGGCGGCAAGCGACGCGGAAGGAATGAATCGTTTCATAACGTAGCGCTCCATGGGATGACGATCGGCCGCGGAAGCCCGTGCACGATCGGAGTGGCGTTCACGCATCCGGCACCGGCACGCGTGACGAGAACTTGACCTCGCGCAGCGCGAGGCTCGACTGGATCGACGACACGCCGGCCTGCTTGCGCAGCACGTGTTCGACGAATTCCGCATACGCGTCGAGATCGGTGGCGACGACCTGCAGGATGTAGTCGGCCGCGCCGGTGATCTTGTGGCACGACGTCACTTCGTCGTGACGCCGCATCACGTCCTCGAAGTGATCCGAATCCTGACCCGAATGCATGTTGAAGGTGACCTGCACGAATGCGAACACGTTCATCCCGAGCGTGCGCCGGTCGAGGTTGGCCTGGTAGCCGGTGATCACGCCTTCGTCCTCGAGCCGCTTGCGCCGCCGCCAGCACGGCGTGACGCTCAATGACAGCCGTTCGCCGAGCGTCGCGTTCGATAGCGCGCCGTCTTCCTGCAGCAGGCGGAGCATCGCGCGGTCGACGCCGTCCAGTTCCACCGAAGCGCGATTTTTGCTCATTCCAGGGACTCCGTAGACGGTTTTCTCAAAATTGTACGAAACGAGGAGGCGAAAAGCAAAGCTATTGCCAGCCAGCGTCAATAGACTGTTGCCACCCCTCACAGCCTTCACTGCAACGGTCCACCATGCTCACGGTCTACAGCAGCGATCACCATCTGCATCGCGGCGTCGAACTGAAGGACGGCGCGATCACCGATTCGTTCGAGAACCCCCTTCGCGCCGAGACGGTGCTGGCGCAGGTGCGCGCGGCCGGCCTCGGCGACGTGATCGCGCCGCGCGCGTTCGACCGCGCAAGCTATGCCGGCGCGCACCGCGCGCGCTATGTCGAGTTCCTCGCCGGCGCATGGGACGAATGGGTCGCGAGCGGCCGCACCTGCCAGGCGCTGCCGCTCGTGTGGCCGGTGCGCGCGATGCCGTCGGCCGCGACGCTCCCCGACTTCATCGACGGCAAGCTCGGCTTCTTCGCGATGGATGCGGGTGCGCCGATCAACGCCGGCACGTGGGGCGCGGTGAGCGCGAGCGCGAACTCGGCGCTGACCGGCGCCGACCTGCTGTCGAACGCCGGCGCGCGCGCGGCATTCGCGCTGTGCCGGCCGCCGGGCCACCATGCGGGCCGCGAATACATGGGCGGCTACTGCTACCTGAACAACGCGGCGATCGCGGCGCAACACGGCATCGCGAGCGGCGCGTCGCGCGTCGCGGTGCTCGATGTCGACTTCCACCACGGCAACGGCACGCAGGACATCTTCTATGACCGCGCGGACGTGCTGTTCGCGTCGCTGCATGGCGAGCCGGCGGTGTCGTATCCGTACTTCTCGGGTTATGCGCACGAGCGCGGCGCGGGCGCGGGCGAAGGCTTCAACCTGAACCTGCCGCTGCCGAAGGGCACGCAATGGGACACCTATGCGGCCGCGCTCGGTCAGGCCACTGCCGCGATCGCGCAGCATGCACCGGACCTGCTCGTCGTGTCGCTCGGCGTCGACACGTTCGAGCACGACCCGATCAGCCATTTCCGCCTGCGCTCGCCCGACTACCTGCGCATCGGCGAAGCGCTCGCGCGCCTGAACCTGCCGACGCTGTTCGTGATGGAAGGCGGCTACATGGTCGAGGAAATCGGTATCAACGCGGTGAACGTGCTGCTCGGCTTCGAAGGGCGCGCATGAGCGCATCGCATTGCCTGCATCAACGACGGTCCTGATCACGAACCCGGAGCGACAAGGAAGGAGACGAACATGAATCGGCATCAGAAGAAGACGGCATGCGCAACCGCGGCCGCGCTGGCATGTGCATGGCTGGCGCTGCCCGCGCACGCGGACGAGATCGTGCGCATCGGGCACGTCGCGCCGCTGACCGGCGCGATCGCGCATCTCGGCAAGGACAGCGAGAACGGCGCGCGGCTCGCGGTCGAGGAGATCAACGCGAAGGGGCTCGTGATCGGCGGCAAGAAGGTCACGCTGCAGCTCGACGCGCAGGACGACGCGGGCGATCCGCGCACCGCGACGCAGGTCGCGCAGCGGCTCGTCGATGACAAGGTGGTCGGCGTCGTCGGCCATCACAACTCGGGCACGTCGATTCCGGCGTCGCGCGTGTATCGCGACGGCGGCGTCGTGCAGATCTCGCAGGCCGCGACCAACCCGATGTATACGCAGCAGGGCTTCAAGACCACCTATCGCGTGGTCGCGACCGACGCGCAGCAGGGGCCCGCGCTGGCCGCCTACGCGGCGAAGAACATGGGGATCAGGACGGTTGCCGTGATCGACGATTCGACCGCGTACGGGCAAGGTCTCGCGACCGAGTTCGAGAAGGCGGCGAAGGCGTCCGGGATGAAGGTGATCTCGCGCGACGCGACCAACGACAAGGCGATCGACTTCCGCGCGATTCTCACGAAGGTCAAGGGCGAGAACCCCGACGCGATCATGTACGGCGGGATGGATGCCACCGGCGGCCCGCTCGCGAAGCAGGCGCGCCAGCTCGGCCTGCGCGCGAAGATCCTCGCCGGCGACGGCGTGTGCTCGACCGACCTGCCGAAGCTCGCGGGCCCGGCGTCGGACAACGTCGTGTGTTCGGAGGCCGGCATCGCGCTCGAGAAGATGCCGGGCGGCGCGGCGTTCGTGAAGCGCTATGAAGCCCGCTACCACCAGCCGATGCAGGTGTATGCGCCGTTCTCGTACGACGCGGTGTACATCATCGTCGACGCGATGAAGCGCGCGAACTCGACGGACCCGGCCAAGGTGCTGGCCGCGATGCCGGTCACCGACTATCGCGGCGTGATCGGCGAAACGAGCTTCACGCCGCAGGGCGACCTGAAGCACGGCGCGATCTCGGTGTTCACGTACAGGAGCGGCAAGAAAGCGCTGCTCGATATTGTGAAGATGTGACGCGGACGGGGCGTGCGGCCGCGCGGCGTCGCGGTCGTGTGCCCCGTTGCCGTTTGCCGTTACGACGCCTGAACGCGGCGCGGGTCGGCCTGCCGGGCCGACTGTTCGGCGTCGTGCACGATATGCAGCTCGCGCGTGCGGATCGGCAGCGCACAGTCCGCATCGGCGAGCGTCTTGCGCACCTGGCGCGCGAGGCGCCAGCGCATCGCCCAGAACGTGTCGGTGTGCGTCCATACGCGCATGTTCGCGATTGCCGTGCTGTCGTCGAAGCGCATCACCATCACGTCCGGCGCCGGATCCTTCAGCACGTCGGGATCGGCCAGCGCCAGCGCGCGCAGCGCGTCGAGCGCGCGATCGATGTCGTCGTGCACGGACACTTCCACCTCGAGGTCGAGACGGCGCGTCGGATTGCGCGTGTAGTTGCGGATCGCGCTGCCCCACAGCGCGCTGTTCGGCACGTATTCGCAGATGCCGTCCGGCTTCGTCAGCCGCGTCATGAAGAGTCCGACTTCGTCCACCGTCCCCGCGACACCCGTGCCGCCGTCGATGTAGTCGCCCACCTTGAACGGCCGCAGCAGCAACAGCATGATGCCGGCCGCGATGTTCTGCATCGTGCCTTGCAGCGCGAGCCCGATCGCGAGGCCGGCCGCGCCGAGCACCGCGACGATGCTCGCGGTCTGGATGCCGAGTTGCGACAGCGCGCCGACGATCGCGACGATGCGGATGCCCCAGACGGCGACGTCGCAGAGGATCGGCCGCAGCGTGTCGTCGACGCGCTCCTTGTTCGAGAGCAGCCGGTTCAGCCAGTTGCCGATGCGTTTCGACAGCCACCAGCCGGCGACGAGCAGCGCGAGGCCGGCGCAGAGCCTGAGCGAAAGCGTGGACAACGCGTTCCACAGGAACGTCCAGCGTTCCGGATGAAGATGATCGAGAAACATGACGGGATTCCGGTTCGAAGATACAGGTCGCGACGCGCGGCACGCTCGCCGTGGTCGGACGGGCATGCGCGCATGCGCGGGCAGCCCTCGACTGTACACGCCATGTGTGGTTGCGCGCGATTGTCCGGGGGCGGATCTCACGCGTATTCACGGTGAAAATCGCTATTTCAGTCGAGTACTAAGCGGATATATAAACAAATAGGATTTGTCTTATTCATCGAGGTCGGCCATGCCGATACACTCGTTTCCAGGCTACCGGATCGCGATGAACGTTCCTCCGCGATACCCGGTTCTTTTCCAGCTTTTCATTGATAGCGAGTGACGACGCGATGCGGTTCGACCTGTGTTTACGTCTCGCACGCGAACAAGGTCCGTCCGCGCAATGCGGCGCCATCCGCTTTCCGATGCGCCGCGCGCTTGCACGCGGTGTCGTGGCGGCGGCGTGGCTTGCCGGCACGCAGGGCGCGATGGCGCAGGCGTCCTCGGATGCCGAGCCGTTCACGCCCGCGGTGGCGCAAGCGGCCGACCTTGTCGACGTGCCTTTTTTCAATTCCGCCCGGACTGTCTGGGGCGGCTTGCTTGCATCGGCATCGGTGGCGGGCGTCGCACCGGATTTGCCGGCGGCGCGTGTGCATGCCGATGCGTACCCCGGCATGTTCGTCGTGCGTGCCGGCGCCTGCACGCCGTACATCGTCCTCTGCGATGCGGCACGTGGCGCGATCGAGCGCCACTACGCGGGGCGCTTCGATTATGGTTTTGCGTCGCCGCTGCCCGCGGTCGGCGTGCCGTCGGTGGCCGGGCCGCGTCATGCCGATCTGGCCTCCGCCGAGCCGTTCGTGCTTGCGGAGCCGGAAAGCGGCGTGCGAGCCGGTGCGATCACCGGCAGCCTGCGTGCGTCGCTTGCGCGCGCCGAACTGCCGGCCGGCGTTGCCGCGCAGGTCACGCGCATGCTGGCCGGTCGAATCGATGTGACGCAGCGCGGCACCGCGGGCGATACTTTCCGCGTGGCCTTCGAGCCGGACGGCGATGCAGCGCGGCCGGGCCGCCCGCGTGTGACCGCGCTCGATATCCGCTTTCGCGGCCAGCGTGTCGCGGCGGTGTGGTTTTCGCCGGAAGCGGGCGCGTCGGGCGCCTACTACGATCTCAACGGCGCGCCGCTCGCCGGCACGCGGTTCGCGATTCCCGTCAGCGCAACGCGCACCAGTTCGCGTTTCGGTGCGCGCGTGCATCCGGTGAGCGGTGCGCGTCACGTGCATTCCGGCGTCGATCTCGCCGCGCCGACGGGCCGGGCGGTCCATGCGTCGGCGCGCGGTGTCGTGTCGTTCATCGGCACCGAGCCGGGCGGCTACGGCAAGTACGTCGTGGTGCGTCATGCCGAAGGCTATGCGTCGTATTACGCACATCTGTCCGCGTTCGAACCGTCGCTGCGCACCGGCATGCGGATCGCGCGCGGCCAGCGGGTCGGCGCCGTCGGCAGCACCGGGACGGCCACCGGTCCGCACCTGCACTTCGAGGTGCGGCGGAACAATCGCCCGATCGATCCGGTCGCGCTGGTGCACGCGACGAATGCCGCCGTGCTGAAGGGGCAGCAGCGCGTGGCGTTCAACCGCGTGGCGCGTGACGCGACCACGCGACTCGCATCGGCCGCAGGGTCGCCGCCGGTGGCGATGTCGAAGCCGGTGGTGGCGCGGGCAGGCTGATCGGCGCGCGCATTGACGAGCATTGACGAGGCCGGCTGCGCCGGCCGGCATCGTCGTGTGCGCGCATCGGTGCATGCACGATTCGCAACGCTTGCCGCTTGCCGCTTGCCGCTTGCCGCGCTCGATCGCCCCCGTCACCTGCCGGTTGCCGGCGCAATCGGCGAGCGTCTCCCGGTGGCGACGTGGTGCCGCAGGCGCTCCCGGGCCGCCAGATATCGGTGCCCGGTAATCGCGGCAAGCTGATGGTCGTGAATCAGCAGGATGCGTCCGACCGCTTCGGGCTCCTGGTCGACCAACCGGCAACAGGCGCCTCTGTCCACGCGCGCGACGCAGGCATGCAGCGCGTGTTCCGCACGCCGGAAAGGCTCGGCAGTCGAATCGATCGAAGTCGTATCGCGCAGGAAAAACGCCATATAGACCACGCGTACCAGGCTGCCGACCTGATCGAGACTGCCGCTGCCCGTCGTCACGGTCTCCAGCGCCAGATGATGGGCCAGCGACAAGGTGCGCACCTTGTCGGGCGGCAGCGGCATCAACAGGTGCCGGGTCCCCCCGCGACGGCCCAGCCACTGCATCAGAGCCTTGCCTGCTGGCATCGTTTCCTCTTCAATTTCGTCAATCTCGGAGCAACAACGGAAATCGCCGGGTGAGTCGACACCCGGCGATTGCGTTCCCGGAGACAGTTAAGCATCAGGTGTTGTCGTCGACAAAGACTTTGATCGTCTGCTGCGCGGACGAATTGACGAGCGCCGTCACGCCGAACGGGATGTTCGGCGGCAGGTTGAAGATACCGTCGCGTTCGCCGCCGCCGGTTGAACGGGCTGCGGCGTCGCCTTCGAGAGGTGATAAGCGGCCGGTTCCTTGCTGTCGCCGATGAACAATTTGATGTGCTGCTGTTCGGCGGCATTCGCAAAGAAAATCGCACGGAAATCGGTGTTCGGCGGAATCGAAAACTCGCCGGCGCGATTCGAGGACGTTTGAGAGTCGGCCATGCTTTCCTCCTGGAGGTCGATGGACAAGGCGCTTTACCGTGTCGCGCAAACGTTTGCCTTTTCAAGCACGGTTCGACCAGCATGGCGGAAAATAAATAAAAAAATATTCGAATGGGAATGAAAATTGTTCAGTAAATCGGGGATTGAGATGATCTGATCAACTATCTCTGGTTCAAAGAATTGTCATTCGAGATATTCGGGAAACTATATCGAAGTGTGTCGCGCCTTATTTGAATAATGGCCGGGGGCGCAGGCGGGTGTGGCGGGGGAGGAACCGGCTTCGGCGCGGACGCTCGGCGCTCGCATATGGCAGCGTGTTGTTTCAACATCAGTGTCTCTGTCGTGGCCGCGCCCACCGGCCACCACCGAACGCCCACGCCGAAGCCGGATCGCAACGGAGGGGTGCGGCGCCGGCGAAGCATGGTGACCGGCTCACTCCGAACTTGAACAGGGCACTTCACCGGCACCGCACCCGGAGAAGCATAGCGGCCGGTTGTCGCCGCGCCTATCGGACGAGGCTGATTTTTGCACGGGATCGTGCGGCGTGCTGGCGGCCGGGCGCGGCCGCAGTCATGCATTTCCTTGATTGCACTTGTTCCTGACGCTGCCTCATGCGAGCACCGGCGCGCTTCCGGCTGCCGCGCACTTCCTTTCCCGGCGCGGCCGATCGTCAGACCGAAGCCGTAATCCCCGCCGACCGAGCCTGTCCCGCAGGCCGTACGACAATTTCCACATGCTGATCAAACGACACGAGCGTCCGCATCAGCAGATCGAGTGAAACGTTCCTGAGCCGCTCGCGCTGCTCGGGCGTGACCACCGGACGGGCCATGTCCGCGAGCGCCGCGACCTCGTCCTCGCTCAAGCCCTGCGACACGATCAATGCGTTGAGCTTCAGCACCAGCGTGGATTTGGCCGACAGTTCTCCGGCGTCGTCGAGACCGACGTCGAGCGGAGCGTGATAGGCGCGTTGATACGAGTCGTTGCGATTCATTGTGCGTCTCCCGTCATCGCCGCGAATTGCCGCAGTCGTTGTCCCGTTGCGGGATCGACGTCGGGGCGTTCATCGTGCCCGAAACAGTCCTGAAAAAACGTCGGTGCGATATGATTCGCGTCAGCCATGACTCACTCCCTTGTAGAGTTGGTTGTGGTTAGCGGCTCGCAGGTGCTTCTACACTTGCGGGCCGCGCTCGTTTACACCGTGGATTTCGATCGTCACTTCATCACATGCTTGGCATGTCGAAGTGATCTGAACGTCCATGTGTGAACGTGCAACCACTCTAGCCGAGTGCGGGTGACGTCAGGTGATGGTTGTGTGCGTTTTCATCGACACCGGTCTTCAGGCCAATGTCGTGCATGCTTGTCAGTCAATGAATCCGGGGCATTCGCGCGAGTCGGTCGCATCTTCGCTTGATGACCGATGTGTCAGAAAGCGTGTCGGACGACGATTTCGATGCGCCCGCCGCGCGACGCACGAGCGCGTCGTTCGCCCCGTGCCCATGGCGTTCGAACTCACGCGCGAATGCCGCGCATCGCCCGCGCCAGTGCTTCGGTCGGCACGCACGGTCCAGAGATTTCCCGTTCCCCGATCAACGCAAACGCGCCGCGCATGCCGTGAATCTGCGAGCGCGCGACCAGCAGATCGCCGGCGATAACGGCGGCAGCTCGTCGGCAGGCGTCACTGTCCGAAGCGCTGCGTCACGGCGTCCTTCAACCGCGCGGCAGTAATCTCGCCCATGTGCGATTCGACGAGTTCGCCTTTCGCATTGAAGAACAGCGTCGTGGGCAGCCCGCGCGAACCATACGCCTGCATCGCGCGCAGCGAGGGATCGAGCAGCACGTTGTCGAAGCGCAGCCCCTGTTGTTCGAGGAACGCGCGCACCGCCTGCGCGTTTTCTCCCTGGTTGAGCATCAGCACCGTGATGCCCGGATGATCGCGCTGTGCCTGTTCGAGGATCGGCATCTCGCGGCGGCAGGGCGGGCACCACGTCGCCCACAGGTTCACGACGACCGGCTTGCCGGCGAAGCGCTGCGGCAACACGGGCGTCGCATCGAGCGCTTCGAGCTGCATCGCGGCGAACGGCGGCGCGGTGCGCTGCAGCGTCGCCAGCGTGCCCTGCGCGATGCCCCAGGCCGCGAGACCCGCGACGATGCCGGCCATCACCGGTTTGCGCAGCGCGGGCAGGCGGCGCAGCCGCCACACCGTGAACACGAGCGCGGCTGCGAGGCCGATGCGCCAGTCGAAACCGCCGTCGCCGAGCGCGACGATCGAGCGCGGCGCGGCCGCATAGTCGCGCCACCATTGCGCGACGTAGCCGATGCGTGCGGCGATCAAGCCGAGCAGCAGCACGTCGAGGATCAGGCTCGACGCGCTCTTGTGCTGGCCATCCGGTGGGCGGCGCTGGATCAAGCGGGCGACGAGCCACGCCAGCAGCGCGGCGGCGGCTACCGCGACGACGCGGATCGAGAAGGGACCGATGCTCAACATGGGAACGAGAGGATGGGGAGGGAGGATCGATCGGTGAAAGCGACGCCGTCGACGGTCAGGTCGCGTTTCGACCCGACATCGTGTGCGGGGTTCCCGCTGCGGCGGTAACGGCGCGTTTCGGCTCCGACGATATGACGGATGCACTTCGCGCGGAGGGCTGGCCGGTAATCAGGACACCGCCGTTTCGATGCGGACGGCGCGTGAGTCGGGCTGGGCCGATGGTCGGCGCGATGCCGGTCGTCGACACGATGTACGCCGGTACCCCGTTCCGGGATCGCTCCTTGACGGCCGCTCTTCCCTGGGCGGCTGATTTTCTGTCGTCATGCGAGCGGGCGTGGTGAATGCCTGGTGGCGGCCGGTGGGCGCGGCCGCAATCGAATTCAAATCGGCTGGATCAACGGGCACCGTCGCCGGACGATGGGCACGGCGACTGTCGCCCGGCGGGCGGCGATTCCGCGATCCGCCGGGCGCGTCGGACCTTACAGCTTCTTGTCCGGTGCCGCGGCGGCCTGCTTCGCAGCGGTTGCCGGATCGAGCGTCGCGAGCGTCTGCTCGGTGAATTTCTCGTACAGCCAGTCCAGGCGCACGCTGTCGACGCCGGCGATGCCGCCGAGCGCATACGATGCCGACACCTTGAAGTGGTCGACCGGATGATTGTCGGCATCGACGAGCGTCACGTTGCCGTTGACATGATCGTTGCCCGCCATGAAGCCGAACATGACCGCCGAAAAGCTCGACCGCACGCGAATGCCGGTGACTTCGACATTCAGGTGCATCGCATCGGTGGCATCCGCTTTTGCCAGCAGTTTGCGTGCGTCCAGTGCGCTTTCGATTTTCCCCTGCAGTTGCTTCACGTCGAACTTCAGGTTGTCTTTCAACTCTTCCCGCGCGGCATCGTCGAGCGTGACCTTCACGATCACGGGTTTCGTGCCGAATTGGGTCGTCGATGCGGTCACGGGGGCCCCCGCCGAATTGCTCGCATCGCGTGTCACGCTGCTCGCGCAGCCCGACAGAAAGCCAATCGTAACCAGTGCCAGGGCGGCATGACGGAAAAGAGATTTCATGGTTTGGTCTTTTATTTCAGGTTATTGGAATGGGCTCGGTGGCCGGGAGTGAATCTAGCACGGGACGATTCGATTCAATTCGTCGAAAAGACGGGCAAGATCGAAAACCGGTTCCGCATGGATTCATCGCGGCGCCGGCGATTGACGTGCGATTACCGTCCGTTGGCGGATACCGCCGCGCCAAGTCGATACGCGGTAAAGAACGCGTACCACGGCGACCCTTGCCCGACCGGTATGCCGAGCGCCGACGTGCGCTGTTTCAATGCCGTGAACACGTCGTTGATGCGTGCGGTCTGTGCCGTATCGCTGAACGGACGCGGCTTCGCCTTGCCGGCCGCGAATGCGCCGTAGGCGATCGCGAGCAGGCGTGCCCGGTCGTCGATCGAGAAGATCGACCCGTTGATCGTTTCGACGAAGCGCGGCCGGTCTGCTTCACGCGATGCGGCGATGCACTGAAATACGATCGCCGAGACTTCGCGCAGGTCGTTCGCACGCAGCAATGCCGGCAGGCGCGCGGCGATCCGGTCGGCCGGTTCCTCGTGCAGCGCGGCGCCGAAGTCGAGCACGGCCACCATCGGGTTGCCGTCCTGCGTCACGCGATCGAGCGCCGATGCCGGTGAAGCGGCCGCTGCTTGCGCGTTGTTTCCGGACGCGGCGCGCAGCACGTCGGCCACCTGCTGCTGCCATTCCGGAAAGATCATCCGCACGTTGCCGAACTGTTCGCCGCCTTGCGCATCCGGATTCCAGCGATAGACGATCGTGCCGCCGTGAATGAACGGCGAATACAGATGCTCGGGCGTCTGCGGCAGCGGCCGCCGGTTGATCGGCAGCCACGCGAGCGTCAGCCAGTCGTAGCGGCCGGTGGCCGGCACCGACGGGCTCGAACTCGCGACGACCTGCCAGGTGCCGCGGTTCGCATAACGCCGGCGCGCGTCGGGCACGGCGACGGTCTCCTGTTTGGCGGTATCGAAGTAGGTGGTGCCGGTCACGTTCGCGCCGCTGTCCGCGGCCGGCGTGATGGTGGCGATGACCCACGACGAACCGTCGGCGGAACGGTAGTCGGAGGGCTGCAACGTGGCGACGTCGTGCACCATCCGCGTTTCGGCGGCGACGGAGCTCGGTGGAAGCGTGGCGGGACCGGCGACGATACTCGGCATGGACGTTCCTCGAAATCGGGTGCGCATCGCGCAACGGCGACGCAGGTCGTTTCTCGTCACTTTAGGACGTTGGAACGGGTCTCGCGAGAGGGTTGCGCACAAGCCAAAGGATGGCCCCGTGTTTATCACGGATCGTGGCAGACCCGCTCATGTGTTGCTGAGTTTCGCTGAATACCAGCGCCTGACCGGGCAACGGCGCAACATTGCCGATGCGCTGGCCTTGCCCGGTGTCGAGGACGTCGAGTTTGATCCTCCGCGAGCGGACATCAGGATCAAAGAGACTGATTTCAGATGATGTTTATTCTTGATACAACTGTCGTTTCGGAGCTCCGAAAGGTGCGCGCAGGGCGGGCGGACAAGAATGTGGCGGTCTGGAGTTCGTCCGTCGACGCGTCGACGCTTTTTGTCTCGGCCATTACGATCATGGAGCTGGAGACCGGTGTTTTGCAGATCGAACGTCGAGACTCGGTCCAGGGCGCGCTTCTCAGGACATGGCTGGACGGGCATGTCCTTCCCGAGTTCGCAGGCCGCGTGCTGCTGGTCGATACTGCGGTTGCTCAACGATGTGCGCGGCTCCATGTTCCCGATCGACGCTCCGAGCGGGACGCGCTCATTGCTGCGACTGCGCTCGTGCACGGCATGACGGTCGTGACGCGTAATGTGGCCGACTTTGTCGAAACCGGTGTCGCCATCGTGAACCCGTGGGATTGAGCGACTCTTCCATCCCGCTGACGAACAGGACGCGGATTCGCACGTTCCCGCTTCGCCGTTGGGAGCGCGATCGGATCGTCCACTTGAATCCATCCCGGCGCGGTCTCGCACATCACATTCAGCGCGGCAACACCTTCCGGTAGATCACGAACCCGGTTTTCTCCGCGACGGTGTCGTAAAGCCGCATCGCCGTGTGATTCGTTTCGTGCGTCTGCCAGTACACGCGTTCGGCGCGCTGCTGCCGCGCCGCGTCGTACACGGCTTCGATCAACGCGCGGCCCACGCCCTTGCCGCGTTCGCTGTCGAGCGTGAACAGATCCTGCAGATAGCAGGTCGGGCCGACGAGCGTCGTGCTGCGGTGATACAGGAAGTGCACGAGCCCGACGAGCCGGCCGTCGCGTTCCGCGACACGCGCGTGCACGGGCTCGTCGCCGTCGAAGAAGCGCGACCACGTGAGCTCGGTGATCTCGCGCGGCAGCGCGGTGTCGCCGAAGCGGCCGTAGAAGCGGTTGTAGTCGTCCCACAGCGGCAGCCAGTGGTCGAAATCGTCGTCGCGCACGGGGCGCACGGTCAGGCCGGTGTCGGTAGCGTTCACGATCGCGAACCTCTCGAGGATGGATGGAATGAAGCGTTGCCGGCGCGGCCGGAAACGCGTGTAGACCGCTACGATAGAAAGTTCGTGGCACCATGTGTAGACCCATGAAACCTACCCATTCTGGCGCCACGATGGATTACGCGGTGCTGCTGTCGACCTTCGAGCGCGAAGCGGGGCCGCACGCGGCCACGCGGCCACGCGGATGTCGCAGCCGCGCCAGCACGTCCCGCCGCAGCCGCACGGCGACTTCGACGAACTCGGCGTGTGCTGCACCTACATCGCCGAGAAGCTCGGCATCGCGCCGGCGACGACCACGCGCCACATGCGCATCCTCGCGGATGCCGGGCTCGTGCAGGCGACGCGCGTCGGCAAGTTCACGTACTACAAGCGGGTCGACGATGCGCTGCATCAATTGGGCCGCGAGCTCCTGCAACGCTGATCCGCACCGAGGCAATCGACATGGATGAACTCGCCCTGCTGGCCGACGCCGACCGGCGCGCGCACGCCTATCTCGCCGCCACGAACGAACGGCGCGCGTATCCCGACGCGGCCGCGCTCGCCGGACTGGCCGCCTTCGACGAGCCGCTGCCCGACACCGGCTACCCGGCCGGCGACGGGTTGCGCCTGCTCGACGCGCGCGGCACGCCCGCGACCGTCGCGTCGAACGGCCCGAACTACTTCGGTTTTGTGATCGGCGCGACGCTGCCGGCCGCGGCGGCGGCCGAGCGGCTGATGCTCGCGTGGGACCAGTGCGCGTCCTCGTTCGCGAATTCGCCGGTGGCCGCGACGATCGAGCGGCAGGCTGCGCGCTGGGTGGTCGACGTGCTCGGACTGCCCGAAGGCAGCGCGGTCGGTTTCGGCACGAGCGCGACGGCCTGCACGCTCGTCGCGCTGGTCGCCGCGCGGCGTGCGCTGCTCGCGCGCAAGGGCTGGAACGTCGACGAGGACGGCCTGATCGGCGCGCCCGAGGTCAAGGTCGTGCTCTCCGAGCTCGCGCACATTACGGTGAAGAAGGCGCTGCGCGTGCTCGGCTTCGGGATGAAGCGTCTTGTCGTCGCGCCGGTCGACCCGCATGGCCGCATCGATCCCGCGCAATTGCCGCCGCTCGACGACCTGACGATCCTCTGCGTGCAGGCCGGCGAAGTGAACACCGGCGAATTCGACCCGTTCGCGGCGCTGATGCCGCCCGCGAAGGCCGCCGGCGCGTGGGTGCACGTGGACGGCGCGTTCGGGCTGTGGGCGCGCGCATCGTCGAAGCGCGCGCTGACCGACGGCATCGACGGCGCGGACAGCTGGACCACCGACGGTCACAAGTGGCTGAACACGCCGTACGACGGCGCGATGGTGATCTGCCGCGACGCGGCCGCGCTCGCGACCGCGATGAACAGCGATGCCGTCTACCTGAGCGGCGCGCACGACGCGCAGAAGAACCTGAACCTCGAATTCTCGCGGCGGGCGCGTGGCATTCCGGTGTGGGCCGCGCTGCGTGCGCTCGGCCGCGCCGGGGTGGCGACGATGGTCGAGCGGCATTGCGCGCAGGCCCAGCGCGTCGCGGACGGCCTGCGCGCGGCAGGCTACGACGTGCTGAACCGGGTGGTGCTGAACCAGGTGCTGGTGCGCGCCGGCACCGACGACGAGACCCTCGCGATCCTGCAGGCCGCGCAGGATTCGGGCGACGTGTGGTTCGGGCAGACCGTGTGGCAGGGGCGGCCGGCGTTCCGGATCAGCGTGTCGTCGTGGCGCACCGAGGACGAACACATCGATCGTCTCGTCGCGTTGCTGACGAAGCTGCGCGGCGTGCACGTGGGTTGACCGGCGGCGATTGCCGTCCATGGCCGCCGTCTTTGCCCGACGCGGCCGCCGATATATGCTCGCAGTTTTTCAGGAGGAGCGGTCGCGATGATTCTCGTGAACCAGCAACGGCTGTGGGATTCGCTGATGGAGATGGCGACGATCGGCGCGACCGCGCGCGGCGGCAGCTGCCGGCTCGCGCTGAGCGCCGACGAGGTGCTCGGCCGGCAACGCTTCATCCGCTGGTGCGAGGAAGCCGGGTGCGAAGTCCGCATCGATCCGATCGGCAACGTGTTCGCGCGCCGGTCCGGCACGCAGCCTGACGCGCCGGCCGTGATGTGCGGCAGCCATCTCGACACGCAGCCGCTCGGCGGCCGCTTCGACGGCGTCTATGGCGTGCTCGCCGGCCTCGAGGCGATTCGTGCGCTGAACGAGCAGGGTGTCGTCACGCGTCATCCGATCGACATCGTCGCGTGGACCAACGAAGAAGGCTCGCGCTTCACGCCGGGCATGATGGGCTCGGCCGTCTATGCGGGCACGCTGGAGCTCGATGTCGCGCTCGCCCGGCCGTGCATGCAGACGGGCGTGCGGCTCGGCGACGAACTCGCGCGCACCGGCTTCGCCGGCCGCGAGCGCGAGCGGCAGATGCCGAAGGCGTATTTCGAAGCGCATATCGAACAGGGGCCGGTGCTCGAGAACGCCGGTGTGCCGATCGGCGTGGTGACGGGCGTGCAGGGCATCTACGAACTCGACATCACGGTGACGGGCTTCGAGTCGCATGCGGGCACGACGCCGATGAGCGTGCGCCGTGACGCGATGGGCGTGGCGGCGGCGATGATCGCCGCGATCGTCGATCACGGGCACGCGTTCGATGCCGATGCGCGCGTGACGGTCGGCCATGTCGCGTGCCAGCCGAATTCGCCGAGTACGATTCCGGGCCGGGTGCGTTTCAGCGTCGACGTGCGTCATCCGTCGCGACCGGCGCTGCAGCAGCTCGTCGCCGACATCGACGCGATCTGCCGGGAGCGCATCCCGCTGCGCGGCACGCAAGTGCAGGTGCAGACCATCGCCGAATACGAGCCGGTGGTGTTCGATGCCGATTGCATCGCGCGCGTGCGGCAGGCGACGGCCACCGCCGGCTATGCGTACATGGAGATGTGCAGCGGCGCGGGGCACGACGCGGTGAACCTGTCGTACGTCGCGCCGAGCGCGATGGTGTTCGTCCCGTGCAAGGCCGGACTGAGCCACAACGAGGCCGAGGATGCCGATCCGGTACACCTTGCGCAAGGTGCGTCGGTGCTGGCGAACCTGCTGGCCGATTGCGCACGGTAGCGGTGCGGGGCGGCGTGCGCATCCGCCTTTCTCGTCTGCGCGAAAATGTCGGACAATAACGCGGCATGCGCGCCGCGCGGCGCCCGGGCGGCGCATTCGATCGATGCATTCACGCTCACGAGATCCCCATGTCCACGACACCTCCCCGGGAATTGCTGAAAGCCGCCGATATCGCCAAGATGGAACCGACGCGCGCGGTGCATTCGCTGAATCCCCATGCCGTTCGCCTCAAAAAGCAACTCAGCGACCTGACCGGCCTGACGCAAATCGGTGCGCATTTGCTCACGCTGATGCCGGGCAGCGAGTCGTCCGAGTATCACCGCCACCTGTACGAAGAAGAATGCGTGTACGTGTTGTCCGGCACGGGCACGGTGACGATCGGAGCGTGTCGTCACGACGTCGGGCCGGGTGACTTCCTCGGCTTCCCGCGCGGCGGCGAAGCACACGTGCTCGAGAACACGAGCGATGCGCCGCTTCACATGCTGGTCATGGGCCAGCGGCTCGAACACGACGTGTGCGAATACCCGCGAAGCGGCAAGCGGCTTTACGTCGCCGGCGAACTCGAAGACTTCGTCGATTTGCCGAAGCAGCCATAATCCCGGCTGAATCTCACCGACAGGATTCCCCGCCATGGACACGCCGCATCCGCCGATGACTGCCCCGATTGCCGAAACGGAACCTGAAACCGAAACCGTCGCCGAGCCGCGCGCATCGCGCGTGCAGCGGCCGGTCGCGCTCGTCACCGGATCGACGTCGGGAATCGGCGCGGCCATCGCGCGACGCCTGGCGGCGGACGGCTATGCGGTGATCCTGCATTCGCGCAGTTCCGCCGACACGGGCCGCGCGATGGCGCGCGAACTTGGCGCGGCCTACGTGCAGGCCGATCTCGCGGACGATGCGCAGCGCGTGCGCCTGATCCGCGATGCGCTCGCGGTGCACGGCCGGCTCGACGTGCTGGTCAACAACGCGGGCGTCAGCCGCGTGATTCCGCATGACGATCTCGCCGCCGCGACGCCCGACGTGTGGCGCGAGATGCACGAGATCAACGTGATCGCGCCGTTCCGGCTCGTCGCCGAAGCGCAGTCCGCGCTGCTCGAAGCGGCGTCGAGCGGGCGCGCCGGGTGTGTGATCAACGTCAGCTCGCATGCGGGCGTGCGGCCGAAAGGCGCGTCGATCCCGTACGCGGCGGCGAAGGCGGCGCTCAATCACACGACGCGCTTGCTCGCGCGCACGCTCGCGCCGGCGATCCGCGTCAATGCGGTGGCGCCGGGGCTCGTCGATACGCCGCTGACCGCCGACTGGACCGGCGCGCAGCAGCTCTGGCGCGAGCGTGCGCCGATGCGCCGCGCGGCGACGCCCGAGGACGTCGCGCAGACGGTCGCGATGCTCGTCGCGTCCGATTACGTGACGGGCGAGATCGTGATGCTCGACGGGGGAATGAACCTGACGTGACGGGGCGCGGCCGGTGCGGCCGGTACGGTGAGCCGGCGCGGCGACCTCGTGCCGGCGTCATGCGCGCCAGCGCCGCCGCCTGCCGGTTTTGCCTGTCGATTTCCCCGTTCAGCGATCTCGTGAGTCAGCCGAGATTCGACCGCAGCCGCGCGAGCGCCTGATCATGCGTGCGTTCGAACTTCAGCGGCGTGACCGCGACATAGCCTTCGCCGAGCGCGACCGTTTCCGAATCCGCATCGTCGTCGCGCGGTGCGCGCGTCAGTTTCAGCCAGTGGTATTCGAGGTCGCGCGGATCGCGCCCCGACACGATGTCGACACCCTGCAGCGTGCCGGCGCCCTGGTTCGTCACCTTCAGGCCGCGCACGCCGTCGGCCGGCCGCGGCGGGAAATTCACGTTGAGGCACGCGTCGCTGTCCCAGCCGGCTTCGACGAGCCGGCGAATCACGTCCGGCGCATGCGTGAGCGCCGTATTCCACGGCACCGCGTTGCGGTCGCTGAACGCCTGGCTCAGCGCGATCGCCGGCACGCCGACCAGCATGCTCGTCATCGCGGCGCCGACCGTGCCGGAGAACACCGTTTCGGTGCCGAGGTTCGCGCCGCGATTCACGCCGGACAGCACGAAGTCGGGCCGGGCGCCCTTCATCAGGTGGCTGACCGCGATCGCGACGCAATCGCCCGGCGTGCCGCGCACGGCGAAGCGGCGCTCGCCCTTGCGATGCACGCGCAGCGGTTCGTGCAGGCTCAGCGAATGCGACGTGCCGCTCTGGTCTTCCGCCGGCGCGACGATCCAGACTTCGCGCGCCAGTTGCGTGGCGACCTGTTCGAGCACTTCAAGGCCGGGGGCGTCGAATCCGTCGTCGTTGGTGAGCAGGACGCGGTCGAACAGCGGGCGGGTTTCTTGCATCGGGACGATCCTCGCAGGGTGGCAATCAGAGGGAAAGGCATCGCGGGTACACCCGCAAGGCTAGCATTCCGTCGTGACGCGTGTCGTGCCGAGCCACGCCGCGCGCGGCCCGCACATGCAAGAACGGGCGCATCGCGCGCCCGTTCCCTGGTTCATCTGCCGCCCGTGCAGCGGGCCGCAACCGCGTATCCGCGTTACCCGAGCACATGCCGCAGCACGCCGGCCGACACCACGCCGACGATCACGGTCGGCAGGATCGACAGGCGCGTCGCCGCGATCAGCGTGACGGCGAGCGCGAGCAGGTCGGCCGGGCGCGTCGACACGAACGCCGGTGCGATCACCGAGATCAGCACGCAACCGGGCACGTTCTCCATCACCGACGCCATCCGCGGGCTCAGCGTGCGGTTGCGCAGCAGCACGTAGCCGAGCACGCGCGACAGGTAGGTCGTCGACGCCATCAGCACGATGGTCGCCACCGTCGCGAAATCAGGCAGCATCGCGCGGCTCCCACAGCAGCGCGGCGATCAGGCCCGCGCACGCGCCGGCCGGGACGTACCACGCGCCGGGCAGCGCCAGATGCGTGGCCGCCGCGACGACGAGGCTCACGAACCACGGACGGCTCGTGCGCATGCCTTTCCACATCCCGCGCAGCAGCACCAGAAACACGGCCGTGAACGCCATGTCGAAGCCGTACTGCTCGACGTTGCCGATCGTCGGGCCGACCGCCGCGCCGAGCGTGGTCATCGAGATCCAGGTCAGGTAGAGCCCGCTACAGATGCCCGCGTAATAGGGGGCGCTGATGTGCGTGGCCGAGCGCGAGCGGGCGTCGGCGAGCGACATCGCCCAGCTTTCGTCGCACATGAAAAACAGCGCGGCGAATGCGCGGCGGCGCGGCAGGCGCCGGATATAGGGCGCGAAGGCCGCACCCATCAGGATGTGGCGCGAATTCACGAGGAACGACATCGCGACGATCAGCGCGATGTGCGGCGGCGATGTCCACAGATGGATCGCCGCGAATTCGGAACCGCCGCCGAAGTTCAGGCCCGTCATCATCGGGACCTCGAACAGGCTCAGCCCTTTTTGCGCGGCTTGCGCGCCGAGCACGAGCGCGAACGGCACGAAACCCAGCATGACGGGCAGCGCCGCGCGCAATCCGCGACCCATCTCGGCGACATAGGCGGGCTTGTCGCGAAGCCCGGACGACGTTGAAACGCTACTGCTCATTACTCCTCCTTAGGGGAGTAGGATTGTCTGCTTTTTTGACTCGAATCGGGTTGCGTTGTGGCCAGATCTTGCGGAGAATTTGGCATTGAACGCATGATTCACGATTTTTTTGGAATTGGATGCCAATGAAGCTTGACGCTATCGACCGCCGGATCCTGAGCGCGCTGCAGCGCGACGGCCGCATGCAGAACGTGGAGCTCGCGCACGAGGTCGGGCTGTCGCCGTCGCCGTGCCTGCGGCGCGTGCGGTTGCTCGAGGAGGCGGGGGTGATCGAGAAATACGTGGCCGTGCTGAATCCGGCGAAGGTCGGCAAGGGGCTGACGATCTTCACGCGCGTATGGCTGAAGGGGCAGGACGCGGAATCCGTGAACCGCTTCGCCGACGCGGTCCAGCAGATGCCCGAAGTGGTCGAATGCCACCTGATGGCCGGCGACTGCGATTTCCTGCTGCGCGTGGTGGCGGCCGACATCGACGACTACCGGCGCTTCCAGATGGAGACCCTGACGCGCATTCCGGGCGTGTTGAGCGTGAAGACCGACATCCCGATGCAGAAGGTCAAGCTCACGTCGGCGCTGCCGACGTAACGCGGCGCGGGGCCGTCACGACGATCCGGCCCGTGGTCACCGGCCGGTGACAATCGCCCGATACACTGACGGAACCCGCCGTTTTGCCGTGCACCGGTGGCAGCACGGCGCGACATCGATGTGCAAGCAACTAACGGTCAACCGCGAGGCGAACGGCGCACCCGCGCGCAGCGCGCGATGCGATCCGCCCGGCGGTGCATTTCTCTTGTCGAGCCTTTCATGCAGCCATTCAACACGCCGTGGAATTCGCTGGAAATCGTCAAGCTCGTGCTCGGCGTGCTGACGCCCTTGTCGGTCGCGTGTCTCGGCTGGCTCGTCGCGCGCCGGCTGAAGCGGCTCGAACTCGTGCAGTGGACCAACCAGCGGCTGATCGAGAAGCGGCTCACGCTGTACGACACGGTCGCGCCGCAGCTCAATGCGCTGTTGTGTTTCTACACGTGGATCGGCTACTGGAAGGACATCTCGCCGGACGACGTGATCCGCGCGAAGCGCGAACTCGACCGCACGTTTCACATCTACCGCTACCTGTTCGACGACGACGTGTACGACGCGTATCACACGTTCATCCACGCGCTGTTCGAGATGCATACGGGGCCGGGGCGCGATGCGCGGATCCGTTCGCTGATCCAGGCGCCGGACGGCGACCGCAGCGTGCACGGTACGTATGAATGGAAGCCGGCGTGGGCCGAGCGGTTCTCGACCGCGGACGTCGTGTCGAAGGACGACGTGGTGCGGCATTACACGCGGCTGATGGAGCGGCTGCGCGTCGCGCTCGGCGCCAATCGCTGACGCTCGCGCACGCGCTCGGGGCATCGGTAGCGGAATTCGCTACCCGGCGGCGCGGATTGCTCCTCTCGCGTGAGCCCGCTACGACACGACCGCCTCCGCACTCATCCGCCGCAGCTCGGGCACGCACGAGCCGCACTGCGTGCCGCATTTGAGTTGTGCCTGCAAGCCGGCGAACCGCTCCGCCGGCGTCGCGCCTGCCGGGCACGCCGACAACACCGTACGGATCTCGCGCTCGCTGACGCCCACGCAATTGCAGACCGCGCGGCCACGTGCGGGCGCCGCCTGCAACGGCACGCGCCCGGCGAACAACAGCATCCGGCCGATCGCGCCGACGCCGGTGCCGCTGTCGACGTAGTCGCGCAGCACGGCGGCGCTGTCCTCGGTTGCGCCGGCCGCGCCCGACACGGAAAACGCCGTCAGCGCACCGTCGACCACGCGTATGCGGCGGGCGGTGCCGCGCCGTGCGTCGCCGTAGCTCATCACGTCGATCGCATGGTCGGGCAGGCCGAGCAGTGCCTCGACTTCGCGTTGCAACTCGATCGGTACCGGCTCGTAGGCCGCCGCGCGCCATGCGAGTCCGCCGCCGGCGTCGTCGCCGAACGGCACGCAACTCGCGTACGGGAATCGCGCAAACAGCGCACGCACGTCGCGCTGCCGCGCCAGCAGTTCGTCTGCGGCCAGGCGTGCGGCGATCAGCCAGCGCCACGGCAGGTCGGCCTTCAGCAACTTGATTGCCGCGTGCTTCAGTTCCGGCTGACGCGAGTGCGGGTCCAGCGCGGCGGACGTCACCGTATTGACGCCGGCGCCGATGCGATTGCCGGCCACGCCGGACACGAATTCGTCGCCCCAGTGCATCGGCGTGAACGCCTGTCCGGGCAAGATCGCGTCGTCGGCACGCGCGGGCAGCAGCATGCTGCCGCGGCGCGACGTCAGGTGCACGAAGTCGTGCGGGCCGATGCCGAGGCGTGCGCAGTCCGCGGGGTTCAGGTCGACGCTCGGCGCCGGGGCATGCGAGAACAGTTTCGGCACGCTGCCCGTGCGGCTGCAGCCGTGCCACTGGTCGCGCAAGCGGCCGGTCGTCAGCGCGAAGCGAAAGCGCGAATCGACGGGCTCCGCGACCGGCTGGTACGGGGTCGCGATGAAACGGGCGCGGCCGTCGGCCGTGGGAAACCGGCCGTCGGCGTAAAGGCGCGCGGCACCGTGCGGCGCGCCCGCCGGAAACGGCCATTGCTGCGGGCCGTCGGACTCGAGCCGCGGCCACGACAGTCCGCCGATGTCGCAATCGCGCCCGGCGGTCGTCGCGCGATGCTCGTTCCACACGGCTTCCGTGTCCGCATACGGAAACAGCGTGGCCCGGCCCGGCGTGAGCCGGGCCTCCAGCCGCCGGCCGACCTCGGCGGCGATCCGCCAGTCCGCGCGCGCGTCGCCGTACGGTTCGACGGCCGCCCGCACGCGCGAGATGCGCCGCTCCGAATTGGTGACGGTGCCTTCCTTCTCGCCCCACGTGGCGGCCGGCAGCAGCACGTCGGCATACGGTGCGGTACCGGTATGCGCATACGCGTCCTGCAGCACGACGAATTCTGCGCGGGCGAGCCCCGCGCGCACGGCCGCCTGGTTCGGCAGCGAATGCGCCGGGTTCGTGCAGACGATCCACACGGCCTTGAGCTCGCCCGCGGCGAGCCGGTCGAACATCTCGACCGCCGTCAGGCCGGGCTGCGCCGGCACGTCGTCGACGCCCCACAGGCGCGCGATCTCGGCGCGATCGTCCGGGTTCGCGAGATCGCGATGCGCGGACGCGAGCGTCGCCATCCCGCCCACTTCGCGGCCGCCCATCGCGTTCGGCTGCCCGGTCAGCGAGAACGGCCCCGCGCCGGGCTTGCCGATCTGGCCGCTGGCCAGATGCAGGTTGATCAGCGCGACGTTCTTGTGCGAGCCGTCCGCCGACTGGTTCAGCCCCTGGCAGTATAGCGACAGCGACGGGCCGTCGGCGAACCAGCGCGCGGCGGTCACGATGTCGTCGGCGCGCAGCCCGCAGACTTGCGCCGCAACCGCCGGCGACCATTCGCGCACGCTGTCGCGCACCGCGTCGAAGCCGTTCGTGTGCGCGTCGATGAACGCGCGGTCGAGTGACCCGTCCCACACCAGCACGTGCAGCATCGCGTTGAACAGCGCGACGTCGGTGCCGGGCTGCAGCGCGAGGTGCAGCGTCGCGTCGCTCGCGGAATCGGTGCGGCGCGGATCGGCGACGATCACCTTCATCGCCGGATTGCGCTCGCGCGCGGCTTCGAGCCGGCGGTACAGGATCGGATGCGCGAACGCCGGGTTCGCGCCGGCGATCAGCACCGTGCCCGCGTGTTCGAGGTCGTCGTAGCTGCACGGCGGCGCGTCCGCGCCGAGCGACTTCTTGTAGCCGACCACGGCCGAGCTCATGCACAGCCGCGAATTCGAGTCGATGTTGTTGGTGCCGATCAAGCCCTTCGCGAGCTTGTTGAACACGTAGTAGTCTTCGGTGAGCAACTGGCCGGAGACATAGAAGCCGACCGCGTCGCGGCCGTGCTGCTCGACGATCCGGGCGAAGCGCGCGGCGACGTGGTCGAGCGCGTCGTCCCACGACACGCGCGTGCGCGCCGCGTCGCGCACGTGCCGCAGTTCGGGATGCGTCGCACGCGTTTGCGCATAGCGCTCGGGCGCGGCGGTCAGGTGCAGCGTGCTGCCCTTCGAGCACAGCCGGCCGAAGTTCGCCGGATGATCGGGGTCGCCGCGCACGCCGACGATCCTGCGTTGTCCGTCGCCGTCGCCGCGCGTCTGGATGATCACGCCGCAGCCGACACCGCAGTAGCAGCAGGTCGAATGCGTTTCGCGCAGGTCCGCGTCGGCGTGCGCGTCGCGATCGAGTGCTGCCGCCAGTTCCGTCATGCAGCGTGTCCCGGTTCGGTGCACGCGGGTGCGCCGGATGCGTCGTCGCCGATCGCGAGCGACGCGAGTTCGCTGCGCCTGAGCAGCACCGCGTCGCCGTCGCACGCGACGCTGAACACGGGCGTGCAGCCGTCGTCGGGCGGCAGTGCGCAGCCGTTGCCGAACGCGACGTTGAAGCCGTGCAGCGGACACGTCACCTGTTCGCCGTGCACGATCCCCTGCGACAGCGGGCCGCCGCGATGCGGACAGCGGTCGAGCAGCGCGAACACGCGGTCGCCCGCGGTGCGAAACAGCGCGACGGGCGCGCCTTCGGTCCGCTTGACGACCCGCGCGCCGAGCGGGGGAATGTCGTCGATCCGGCAGACTGCGATCCAGTCGGGTTCGAAAGTGGTCATCGTAGGGCTTCCTGGCGGTGGCAGTGACGGCCGCGTCAGCGGCCGGCCGTCTCGACGGCGATCGGGGTGAACTGGCGCAGGTCGACCTGCGCGTCGTCGGTGTCGTGCCACGGATCAGGCTCGTCCTTCAGCGCGAACTGCAGGCGTTCCCACAGCGCCGCGCGGTTGCCGGCATCGTCCAGCACGCGCGCCTTCACGTAGTCGAGGCCGACGCGCTCGAGGTAGTGCACGGTGCGCTCCAGATACCAGCCTTCCTCGCGATAGAGCTGCAGGAAGGCGCCCGCGTATTCGAGCACTTCCTCGTGCGTCTTCACCTTGCAGAAGAATTGCGCGACCTCGGTCTTGATCCCGCCGTTGCCGCCGACGTAGATTTCCCAACCGGAATCGACGCCGATCACGCCGACGTCCTTGATCCCCGATTCCGCGCAGTTGCGCGGGCAGCCCGACACCGCGAGCTTGACCTTGTGCGGCGCGTACATCCGCCACAGCGCGCGTTCGAGCTGCTGGCCCATCAGCGTCGAATCCTGCGTGCCGAAGCGGCACCATTCCGAGCCGACGCAGGTCTTCACGGTGCGCAGCGCCTTCGCGTACGCGTGCCCGCTCGGCATTCCGAGGTCGTGCCATACGCCCGGCAAGTCTTCCTTCTTCACGCCGAGCAGGTCGATGCGCTGCCCGCCCGTGACCTTGACGGTCGGAATCGCATACTTGTCGACGACGTCGGCGATGCGGCGCAGCTCGTCGGCGGTCGTCACGCCGCCCCACATGCGCGGTACGACCGAATAGGTGCCGTCCTTCTGGATGTTCGCGTGCGCGCGTTCGTTGATGAAGCGCGATTGCGGATCGTCCGTGGCTTCATGCGGCCAGGTGCTGATGCAGTAGTAATTGAGCGCCGGGCGGCAGGTCGAGCAGCCGTTCGGCGTGCGCCATTCGAGGAAGTGCATCGCGGCCGGCACCGACAGCAGCTTGTGCTCGCGAATCGCCGTGCGCACTTCCGCGTGCGTGCGGTCGGTGCAGCCGCAGACCGGCTTCGCCTTCGGCGACGCGGAATAGTCGCCGCCGAGCGTCGACATCACGATCTGCTCGACGAGGCCCGTGCACGAACCGCACGACGCGGACGCCTTCGTGTGCTTGCGCACGTCCTCCAGCGTGAAGAGCCCCTTCTCCTTGATCGCGCTGACGATGGTGCCTTTGCAGACGCCGTTGCAGCCGCACACCTCGGCGGTGTCGGGCATCGCCGCCGCGTGCGTGACGCCGCTGTGCCCGGTGTCGCCGAGGCTCGTCTCGCCGAACATCAGCGTCTCGCGGATGTCCGCGATGTTGCGGCCCTCGCGCAGCAGCTTGAAGTACCACGCGCCGTCGGCCGTGTCGCCGTACAGGCAGGCGCCGACGATCCGGTCTTCCTTGACGACGATCTTCTTGTAGACGCCCGCGAGCGGATCGGACAGCGTGATGTCCTCGGTGCCTTCGCCGCCGAGGAAGTCGCCCGCGGAATAGAGATCGATGCCGGTGACCTTCAGCTTCGTCGACGTGACCGAGCCGGCATAGCGGCCGATGCCGAATTCCGCGAGATGGTTCGCCGCGACCTTGGCCTGCTCGAACAGCGGCGCGACGAGCCCGTACGCGATGCCGCGATGACTCGCGCATTCGCCGACCGCGTAGATGCGCGGATCGTAGGTCTGCATCGTGTCGCTCACGACGACGCCGCGATTGCAGTAGAGCCCCGCGCTTTCCGCGAGTTCGGTGTTCGGCCGGATGCCGATCGCCATCACGACGAGATCGGCGTCGAGCGAATCGCCGTCGGCGAAGCGGACCGCGCGCACGCGCGTGCCGTCCGGGCCGTCGGCTTCCAGCGCGGCGGTCTGCTTCGACATCAGGAAAGCCAGGCCGCGCGCTTCCAGCGACTTGCGCAGCAATTCGCCCGCGGTGGCGTCGAGCTGCCGTTCCAGCAGCGTCGGCGCGAGGTGGACGACCGTGACGTCCATGCCGCGCAGTTTCAGGCCGTTGGCGGCTTCGAGGCCGAGCAGCCCGCCGCCGATCACGACCGCACGGCGATAGTGCGACGACGCATCGATCATCGCCTGCGTGTCGGCGATGTCGCGATAGCCGAGCACGCCGTCGAGCCCGATGCCGGGGATCGGCAGCATGAACGGGTTCGAGCCGGTCGCGAGCAGCAGGCGGTCGTACGGCGCCTCGGTGCCGTCGTCGGCGATCACGACCCGGCGCACGCGGTCGATCTTCACGACCTTGCGGCCGGTCAGCAGCGTCACGCCATGCTGCTCGTACCACGCGTAATCGTTCAGGACGATCTGCTCGAGCGTCTGCTCGCCGGCGAGCACCGGCGACAGCAGGATCCGGTTGTAGTTCGGATGCGGCTCCGCACCGAACACCGTGACGTCGTACAGATCCGGGGCCAGCTTGAACAGTTCCTCGAGCGTGCGGACGCCCGCCATACCGTTGCCGACCATCACCAGTTTCAACTTCCGCATACCGACGTCTCCTTGGCCTTGAGCGTGCAGGTCGCCCTGCGTGTCAAGGAGACAAAAAGCAAGCGGCATGCCAATCGCGCCGGGGCGCGGCCCGGTGCGTTGCGTGCAGGTTGGTGCGCACCGCGCGTATGCGCGGCACGGCCTACATTGGTGCATCGCAATGCAAGTCGGTGCACGGGGTCGGTCGCGAAGTCGGTCACGGTCGATTCGTCAGCGGTTTCCCGTCGCAGGTGCGTGGCGGCGCGCGTGCGGCGCCGCCGGCATTGCGCTCGTCACGCAGGCTGCGCCGGTTGCGCGGGCCGATGTTCCGGCCCGTGGCGGCGCTCACTCGGCGACCTGCGTGACGCCGTGCGCGGGCATGGCCGGCATGCCGGCCGGGCGCGCGTCGGCGGGCATGGCCCAGCCGAGCCATTGCGCACGCAGCCACACGAGGGCGCCGCACGCACCGGCGGCGAGCGCGCCGAACGTGACGAAGCCGAGCTGATAGCTGCCGGTGCTTTCCTTCGCGATGCCCATCACGACGGGCAGATAGAAGCCGCCGATGCCGCCCGCGGCGCCGACGATGCCGGACAGCAGGCCGGTCTTGCCCTGCCAGCGGTGCGGCACGAGTTGGAAGGTCGCGCCGTTGCCGAGCCCGAACGCGACGTACAGGCAGATCAGCAACGCAATGCCGCCCGCCAGCGGCGGCATCCACGCGGCGAACGCGAAATCGGCGACGGCGATCGCGGCGAGCAGCACGATCAGCGCGCGGACGCCGGTGACGCGGTCGGCGATGAAGCCGCCGAGCGGCCGCACGATCGCGCCGAGGAACGCGAGCAGCGACATGAACAGGCCGGCGTCGATCTTCGACATTTGGTACAGCGACGTCAGCAGCAGCGTCACGTATGACGACATCCCGACGAAGCCGCCGAACGTGATGCTGTAGATCAGCATGATGACCCACGTATCGCGCTCGGCGAGCACCGTGCGGTAGCGCGCGGGCAGGCTCGCGATCGCGAGCAGCGCGCCCATCACCGGCAACAGCAGCACGCCGGTCTTGCCGGTGCCGAACAGGCCGCCGTGCACGGCCAGGACCAGCGCGACGAGGCCCGCGAGCGTGATCGCGAAGGCACCGAGCGCACGCGGCACGCTGCCGGATTTCTCGCCGCGATCGTCGGCCCACGCGGCAATCGCCAGGCCGGCGATCGCGAGCAGCGGCAGTGCGGCGGCGGTCGACAGCTTCCAGCCGACGGCGGCCGCGATGTGCGGAAACATGAAGCCGTCGAGCACCGCGCCGATGTTGCCGGCCGCGGCGAGACCGAGCACGAGCCCCTGCACTTTCGGCGGATAGCTGCTGCCGGCCATCGGCAGCGCCACCGCGAAACTGGCGCCGCCCATGCCGAGCAACACGCCGAGCACGAGCAGCAGCGCATACGACGGCGTGCCGGGCACGCACGGCAGGACGATGGCCGGCAATGCGGACAGCACGACGCCCATCAACGCGATCGTGCGTCCGTTCGCGGATTGATACAGATTGCCGAGCGTCACGCGCAGGATCGCGGCGGCGAGCACCGGCACCGCGACGAGAAAGCCCTGCTGGGCCGCGGACATCGCGATGTCCTTGCCGATGAACGGCGCGAGCGGGCCGTACAGCACCCAGACGGTGAAGCCGGTGTCGAAATACAGGAAGCACGCGAGCAGCGAGCGCCAGTTGCCGCTCTGCAGGGAGGTGCGCAAACGCGTCATGGTGAAGACCTCGGCGGATTGCCGGTCGGACACCGGCGGGATCGGTCGGAACATCGGAGGGCGCCGCGTCGCGGCGTCAGGTCTTCGTTGGCAATATGTATGCCAGGCAGCGACAGATGGCGACGCATGCGGCGCCGGGCCTTGTCGGGAGCGGGCGTTGGGGGATCCGCGGCGATCGGTGCGACGCGGGGCGCGCGGCACTGCCGGCGTGCGCGCGGCGCGGTGCCGGTGCGGCGATGCACCGGGATGATTCGGGGTGCTATCGGTGATTGGGCAGGGTGGTGGGGATGGGGGGGAGCGACGGCGGCGACCGCCGGCCGCTCGAACGGCGGCCGGCCGGATACGGCGAATCAAGCGAACGAGATCACGAGTTTCTTGCCGCACGCTGCCGCGTACTTGCGCAGCGTATCGATGGACGGTGAATGCTGGCCCGTTGCGAGCGCGCGCTCGAGTCGCGTCACGGCCGGTGCTTTCGTCCCCATGCGCTCCGCCACCTCGGCTTGCGACAGGCCAGCATCTCGCCGGGCGGCCAGCATCACGTCGAGCAGTGCGAGTTCTTCGCGGTTCAGTCGTTCGTACTCGGCGCGCACCTCGGGGTTGGACAAGGCACGCTCGCGCAGTTCCTTATACGTTGCCATCTTGAACCTCCTTGAGTCGACGGCGTGCGATTTCCAGTTCTTTCCGCGGCGTCTTTCATACGAGTTAAGCTACACAGTAACAAATATGTTATGTTCGGGCAAGTGCGATGTCCGACCGCGACTATGGATGCAGGCGGCCGGGCGGACGTTCGAAGCGTCGTTACGGCTGTCGGGGAAGACGATCAGGAAGGCGGTATCGGACCAGGTTCGGGCGACCTGAACGAGGTGACGTGTGCGATTCGGTCCCGGCGCAGGTTGGAAGCGCCGGCAAGGTCAATTCCGTCCCACCACCGCCGTGGAGAGATCGATCATGGAAGTCCCCTTGTGCCGGAGCGGCGTGAATAGGGGGTCAGTTTGGGAGCGTGTTCGGAGCGGGTCAATTGACCGATCGGCTGACGATTCGCTGCGCCGGCGCAGCCGGTCGCCAACGGATGCACGCCGTTTTCGGCGCGCCGGGAGACGTACGCCAGGCCGTCACGCGCAAATCGAGCGCATGCGCCGACGCGCACACGCCGACTACTGTTTCCTGCAAGCCACCTGATGATCGATCACGGTATTCGCCGACGGCGTGTCCGGCTCGCCGCCGACCGTCGTCACGCCGAGCACGCCGGCCGCGCTCCGATATCGCAGCGCGCAATACCCCATGCCGGTGCCCGAGCATGCTTCGGCTTCGATGATCCCGTGCTTCGCGAGCGTCGCCGCGCCGTCCATCGGGTCCGGCTTGTCGTGTGGAGGCAGCGGTTGCCAGCCATGCGAGATCAGGATCCTGCGCGCCTGGTCGAGCGGTTTGCCGTACACGTTGGGCACGACCGCACGGCCGTGGCAGTACGTGCGTTCCGCGGCGACCGCGGTCAGCCGCAAGCCGCCATGCTCTTCGCGCAGCTCGCCCACGGGTGCCGCCGGACCATCGCCGCCCCAGACCAGCAGCGCGCCGCTTTCCAGCGGCTCCACCGAGCCGAGCTGCCAGCGGGCCGCGTGTGTCGTATAGCCGAGCGCGACGAGCGTCGTGCCGTCGAAGACGCCGACGTTGGCATGGCGCGCAAAGCAGATCGCGCTCGTCCCCGGCTTGAACCCACTCGTGAACGTGACGACCGTATAGCGGCCGAGCGGCGCCTCGGACGTCACGACCCAGCCGAGCTTCGCGACGTCGCGGCCGGCCGCGGTGGCAATTTTTGCGCGATATTGCGCGCAAAACGCGTCGAGCGCGCCGTTCTCCGGCGAGCGCGGCAGCGCGCCGAGCCGAACCAGCGACGCGCCGTCGATATCGGAAGCCGTGCGCAGCGTCTCGGCCGATGCCGCCCCGCCGAGCACGACGCACGCGAGTGCCGCGAGCGATGCGCCGCGGCGGGCAAACGGCCGGGCAGCGATGCGCCGCACGTGGGCTCAGCCCTTCGCGATCACGTCGATCCGCAGCGCATCGCCACCGTCGACGATCGCCAGCAGACGATCGACGTTCGGATGCGCGCCCGGGCGGTTGCGTGCGTCGGCGGTGTGTTCCGCGAACACGGCGAGGCCGTGCTCGGCAGCCTTCGCATCGAGCGTGCCGAATGCCTGCTTCAGGTAGTGGTACACCGCGAGCGAGCCTTGCTTGCCCGGCTGGTTCTCGATGCTGGCGACCACGTCGCCGTTCGGGCCGACGAGATCGATGCGCGCGATACCGTCGATGGCCGGCAGTTGCGCGAGGTTGTCCTTGAATACTTGGGTCGGTTGAATCACTGAAACACTCCGTCGGTTCGGTCATGGGCCAATCGGCCCGTATCTTATCCGATCGGCCAACGTGCCCCCCGCGCCGCCTGCGGCTCGCCAGGATGGCGGAGATCGATATGACGATGGGTGGGGAGCCGGCACCTTGTGCAATACGTCATCATGAAATACCGTGGTCGATGACTCTGACAAAATAGAACTCCTGACCGTATGCGGGCGAGTGGGCCGCGCTCGGACAGCCGGTCGTGTGGGAGCGCTAGCCGACGCGCGAACGGGTCGAGAGAGTCCCGTCGCGCGTTCGCGGAAGTCGCCGAGCCGTGACGCAGGTACTGCCGGCCGATCCGGGCCGCGCGGTCCTGCGCCAACCCGATCGCTACGCGCGCTCCGAACCGCGCCGGCATCGCCCGCGCTTTTCCGCTAGAGTAGGCAATCAGGTCACGCACGCCGCCCGTGCCGGCATGCGGCGGCCCCTTACCGCAACTGCACACGAGGGCTCCGATGGACACACAGGAACGCTACACCGCCAACGCGCCGACGCGCGCGGAAGTCGATGCACTGGCCGGTGCTACCGTCATCGAATTCGGCACGAACTGGTGCGGGATCTGCGCGGGCGCGCAGCCCGCGATCGTCGCGTCGTTCTCCGCGCATCCGGCCGTGCGGCACCTGAAGATCGAGGATGGCCCGGGCCGGCCGCTCGGCCGTTCGTTCCGCGTGAAGCTGTGGCCGACGCTGGTGTTCCTGCGCGACGGGGTCGAAGTCGCACGGGTCGTGCGTCCCGCCGATGCGAAGCAGATCGAAGCCGACGGCTTCGCCGCGCTCGCCTGAGGTTGCGATCATGCAACAGGCCATCACGCACCTCGGCGTCGAAACACGCGGGAGCGGCTTGATCGAATTCACGCCGCAGGTGCGTGCGTTCGTCGACCAGCAGACGATCCGCACCGGGCTGTTGACCGTGTTCTGCCGCCATACGTCCGCAGTCGCTGCTGATCCAGGAGAACGCCGACCCGTCGGTGCAGCGCGATCTCGAACGCTACTTCGCGACGCTCGCGCCCGAGGACGACACGCGCTACGAGCACGACACGGAAGGGCCCGACGACATGCCCGCGCATCTGCGCACCGCGCTCACGCAGGTGCAGCTGTCGATCCCGGTCGAGCACGGGCGCATGGTGCTTGGCACCTGGCAAGGGATCTATCTGTTCGAGCATCGTCGCGCCGCGCATCGGCGTGACATCGTGCTGCATCTGATCGGCGAGTAAGCGCCGAAACGCCGAAACGCCGAAACGCCGGCACGCGAACGAGCAGGCAGGCGCTCGCCGCGTGGCACTCTCGCAACCGCGTTCAGCCGAGCAGCTTCTCGACGAGCGCGCCGAGTTCGCGCAGGTGAACGGGCTTCGGCAGGAATTCGTCGAATACCCGCTGGTTCTCGCGCAGCGCGGCCGATTCGTACGCGCTGACGCCGAGGATCGACGGAAACCGTCCATCGTCGTCCGGCTGCGCGACTGCCCGGATGCGATGCGCGACTTCGAAGCCGCTCAGGTCCGGCAGCTCGAGATCGAGCACGACGAGGTCGTAATGCGCGTCGCCGAAACGCGCGACACCTTCGTGACCGGTGCCGCACAGATCGGCGTCGACGCCAAGCGCCGACAGCATCGCACCGAGCGTTTCGCGCGCGTTGTCGTTGTCGTCGACCACGAGCGCGCGGCGATTGCGCTGCGCGGCGGCGGCCGGCCACGCGGGCACGTCGCCGGTCATTTCGCCGGCATCCGGCACCTCGGCCGGCAGCGTCACGATGAACTCGCTGCCTTCGCCGACCGTGCTGCGCACGTCAACATGGCCGCGCAGCGTCGTCACGATCTCGCGCACGACCGCGAGCCCCATCCCGATCCCGTCGACATGCAGGCCGACCGCGTCGTTCGCGCGATAGAACGGCTCGAAGATCTTCGACAGATGCTGCTTCGCGATGCCGGCGCCCGTATCGCGCACGACGAGTTTCAACTCGCGGCCGGCCGGTGCGGCGACGAGCATGATCGAGATGTCGATCGAGCCGTCGGTCGTGTACTTCACCGAATTCTCGATCAGGTTCGACAGCACCTGCCGCAACAGCTTGCGATCGGAGCGGATCGCGAGGTCGTGCGGCTCGACCCGCTGCGCGATGTCGATCCGCCTGGCCGCGATCTTCTCGCGCAGCGGATCGAGCACCTCGGCGAGCAGCGACGCCATGCCGACGGCTTCGGCTTCGGCGAGACGCTTGGTCGAGCGCAACTTGATGTAGTCGGTCAGGTCCTTGACCAGTGCTTCCAGCGACGACGCGGAATTCTGCAACCGGCGGATCGTCTTCAGGTTCGCGTCGGACTGCGGCCGCGCGAGCAGGATCTCGATCGATCCGCAGATCGCCTGCAGTGGCGTGCGCAATTCATGGCTGACCATCCCGAGGAAGGCGTTCTTCGCCTCGATCATCTCGAACGCGCGATCGGACGCCTTGCGCTCCGCATCGAGCGCCGCGTCCTGCCGCTCGAGCAGGTCGTCGCGCGTGCGCATCGTATAGAACAGCAGCAGGAACAGCGCGCACAGGATCACGCCGAGGATGATGCCGAGCGACAGGATCGCCCGCTGCTTTTCCTTCAGCTGATGGAACGTGAAGTCGCGCTGCGCCATCTCGATCGCGCGGAAGTCGTTCGCGAGGCCGTTGACCTTCGGCCAGTACGCATCGACCTCGTCGATCACGCGCTGCGCGCCGTTCGGCGCACCGCGCAGCAGCGGCACATCGTGCTTCAGGCGCGCCATGAATGCGCCGAGCATCGCGATCTGGGCGCGCGCGCGCGGAATGCGCAACCAGTATTCGGATACCTCCGACGGCCGCTGCAGGAATCCGAACGACACCGACAGGCTGTCGAGCTGCGTCTGCACGTGGTCGAAGTCGTCGTCGACGTGCGTTGCGTAGAGGATCAGCTGGCGGTCGAAACGCGTGTAGACGTTGCGGTATTGCGCGGCGGTCCAGAACACGCCTTCACGCGGGCCTTCGAGCACGCCTTCGTTGACCGACGTCGCGAGCAGGTCCCACAGCAGGAATGCCCACGCGGCGAATCCCAGGATCCACAGGGATCCCAGGACCAGGATGATCTTTCGGTTCTTCCATCGCCCGCGCATCATGCCGCGTGCTTACTTCACGGTCAGGCCGATGATCTGCCACGCGAACTTGGCTTCGCCGAGCGGCGTCTTCAACTCGTCGGGATACTGGTCGCGCGGATACATGATCCACAGCGGGCCGTAGTTGTCGTTGCCGAGCACCTTGCCGTTCATCGTGCGCGCGAGGATCACGCCGTACTTGTCGGCGTCCGACACGGGGATCGTGAACGTGTATTCGTCGATGCAGCGGAACTCGATCTGCGTGCCGTGCGCGTCGACGGTCTTCAGCACGTCGGACAGGCGCGGGCCGGTAAAGGTCGCGGTGGGCGTCCAGCTGGTCGACGTGACGATCGTGTGCTGCGGCAGCGCCATCAGCGCCTGTTCGGAAAAGACGAAGGTCGTCTTGCCGGGCTGGTTGCTGCGGCCGATCTTGCCGTCGACGGTGAACGTGAACGACGCGGCCCAGCTTGCGACGGCCATGCCGAGCAGGCCGGCCGCGACCAGGCTCTTGATCCAGATGGTCGAAATGCGCATGTCTTTCCCCTTGGTCGTTGTCGTGTGATGGTCGGTCGTGTGGTGAGCTCAACTCGCGGCGGCAGCGACGGCCGGCAGCGTGATCTTCAGTTCGCGCGCGACTTCGGCGAACAGGATCGGCAGCCGCACCGGCTTTTCCTCGCAGCGCGCGTTGTAGTGCGACACGATGTGCGCGATTTCGTCCTCGCTCGCCTCGCCGGTGGAGATCTTGCCGGTCAGCAGGAAGATCGGCGCGCCGCCGTTCTCGCTCGACCGGATGCCGCGCACGAGCTCGGCGGCGGTCTGGTCGCCGAGCATCCAGTCGAGGATGTAGCCGTCGAAATCCTCGACTTCCAGCGCCTTGCGGAACGACGCGCCGTCATAATAGGGGATCGCGTTCACGCCTTTTTCGATGAAGTATTCGCACACCGTTTCGGCGACGTCCTGCGAATCGTCGACCACCGCGATCCGCGCCGCATAGACGTTCGGCTGGTTCGAGCGCAGCTCGATGACGTCGACCGGATAGGTGCGGCCCTCGCGTGCATGCTGGCGTTCCGTGACGATCCATTCGCCCTGCCACTGCAGTGCGACGAAATCCGTTTCGATCTGGCTGCTGGCCTTCGTCGCGATCGCCGCGCGGCAGCGAAAGCGGCGCGACTCGATCACGAGCGTCGCGTCGATCATCTCGGCGGCGGCCGGCTGCGTGCCCTTGTCGTCGAGCAGGATCGCGGGCGGCACGCCGAAGTGCGTCGCGATGTCCTGCAACTGCGACAGGTTCCACGGAATCAGGCCTTTCATCTTGCGCGTGACGACCGAGAAACTGAGGCCCAGCACGTTCGCGATCGTCGTGTTGTGGCTGCGCGGCGGAATGCCGTTGCGCGTCAGCAGATCGCGCACCTTGGTGGCGGTGATGAGATCGGCGTTGGCCTGCTCGCTGGTGGACATCTCGAAGGGGTCTCCTGGGTTTGAGCGACGAAGAGCATATTCAAAAGTGACGCGATACGCAAACTCTGATCCAGAAAATCACCTTGACATGCCATATTTCTCCATTATTATTGCTCATCACGTCACTATTGTTTGCCGCGTCAGGTTTGGGGCGGGTGCCGACGGCAGTCGGCCCGTTAAAAAAGGCGGCCGCAAGCGCGTGACTGAACGATTCGAAGAGAGAACCTGAGAGAGCCTTGGACTGCGTGTCGGCGTTGGCGAATTGTATTCGCCTCGCCGCGCGCAAGCCGGGTATGCGCTCGCGGGTTGGGATAGCGCGAAGTCGTGCGGCGCAAATAAAACGTGAGAAAAAGACGCCGGGAGGCAAGGCGACGGTCGTCGCGTTCATCAACGCCTGCAACAAGATGGTCGTCGCGCTGCGCAGCTACAAGGCGCAGAACGTCAAGGGCGGCCTCGGCTGCGGAGGCCAGCTGCAGGTCAATTGACGTTGCGGGCCGGCGATGCGCCGCCACTCGTGATGGCTTCGTTCCGTTTCACGCAGGGGTCATGCACGGGTGTCCCGTGCGTGACGCCGAATCCGCTCACGCGGCACTGAGCGGGCGTACCCTGCGCAACGGCATCGGATGGATATCCGTTGGCCGAAGCGCCGTATCGCGTGCCTCAGGTGCGTCACGTCCCCGTTGACACGCCTTTTGCCGCCGGCTTGCCGGCGGCGTTTCCATTTGCGCGGCCGCCCGCCGCGAATCGACGACGCGACTTGTCCGATCGGATCAGTTCCTTGTGACGCGATTTCGTGCCGACTTCTCGTTCGAGTTCAAAATTCCAAATCAAATAAATCGGACATGTACTAAAAAGATAATGCATGACTGATTTTCGCGGTGTCGTTTGGCATGATCGGGCTACCACTATCCCGAATGCTTTCATCGTGACGTTCGGCCCGCCGGGGAATCTGCCGCTGGTCCGCACCCCGGGTGCCGTCACGCCAGGCCATGCCATACAGCACGCTTCAGTCCATCCGCCGCTACCAGAGCATCTCGATGTTCGGGGGCGGCATCGTCGTCACGATCCTGATCCTGATCGCCTGCGGGCTCGGGATCACGTCGATCGTCTACGGCTATCTGGACGGCGAGCGGCGCAATTTCCTGAACGGTGTCGAGGAAACCGTCGACGAGGTGCAGGTGGCCGAGACATCGTTTCGTAACGGTGTCACGAATACACAACTCATCTGGCGCGAGCTTGGCCCGGCGCCGGCGGACGTCACGAAGGCGTTTTTCGACAACGGCCAGCAGCTTGCGATCAAGCCGTATCCATCGCTGGTGATCGGCGTACCGGGGCAAACCGCGCAGCGCGACGACGTCGCGCGCTATCTCGCGCTGTCGTTCCTGCTGTCGCGCATCGGCGCGGCGAGTTCGATCAATCGCGGGCGCACGCTCGAGGGCTATCACTACAGCACGCGCACGGGCGTGTTCGGCTTCGTGCCGCATCTGTCGCGCGACAATCCCGCGCTCGCGTCGGCCGATGCGCGCGCGCAGGTTCGCGCGGCGCTGCATATCGATTTCGATGGCACGGCACCGGCCTCGAACGACGGTCGGCCGAACGTCCGCTGGTTGCCGCCCTATCTCAATCCCGTGACCGGGCAGGCACGCATCCGGATTGCCGCCGAAGCGCGTGCCGGCGGCCAGCCGTTCGCGGTGCTGGTCACCGAATATGCGCCGGAATACCTGCTGTCCTGGCTGCCCGAGCACGGCACGGCCGGCGTGTTCTTCATCACGTCGGCGGACAACCGGGTGATCGCGATCGATCCCGCTGTCGAGCGCACCAACGCGCTGACCGAGCGCCTGTTGAAACTCGACGTCGCGCGTGACGGCCACGCGTCCGGCGAGCCGCGCTTTCGCGACGGCGCGATCGTGTTCGACAGCAAGCTCGCGGCAACCGGCTGGACGATCGCCTATGCGCTGTCGTGGGCCGACGTGGCGGCCGGCATCGGCGTGCAGGCCGGCGCGCTCGCGGGCGCAACGCTCGTCGCGATCGCGGTGATGTGGCTGCTGCTCGTGCGCTTCCATCGGCGCGTGCTCATGCCGGTCTACGCACGTTCGGCGCGCGTGTTCGACAGCGAGGCGCTGTGCCGCAGCGTGATCGCGATGGCACCGGTCGGCATCAGCCTCGTGTCGCTGTCCGACCGGCGCGTGATGCTCGCGAGCGACGCGCTGACGCAGATGCTGTTGCCGCATGGCGGCGATCACCGCGCGCTGTCCGCGCAGGTGCTCGAGAAGTACGATGCGTTCGTCGCGAACGGCGGGGCCGGCCAGGCGATGATGACCGAGCTCGTGCTCGATGCACGCGGCGATGTGCCGCTGCATCTGGAGATCATCGCGCAGGGTGCGCGTTACGAGGGCGAGGACGTGCTGATCGCGATCTTTGCCGATACGACCGCGCAGCGCCGGCTCGTGCATCAGCTCGAGGAGGCGGTGCGCGCGGCCGATTCGGCGAATGCGGCCAAGTCGTCGTTTCTCGCCGCGACGAGCCACGAGATCCGCACGCCGCTGAACGTGATTCTCGGCAATCTCGAACTGCTCGAACGCACGGCGCTCGATGCGTCGCAGCAGAGCCGGGTGCAGACGCTGCGCGCGTCGGCCACGGGGCTGCTCGCGATCGTCAGCGACGTCCTCGATTTCTCGAAGATCGAAGCCGGCGCGATGTCGGTCGAGTCGATCGAGTTCGACGTGATCACCGTGATCGAACGCGAGCTCGCGGCCTTCGCGCCGGTCGCGAAGGCGAAAGGGCTGCCGCTGTTCGCCGATATCGATGCGGGCGGCGCGCAGCGGATGCGCGGCGACCCGACGCGGCTCGCGCAGGTGGTCGGCAACCTGTTGGGCAATGCGATCAAGTTCACGAGCGAAGGGCGCATCGTCGTGCGCGTGTCGGTCGGGCAGAATGCGCGCGGCGCAGCGGAGCTCGCGATCGGCGTCGAGGATACCGGCATCGGGATCGATCGCGCGCACCAGGCGAGGCTGTTCAAGCCGTTCTCGCAGGTCGATGCATCGATCACGCGGCGCTACGGCGGCACGGGGCTCGGGCTCGCGCTCTGCGATCGGCTGGTTGCGGCGATGGGCGGGGCGATCGCGGTCGACAGTGCGCCCGGCATCGGCAGCCTGTTTACCGTGCGTCTGCCGCTGCGCATGGGGATTGCGCCGAAATCCCCGGTCGGTGCGGTTGCGTGCGCCGGCCAGACGCTGATCGTCGTGTCGCCGGAGGACGCGTGGCGCGCGTTCGCGTTTCCGCATCTGCGGGCGTGGGGTTTCGACGTCGCGATGCATCCGAGTCCGATCGGGATTGCCGCCGGGTGCCTCGCGCGTGCCCACGCGATCGTGCTGTTCGGCGATTCCGATCATTGGCGGCGCGAGGAGCTCGACAGCCTCGGCGGTGGCACGCCGATCGTGCTGGCGACGCCGGACGGCCCGCTGCAGCCGAATGTCGCGGGCCGCACGATCCGCGTGTCGAGCTATTCGCTGAACGGGCTGCGCACGGCGATCGAGCAGGCCCGCGTCGCCACGGCCGAACCGCCGCGCGGGCCGGGCTGCGCGGCCGATGCCGTCCGGCCGGCGGTGCCGGTTGCCGGCGCGCGTGTGCCGCGCGTGCTGGTGGCCGACGACGCGTCGGTCAACGGGTCGATTTTCCGCGAGCAACTGGACGTGCTCGGCTGCGTGGTCCGGTGCGTGTCGTCCGGCGGCGCGGCGCTCGACACGCTCGCCGGCGGCGCGTGGGACGTGCTGCTGCTCGGCGCCGACCTGCACGACATGTTGACGCGCGAACTGGCGGAGACGGTTCATGCACGCGCGCTGCCGTGCGACATGATCGTCGTGGCATCGCATCTCGCGCCCGACGACGCCCGGCGTTACGCGGCATCGAACGTCGAATGCGTGCTGACCAAGCCGGTGACGCTGGCCGATCTGCGTCGCGGTCTGGCACGCATCGCGCGGCGGCGCGGGATCGCGTTTCCCGCTGGTGCGGCGGACGAGCGGCCCGCGTCGAGCGTCATGGCGGCCGCAGCGGCGCACTGGTCGGGACGATAAGAAAAAAGCGACGTCAGGGCGGCGTAGATCGCCTGCGTCAGAACGGGGAAGGCAGACACGCCGCATCGCTTCGGTGCCGCGTGATTTCGACTGAAGAAGGAAGGGTAAGGCCGTGCGCTATATGGGAAAGGTGTTCGGGCTGCTGCTTGGATTTGCGACGCTGCCGGAGAAATCCAGACGGGATTTCCTCACGAAGCTGAATGAATTCATGATGATGTCGCCATCGCAGAAGCGGCGGATCATCACCGAGTGGCAGCACGCCGCGGATGACGGGTCGGGTGAACCCGACAAATCCGTGGTCAAACGTTAGGCGGCGGCTCCGGCCGCCTCGCGGGACGCGACCGATCGGCAGCGTGGGGGCGCTGCCGATCGGTCGCGCGTGGGCGTCGGATCGGTACGGGTGCAGGCCGCCAAGCCCGATCGCGCCGCCGCGACGCAGAACCCGTCTATTATCTTAAAATTATGCTGCGCACCGCCCGGTTCGCCGAACGTTGCAACGCGACCGTGTTGCGGGATCGACTTGAATCACGGCGCGTCGCACAACATGGCACGTTAGGCCGCGTGTATCGGGAGAAGAATAGAGATGGATGAATTTTTTGTGCGAGTGATGGTGGCGGACGATCATCCTTCGTCCGCACTCGGGATGTCGCAGGCGCTCGCGGGCAGCAGCACGATCAAGCTGCTGGGAACCGTTTCCAATTCGACCGACCTGGTGGCGATGCTCGACGAGCAGCAGAGCGACGTGCTCGTCGTCGATTACGTGATGCCCGGCGGCAAATACGGCGACGGCCTGTCGTTGCTGTCGTTTCTGCAACGTCGCTATCCGGCGCTGCGCCTCGTGACGATCACGATGATCGATAACCCGAGCGTGCTGCTCGCGATCCAGAAGCAGGGCGTCGGATGCATCCTGAGCAAGTCGGATGCGATTTCGCATCTAGTCGGCGCCGTGCATGCGGCGTTCGTCGGTGCCAATTACCTGTCTCCGTTCGTCAAGAAGTTGCTGGAAGAATGCCAGCCGTCCGCGGGTATCCGCACGCTGACCGCCCGCGAGATCGAAGTCGTGCGGCTGTATGGGGCCGGCCTGACGGTCGGCGAGATCGCCATCCAGTTGCACCGAAGCAAGCAGACGATCAGTTCGCAGAAGTCGAGCGCGATGAAGAAGCTCGGCATCGTCCGCGATGCGGATCTGATCCGCTACGCGAGCGAAGGCAAGCTTCCCGACATGCCCGGCGCCGAGGCACGGTGAATAGCTGCATGCGATGCACGATCCGGTGTCGGTGCCGGCGGCGCGCAGCGGCCGCCGGCACGCGCTTCGGCACGCGATAGTCCATGCCCGCCAAACTGAAGCGGTTCGCCAGCCAGGTCGCCAATGCCGGCCGCAAGCCGTTCGATCCCGGCCGGGTGCGCCGTCAGCAGCAGTTTCTGTCGTACGGCGGCGGGATCGCGGTCACGCTGTTCATCCTGATTTGCGCCGCGCTTGTCCTGCGGCTCGACGTGCAGGACTATCGCGCGCAGGCACGCGCGACTTTCCTGTTCCGCGAAGCGCAGTTCTTCGGGAGCATGCAGGCGGGCGACATGGTGCTGGCGACCACCGGGAGCAGGATCGAGCAACTCTGGAATCAGGGCGTGCGGCCGTCGCCCGATGCGCTGGCGCAATTCTCGGCGGCGGGCGGCGTGCTGGGCGCGAACGACGGCGCGGGTATCGAGACGCTGCTCGCCTTGGCGGAAATCACGCCGGATCGCCCTGCCGCGTCGTATGCGCGCTATCTCGGTGCGTTGCTCGGCGTGGTCCGGAAGGACGACCGGTCGGGCCCGATGTTTCCCTCGACGCGTGCGTCCGGCGCCGAACCGTTCGGTGGCTATCTGATCGGGCTCGATGGCCGGTTTCTCGCCGTCGTCGGGCCGGGGCTCGTCGCACGCGCCCGCTCGCTCGAGCCGGGCACCACCGATCTGGCGGCGCTGATTGCCCGGCTGATGCCGACCGGGATCGCGAAGCAGAAGACGTTCATTCAGAGCCGGCCGGTCATGCTCGATCGGCGTTTCGATCCGTTGTCCGGACGGAACGTCGTGCGGTTCGCGCGCCGGCTCGACGACGCGGCCGGACGGCCGTTCGGATGGCTCCTCGTTAATGGGGCGTACCGGGTCGACGACGCGATGACGCCACGTTCCGACGATGAGGACGTCGCGGTCGTCGACGAGTACGGGAACATCGTCTTCGGGCGCGAGCGCGACCCCGCGATGATCGAGCACGTGCTGAGCAACGCACGCGATCCGTTCGGTGAACACGTGGTCGTGCGGCGGGTCGGCGCGCGCTTCGTCGTCTACGATCGCTTGCCCGGGTCGAGCCTCGTCGTGATGACGACTTTTTCGTGGCGCAGCGTGGTGAAGGCGACGTTCATCAGCGTGAGTGTCACGGTCGGCGCCGCGCTGTTCGGGATCATGTTGCTCTGGTCGACGATCGTGCTGTTCGATCGCCGGGCGTTGCGTCCGGCGAACCGGCGTGCGATCCGCCTGATCGAAAGCGAGGCGTTCAACCGGACGCTGATCCGCCATGCGCCGGCCGGGCTACTGCTGCTGTCTGTGGCGGACGGCGAGACAATGGTGCGCAACGATGCGGTGCTCGCATACGACAGCGGCGCGGCCGGACAACCGCTCGGCAAGCGTATCTGGCAGGCCTATAGCGAGCGCCAGGGCGCGGGCGGCGGCCGACGCGGCGTCATGCAGCAGGAACTGGCGATCGAGCGCCCGGATCACGGCACGGTCTATCTGGCCGCGCACGTCGTGCGGACCAAGTTCCGCGGCGTCGATGTGCTGCTCTGCACGTTGACCGACGTCACCGCGCGCAAACTGACGGAAGACAAGCTGAAGGAAGCGCGCACGGCGGCGGACGAAGCGAACAAGGCGAAGTCGACGTTCCTCGCGACCATGAGCCACGAGATCCGCACGCCGCTGAACGCGATCGTCGGCAACCTCGAGCTGATGGAGCGCGCGCCGTTGCCGACCGACGAGCGGCGACGGTTGAAGACGGTGATGTCGTCGTCTGACGCATTGCTGCGCACGATCAACGATGTGCTCGACCTGTCGAAGGTCGAGTCCAACCAGATGGTGCTCGAAGCGGTGCCGTTTGATGTACGCGCCGTTCTGCATGACGTCGCGGCGGTCTTTCGCCCGCTCGCGGAAGCGAAGGGTCTGACGCTCCAATGCGCGATCGCGGCCGAGTTGAACGATGGATACGTCGGCGATCCGACGCGCCTGCGCCAGATCGTCTCGAATCTTGTCAGCAACGCGATCAAGTTCACCGGGCATGGCGGCGTGACGATCGAAGCGCGTGCGGCGCGTGCGACTCGCGGAGCCGGTCACGCGCGCGGCATCGAGATCGCGGTGCGCGACACCGGCATCGGCATCGCGCCGGAGAGCGTGCCGACCCTGTTCGACGTGTATGTGCAGACCGACGCGTCGATCTATCGGCGCTTCGGCGGCACGGGGCTCGGGCTGCCGCTGTGCCGGCGACTCGCGCGGCTGATGGACGGCGATCTGACGGTCGAGAGCCGGCCGGGCGCGGGCACGACGTTTACGGCGTCGCTGCCGCTGCCCGAGGCGCCGCGCCGGTGGCAGGCCCGGCTCGACACGCCGGAACCCGAGGCGCCGGTGGCGCCGATGCAGGTGGACGACGAGACGCCGCTGCGCGTGCTGGTGGCGGAGGACCATCCGGCGAGCCGCGCGTTGCTGCGGGATCAGCTCGACGCGCTGCATTGCGATGCCACGCTTGTCGCGAACGGTGTCGAGGCGATGCGCGCGTATTTCCAGCATCCGTTCGATGTCGTGCTGACCGATCTGGGGATGCCGGAACTCGACGGTTTCGCGCTTGCGAATTTCCTGCGCGAACAGGGCGCGACGGTGCCGGTGATCGCGATGACCGCGCATGCGACCGACGAGGACCGGCGCCGCTGCGCGCAGGCGGGGGCCGTGGAAGTCGTGCTCAAGCCGCTGTCGATCGATGCGCTCGAGACGGTGTTGCGACGACACGGGATGCGCGGTGCGGCGGCCGAAGCGCCTGCGGCCGATTCCGGCGGTCGGGCGCCGCCGGTGATGAGCGACGAAATCCGCGAGACATTGCGGGCCGCGACGCTGCGGTCGCTCGCTGTAATCGATGACGCGTTGTCGCGCGGTGACGCCGATCCCGTCAGGATCGAACTGCACTCGATGCGGGGCGGCTTCGCGCTGGCCGGCGATACCGACGCACGAGACGCATGCGAACAGGCTGAACGGACCTTGTCGCAAGGCGGGGCTGCTGCACTCGAGCCGGCGTGGCCGGCATGCCGGGCGGCGCTCGAGGATGCCCTCGAGCGGCTGACCTGAGCCGCCCCTCGGGAACCCTGCACGGTCCGCGCACGCGCGGTGGCGGCGAGCCGGATGATCCGGTTCGCGTGGTGACAACGTCGTGTTGTCCGGCGGAATGCCTGATTCCGCGCGATCTTCTTCCTCTGGCCATCGGCACCGTCGCCGACTGGCCTCCAACTTGACGGTTATCCGGGGCGTTCCCGCGCGCGCGGCCGCCCGTGGCGTTCGTGTGCGAACCGGCCGTAGGAACGATGCGATAAGTGTGAGATTGATTTAACAATCAACTGGTTGAGTTTGTTGGATTTGCATATTCGTACGTATACGAATATATCGAGCACTATTTTTAGAGATCGTCCTATTTAGCGATGGCCGTGGTTTTCGGAAAATTGTGTCAGTGGAGGCAAACAACATTCCACGCATCGATTGCCGATTCAATACGGCAGTTCATTTTCCGAAACTCGCTCTATAGAGATCATCTGATGAAACTCAACAAACTCGTTCTGGCACTGGGCGTGACCACGGCACTGTTCGGCATGGCACACACGGCTCAAGCCGAGCCGGTGTCGAAGAAGATCACGCTGACCGCGCAGATCAACGACGGCATCTTCGTGTCGAAGCCGGACGGCTCGACGTGGTACGGCACGGAAGAACTGCAGGCTACCGACTACTCGCAAACCAAGTTCGAAAAGACGCTGCCGGTCCGCGTGTGGACGAAGAACGCCGATTTCAACGTCTCGCTCGCGCAACCGCTGAAGCTGGCGAGCGGCAAGTACGAAATGAAGAACGCGAAGGTCACGCTGTCGGGCAACTCGGGTGATTCCGAAGTCAAGTTCGGCGCAGCCCAGAAGATCACGCAAGTGACGGCCGGCAACGGTGGCTTCGACGAAGTGCACAACCTGAAGATCAACGTCGACGCACCGGCCATGGTCGGCAGCATCAGCACGAACGGCAGCTACAGCGGCGATCTCGTGATGGTGTTCGAGCCGGTCGCGGCATCGGGTGGCGATACGAAGTAACTGCCCCGCCTGGAACCCCGATCCCATCGGGGTTCCTTCTCCGCCGTTTCCTCCCGCCGAATTCCTGCGGCCGTTCGTCTCATTCCTCTTCAGAAGAAAACAGCGTGTTCGCCTATCAAGCTCCCTTTCGATTCAACAAGCTGTGGTTGGGTGCGTTTCTTTTCATTTCATCAAACTCATTTGCAGAACTAAAGGTTACGTACGGCGTGCCCGAAGGGTTCAGTGCGGCTGAGCTTGATGATAGCGCGAACTATGTTGCGACCTTCAACGGGCGCACGCTGCCGGGGTTCATCAGCTATTCGCAACAGGATACGTCGCTGCAGTTCGATGCGGCGAAGTATGCGGCCAACGGCATTTCGCCGGACGACGTCGACACGATCCGTAACGTCATCTCTCAGCTCGACTACAAGCGTTGCAGCAAGGGCTGCGACGTGGAGATCGCCGGATATTACGTTACCGTCGACAAACTGAAGCGCTCGATCTCGATCCGGAATTCGAACCAGGATTACATCGCACCCGAAACGGGTTTCGGTCTGGTCAACAACCAGGCGCTCGACTTGCGAGCGTCGTCGGACGGCTACCGGGCCGTCAACGTCAACGGCAACACCTATGTCGGGCTCCCGTTCCAGAGCTTCGGCTACATGAGCTGGTACGCGAACCGGACCGACTCGCGCAATTTCAGCGGCAGCCAGAAGGGGCTGTCGTCATATTACCTGCAGAAGAACTTCGCCAGCACGTATGTGCGGGCGGGCAAGCAGAACAACATCGACTACGCGGCCGGGACGGTCAGCACGCTGCTGTCGCCGAGCTTCGACCAGTTCGTGACGGTCGGCAGCCAGACCCACCTTCAGGTCGCAAGCAACGCCGGTTCGCTGGTCCTTTATGCATCGGCTGACGGCAACTACGAGTTCTACCGGAATGGCCGCCTGATCCTCAAGCGGCCTGCCGTGATCGGCCGTAACGAAATCAGCTTTGCCGATCTGCCGGGCGGTTACTACTCGGTCGAAGTTCGCCTTGTCGACCGCAACGGCAACGTGGTCAACCGCGAAACCCGCGAGGTCAACAACCTCAATTTCGGCGCGAGCAGCGGCAACGCCTGGCATTTGACGGCCGGCAAGGAGATGGGCACCGGCGGCTATCTGCTCGAAGCCGCGATGAGCCGGAACTTCAAGCAGTTCTATCTGAATACGTCGATGCTCGCGGGCAAAGGCGGGAAATGGGCGGCGGAAGTCAACGTTACCCGACCGATGCAACTGGGCCGCGTCGACATCACGCCTACTCTGGGCCTGTTGAGCGGCGAACGCAGTACCGGCGCCTACGCCAACATCTCGATGGCGAGCGAGGCGCTCGGCAGCCTGATGGTCAGCCGCTATCAGAACACCGAGGTGTCGCGCTTCTACTTCGGTCAGCCGAGCACCGCCGTGACCTACAGCCGCAACATTCGCGGCGTGACGTTCGGCTACAACTACCAGCGCTCGCGGTACAGCGAATCGCAGCAGGCCGAAGCGCGCTGGAACTACCGGCCGAACGGCCTGTGGGGCACGTTTGCGCTGGGCGTCCAGAAGGGCGGCTATCAAGGCAGCGGCGGCTATGGCGTGTATTTCAACATGACCATGATGCTGGAGAAGGTGCAGGCGAGCTTCAGCGCCGCGCATTCCGGCGGGCAGACGCAGCTCAGCGGCGACGTCCGCAAGGATTTTGTGGATGGCTTCGGCACGTCGACCATCGGCCTGACGGCGAGCCGGATTGGCACCGATTACAGCGTGAACACCTACGGCACCCGCTCCGGCTCGCGTGGCGACGCGTCGCTGAACCTGGGCACGAGCAGCGTGGGCAGCAACGTCGATTTCAACTATCGCGGGATGGTCGCGGCCAGCCGTGAGGGCGTTGCGTTCGGTCGCTACAGCTCGAGCGGCAGCGCGATGCTGTTGAAGACACCGAACATCCCGGGCATGAAGTACGGCTTCAACGTCGAAGGCAGCCCGGTTGCCGGCAACAGTACGTATGCCGTGCCGCTCAGTGCGTATCGGGACGTGCCGTTCGCACGCGTGATGAGCACCAGCGAAAAGGTCGACATGAACGTCGAGGTGCCGGCGAACATCGTCCGGGCTCACCCGGGCCAGGTCTACGCGGCAACGGCGAAGGTCGACATCAACATGGTGTACAGCGGATTCCTGAAAGATGCGAACGGCAAGCCGGTGAGCGGCAAGGTGATCGAAACCGGCGATACGGTGCATCCGAACGGCCTGTTCTCGATCGTCAGCAAGACGATGCTGTCGCAGATCACGCTCGACCAGAACGGACATCGCTACACGTGCAGCTTGAAGGACGCGAACGGAAACGATTTCCGTTGCCAGTGACGGCCCACTCAACCATTTATAGGGATTGACGACATGAATCTGAATTTGCGAACCACGTTGCCGATCGTGTGCGGTCTGCTGTTTGCCGTCGCTCAACCGGCGCAGGCCGACGGCGAGCTGATGGTGATGCCCGCCACGACCAAGGTGTTCAGCAACCACGACCAGAATGTCACCGTGAAGAATATGGGCGACGCGCCGCTGTACCTGTCGATCTCCGTTCAGAAGGTGATGAATCCGGGCAAGATGCCGGAAGAAAAGAAGGATCTCGGCGAACTGCAGCATCCCGGCATGCTCGCGAGCCCCGACAAGCTGACGCTGGGGCCGAACCAGACGCGCTCGATCGTGCTCAAGTCGCTCGCGGAGCCCTCGAGCGAAGAACTGTACCGGCTCTATATCGTGCCCGTCAGATCGCTCAAGGTGGACGACGCGCCGCAGGACAAGATCAGCGCGCCGATGTCGGTGTCGGTCGGCTATGGCGTGCTCGTCCGGCACATGCCGCCGCCGGGCAAGCAGCGCGGCGGCTGGACGCATCGCTGCGAGAGCGGCGGGCTGACGCTCGAGAACACGGGCAACGTGCGCCAGATCTTTACCGATGTGACGTATGACAAGGCGCCGCAGGCACAAACGATCGCCGTATTTCCGGGCACGCCGCAGCATTTCGCGACGAAACGGATGACGTTGAGTGTCGACAGCAAGCCGCAGACGCTGGAGTGCCCGTGATGATGCGCATCGCGCGCGTCGGGCTCGGCTTGCTCGCTGTGTTGGCCTGCACGTACAGCTCGGCCACCGGCCTGCTGAAGCTGTCGCGCGCGGAGCTGACGCTGGAGCCGGGGCAGGCGGCGGCGCGCGAACTGTATGTCGAGAATGTGGGCGATACGCCGCTTTATCTGAATGTCGAGCAGCACCTGCTGACCAATCCGGGGGAATCCCCCGAGCATCTGGTGCCGGTTGCCGAAGTGGCGCGTCCCACCTTGCTGGTATCGCCTGCGCGGTTGACGCTGGCGCCGGGGCAGAAATACCGGATGGGGCTGAAAGAACTGGCCGTGCCTTCGGAAACACAGGTTTGGCGCATCACGTTCAAGCCGAAGGAACGGATCGTTGTCGACGCTGCGCAGGGCGAAGGCGTACCGGCCCCGCTGTTCGTCAATGTTGGATATGGCGTGGTGATTTATCAGCATGCAGCTCAGGTGCGCTAATGCGTGTGCATCGAAGCGGAGTGCGCCGGCACCTTGTAAAGGGCGAGCGGCAAGCAATCACTCATCCAGTGTGTTGACCTAATCGGAATGAAGAGATCGATGAAGAAATTCGAAATTGTCCGGCATTGGCAAAGGTGCATGTTCGGCGCACTTCTGGCGGTGCTTTCCTGCAATACGTCAGCTCAGACCATCGTGAAACTTCAGTATGGCAATGTGATCAACAGCTATGGTGCGTGCTCCTGGCAAAACAACGGAGATGGAACCAGCACGATCAGTCTGGTCGTCAATTACCGACCCATTACGGGTAACTTGGGTAAAACGAGCACCGGGGAGCTCAGACCTGACACAGTGTTCAATTCCCGTGGTGTCATGGTCTACACGTACGACGGAGAGGGGAGGATGAATCCAAGCAGCGCTACGGCCAAGTATGTCGTAATGAACGGCACACGACACTCGAAATATTATGATAACCACGTCACTTATGTGATGTATTACGCACTAGACGGTCAGAAGCCGGCGAAGCCTCTGCCTGGATGGGACAACAAGGGCGCGCATTCTGCCACGATCGAGGTTTTGGTCGACAATTCCGTGATCAAGGATTGGCCCGGCATTGCCATCCGCGCCGGCAACTACACAACCGGCGACGATGTTGGCGAAATCACGGGTGCAGCCTATGTCAGCAGCATCGGCAGCGGCAGCTCATGCAAGGTGATCGATCCGGAGATTAAGCCGCCGCAGCCGCCGGCCGCCATCATGGTCGATGCGGTCGTGCCGGACTGGAATCTCGGGGAATTGCCGCGCGGCGACGGCGAGAAGACGCTCGCGGGTGTTGCAGAGCAGCTCTGCTTCACGTACACGCGCAAGGACGAAGGTTATCGTAGTTTCGTGATCAACGCGACGAGCGAGAATGGCATTCTGGATAACCGGTATCTGCTCAAGAATACCAGCAAGCCGTCCCAGACGGTTCCGTACGATCTGACACTGGACAGCGGCAGCGCCAGGTTTGCGTTGCCGAATACAGCCGGAAGCCCGGTGCAGTTGAACCAAGGCAATCGCACCTGCTTCGTTCCCACGTTCAGGACGTCGGTGGGTTCGGGCGCGGATGCAGGCGACTATAGCGATGTGCTGTCGTTCACGATCATCACGAAGTCGTAGGAGGCGAAATGCGGACAGTCATTTTGAAAGGACTGCTGGCGGTGGTGGCGTGCCTGCCGATGGCCGCGTCGGCGCAGCTCATCTTGATCACCGGCAAGATGACAAGCAAGGTCACGGCCAAGGTCGTTCGCCCGAACAACCTGATCATCACCGATGGCACGAACGGCTGTGATGGCAAGAACGGCTGGTTCGAACGGGGCCTGACGATGCAGCAGTTGGGCGGCTGGGAGACTGCCTACGAGGTGCAAGCGCGGTTGTGCGTGGTGTCGACGACGGGCAAGTTCCAGGTTCGCATGGATCAGCCGCTGGATATCCGGAACCAGGCGAAACCGACGCTCGCGTTCCGGAAGGCGGCCGTCACCATCGGCGCCGAAGGCGCGGAACAGAAGCCGATGGTCGTCGGCCAGGCGATCGAGTTCAACAACCCGACGCCACCGTCGCCGAATATCGATTCCGAGGGTTTCTACAGTCTCGCGGTCTCGGCGTTTCCGCCGGAAGGCGATTTCCAGAGCACGGCTGGCACCTATACGGGCGAACTGTCGCTGGTTTTCGAACCGATCGTGCCGAAGCAAAAGTAGCAACGGCAGCCTCCCATGCCGGGGGCAATCCAGCTTTCTGACCGCCCGCCGTGTTGCGGGCGGCGTTCTTTCTACCTTCTGTTTCCGATTGTCGTCCACGTTCATCCGTGCGTGCCGTGCCGGCAGATGCGAGCGCACGCGAGACGGCAGTCCCGGCCTGCTTTCGCAGGGGGCCGACTTACGAGGATCCGAACATGAGATTGCATGCATTCATTCTTCCGATTGCGGTAGCGTCCGCCGGATTCATTCCCGGCCTTGCCGCTGCGACGATCGATCTGTTTCCCAAGGAGATCGTGATCGATTCGGGCACGACAAGCGTACAGATCATCAACAACGGCGACCGTCCGGAGTACGTGACCATTTCATTGTCACGCTTGCTCAACCCCGGTGTGCTGCTGAAAGACGAGAAGCTCGAACCGGTCGGCGAAGAGGCGCAGCCGACGCTGGTTGCGTTTCCATTCAAGCTGAGTCTCGCGCCCGGGCAGACCAAGAACATCGTATTGAAGCCGTTGAAGGCCGTTCAGCACGAGACGGTTTATCGGCTGGACGTCAAACCCGAGATCAAGGTGATGACGCAGGGGCGGCAGAAGGCCACCGGCAGTGTCGTCGTCAACCTGGGGTTCAGCGCGCTGGTCCGGCAAATGCCGGAGAGCGAGCGGGCGAAGTTGTCCGTTGCGTGCGACGCGCAGGGCGCGCGGCTGACTGCGACGGGAAGCGTGCGTTATGCGGTGAAGGGCGCCAAGGTGGACGGGAAGATCACGGAACCCTTCAATGTGTATCCAGGCGTGCCGCAAACGCTGGAAGGGCGCGTGGTGGAGATTCCCGACCATTCCATTTGCGACGGGGCCGCCGCGAAGTAAGCTTGTCCCGATTGAAGCGGGATGAGCGTGCGGCATTCGCAAGAGGTACGCGATCGCGTATCGATGCTTTCGTCGACATACCTGTCGATGCTGTGCAACGACTCTCCTCTCTATCCAACAGGCCCGCATTTGACGTGTTCGTTCGGCGCGCCCTGTTTGTCGAGCGCGATGTGGCCAAGGCGTTGCCGCGCGCGATGTCAAGGGGTGCTGAAAATCGTGGTAGCACGTCAACGGTACTGATGCGGGCGCAGTCCCGATGGTGACCAGCGCGCGAAAAACATGAGCACCTCGTACAACGGCAGGGTACGGGTTCTCGAAGGCGATGCTGCGGCGTGGCTACCACGGTGTTATCGCGACGACGGGGCGGCTTCGACGAAGCCGCCCCGTCATCGCTTTTCGGGCCCCGCTCGTCACCCGAGCGGAGCGTCATGCCGAACCCAGCCGGTTCGACTCGACATTACCAACTGACCGAACCGTAACGCCACTGCCCGTCGATCTTGCCGATACTCATGCCGACCATCCGGTAAGGCTGGGGCGCGCCACCGACCGAGCTGGCTTCGATGTTGCCGGTGCGGTCGTTGAAGCCGACCAGGGTGCCCCAGTAGAGCCCGGGGTATGCCGCCGATGCCGAATCGAAACGGCTGCTCGACGTCGACGCACGGATCGTGCCGACGTTTTCGCCGACGAGGCCGCCCATGATCGAATAGGTGCCCGCAAGCGTGCCGGTGGACGACGCGCCTTCGATGACGGCGCCCTGATCGTTCAGCCCCACCAGGCCGCCGACGGTCGAGCTGTTCGCCGTGGCATTGCCAGTCGCGGTCGCACGACGCACGATCGCGCGGTTGCCCTGGTTCGTGCCGACCAATCCGCCGACACGGCTGCCGTTGCCCGCCTTCACGTCGGCGGCGGCTTTCACGATATCCAGCGCCCCCGTGTTCAGGCCGACGAGCCCGCCAGCATCGCTGTTGTCGCCAGCGATGACCTTACCCATCGCACGCGCGTTCGACACGGTGCCGTAGTTCGTGCCGACGAGCCCACCGGCGTGGCTATTTCGGCCCGCCGCCACCGTGCCCTTGGCTTGCGCGTTGCGAATCGTGCCGCCGTTCCTGCCGATCAGGCCGCCGACATGGCCGCTGGCAAGATCGGTGACGTCGCTAACCGATTGCACGCCGTCGAGCGTGCCGCGCTCGTTATCGCCGATGAACCCGCCGATCGCGATCGCACCGTTGGCCGAGACCGGGCCGGATGCGGACGCATTCGAGATCGTACCGGTGTTGCGGATCTTGCCCGCGAAGCCGCCGACATAACTGCCTCTGCCGGCCGTGACGGTCGCGTTGGCCGACGCGTCGCGAATCGTGCCGAAGTTGACGCCGACGAAGCCACCCGTGCTCGTATCTTCGCGGCCGGACACGCGCCCGCTGCTCGATGAACGAACGATCAGGCCGTCATTCATCCCGACGAGCCCGCCGGCGCTCTGGACTTCCCGGTTGAACGATCCATCGATGGGGAAGACGGTGCGGCCGGACAAGGTGACGTCGCCGGAAGCCGTGCTGTCGGCGATCGTGCCGCCGTTGGCGCCGACCAGGCCACCGACGGAAAGCGTGTTCGCGGTACCCGCGACGCGCCCGGAGAAGTTCGCGCGCTCGATCGTGCCGAGGTTCCGGCCGACGAGGCCGCCCATCATGACCACTTCCCGGCCGGTGTACGAGACGTTCGTGTTTTTCGCGGTGACATTGGTGATGCGTCCACCCAGGTTGTCGCCGACGAGCCCGCCGACGAACCGCGCGCGGGCGGCCGACGTGCCGTCGACCGTCAGCGAATCGAGCGTCAGGTTCGCGAGGTAGCCGGTGTTTTGCCCGAACAGGCCGACATTGGGTCCGGTGTTGGTGATCGACAGGCGGCTGATCGTGTTGCCGAGGCCGTCGAATACGCCGCGGAACGTGCCGTTTCCACCGATACTGCGGAAGCTTGCGTTCGCACCGTCGATCGTATTGCCGATCACGTAACGACCGCCGAGATTCGTATCGACGTTACGCAGGTCGGCCACCGTGTGCAGCACCTTGTAGTCCTCGCCGTTGGAGCGGAACGATGCGTTGTCGCCGGACAGCGTCACGGCAGCGCCGTTGTTCAGCGTATGGCCGTTCTTCGAATTGAGCTCGAGGTGCGCGTTGCGGCCGGTGAGCTTGACCGCCTCGTCGATGCGGATCTTGTCGGCGGCGTTGACGTTCAGGCTCGCGTTCGCGCCGGTGGCGGACAGCGCCTGCTGCAGGTCGACGTTGCCCTTCTGCGACGTGAGCGTGAGTGCGCGGTCGCTGTTCCACGCGACCGGGCCGCCGACGGTCAGGTCGCCTTGCGTGTTGGTGAGCGCGACGTTGGTGGTGCCGAGGTTG